>JBIIOI010000135.1:0-4085 GCA_044337025.1 Planctomycetaceae bacterium
CGTTGGTGTTTCAGGGAATGGTCGTCGGGCAGATTCGCCTGGCGGGAGAATGCGACGGCAACTGGCAGCTCGCCTCTTCCGACCAGTTGGCCGAAGTCCTGCTTGGATTGAAGCCGATCGAAATCCAGATCGAAGAACTGCTGTTGTCATTAACCGAGCCTAGATCAGCACTTCCATTGCCCGGAGCAGCCGCTTAACGCCCCTCTCACAGGCCGAAACTGCCGAAAAAGTTGGTCTTCTGATTGATTTGAATGTAGGAATCGTGCCGTTTACGCGAAGACGCCGAACGGGTCTGGACGCTGAAGGAGCATTTTCGCCACAATGCGAACGTGGGCTTCAAGATCGGCTCCGGAAGAGGTTTCCGGCTGTCACCGAGAAGAACGAAGTCCGCGCGGACCCCTGATGCATGCCGCTCCTGGCACGTGAGCCCGACCTGTTCCCTGACACCCTGCTCGACCCGACGCAAGAACGGTCCAGCTGGTGGGCTGTTTACACGCTCGCCCGTCGAGAAAAGGAACTGATGCGCCAGCTCCGTCGGCAGTCGATTGGGTTCTACTCGCCCGTCTACGAGCAAGTCTATCGCTCCCCAGCGGGCCGACTCCGGACCAGTTACCTGCCCCTGTTTCCCAGCTACGTGTTCGTCCGTGGCGACGAAATGGACCGTTACCACACGGTCTCAACCGGCTGTGTCTCACGCTGCATCGAAGTCCCTGAGCCGACAGTCCTCGTTCACGATCTCCGACGAATTCGCGACCTGCTGGCCTCGGGACTCGACATCACTGCCGAGTCCCAGCTGATCCCCGGACAACGGGTCCGCGTCAAGAACGGTCCACTGGCCGGCCAGATCGGAACCGTTCATCAGCGGCGCGGCCAGATGCGTCTGCTCGTCACCGTCAACTTTCTGCAGCAAGGGGCCTCTGCGGAGATCGAGGGCTTCGACCTCGAACCGTGGAACTGATGACTCCCCCCTCCCTCGAAGTGTCAGAGCCCGAGTCCATTCCCGAAATCGTCCTTGAGCCTCGCTCCGGCTGGGCAGCTCTCGATCTGCTGGAGCTCTGGCGGCACCGTGAGCTGGCCTACTACCTGGCCTGGCGCGATGTGAAGGTCCGCTACAAGCAGACCATTCTGGGTGCCAGCTGGGCCGTACTCCAGCCGCTCATGAAGACGATGATGTTCACGTTCCTGTCGCACGTGATGCAGCGCCGGGCGGAAGCGACCGAACTCCCCTATCCGCTCGTCACGTTTGCCTCGCTGCTGGCCTGGCAGTTCTTTGAGTACTCCGTCAGCACCGGCGGCCAAAGCCTGATTGCCAGCGCCAACCTGATCAGCAAGGTCTACTTTCCGCGACTCCTGGTCCCGCTGTCGGCGATCGGGGTGGGACTCATCGACATGTCTGTCGGCTCGGTCGTGCTGGCCTTGATGATGTTCTTCTATCACGTCGCCCCGCCGCTGACAGTGCTGTTTCTGCCGGGACTGCTGATCGGGCTGCTACTGGCCAGCGTCGGCGTTGCCTCGCTCGTGTCAGCTCTGGCTGTGACTTATCGCGATGTGCGGTTTGTGATTCCGTTCATCGTCCAGATCTGGATGTTCGCCTGCCCGACGCTCTATTCGATCGATCGCATTCCCGAGAACTGGCGGGTGATCTACTCGCTGAATCCGATGGCCGGAATCATCGGAGGGTTTCGAGCCTGCATCCTCGGGGAAACACTCGATCCGCTGAGCCTGGGTGTCTCGCTGGTCAGCAGTGTCGTCGTGTTCGTCATCGGCATCACCTACTTTCGCCGCGTCGAGAAGCGGTTCGCCGACATCGTCTGACTCATGTCCAAGCCCGCCATCCAGGTCGACAATCTCGGCAAGCGATTCCAGATCGGCTTGAAGGAAGACGCCTCGCGCACCCTGCGTGAGGTCCTTGTCGACTGGGCACGCTCTCCCCTCGCCCGACTGCGGTCACTCTCGGGAGCCACCGACGAGGCCAGTTCGTTCTGGGCACTGCGGCACCTGTCATTCAATGTCGAGCCCGGCGATGTGCTGGCAGTCATCGGACGCAACGGAGCCGGCAAAAGCACCCTGCTCAAGCTCCTGTCCCGCATCTCGGAGCCCACCGAAGGCCGCGCGGTCATCCGCGGTCGTGTCGCCAGCCTCCTCGAAGTCGGCACCGGCTTTCACAACGAGTTGACCGGTCGCGAAAACATCTTCCTCAACGGGGCCATCCTGGGGATGCCCAAGACGGAGATCGTTCGCAAGTTCGATGAGATCATCGCCTTCTCCGGCGTCGAAAAGTTCCTCGACACCCCGATCAAGCGCTACTCCTCGGGGATGAAAGTCCGACTCGCCTTCTCCGTCGCAGCTCACCTCGAGCCCCAGATCCTGATCATTGACGAAGTCCTGGCGGTCGGCGATCACGAGTTCCAGCAGCGCTGCCTGGGCAAAATGCAGGACGTCGCAGCCAGCGGTCGTACCGTTCTGTTCGTCAGCCACAACATGGCTGCCGTTCGCCGCCTGTGCAACAAGGCGATCCGCCTGGAACGCGGCCAGCTGATCGACAGCGGTCCTGCCTCGCAGCAGGTCGACGCCTACACCCGCGAAGTCACGCAGCGCGCCAAATCGGGCGACCTGACCACTCGGCAGGACCGCTCCGGAAACGGCAAGTTCCGAGTTACCAACGTCGATCTCCTGACGACCGGCAACGAAGTCCCGATCTCCACGATCGGCGTCGGACAGCCACTGACCATTCGCATCGACTACGACGGCCAGGCCGACTACCTCAGTCCCTGCGTCCATGTAGCGATCAACAACGACCTGGGAGTTCCGGTCACCTACTTGTGCAGCAAGTTCACGTCGGAGCTGCCCGGTCGACTGCCCGCTGGAGGCCGCATCCATTGCCGCCTCCCCGAGATCGCTCTTGCCGTCGGCGAGTACACGATCGATGTCTGCCTGCAGTCGGGCGAGACCACGTGCGATCACGTGCTCGCAGCAGCGGATCTCTCGATCACAGAAGACTCGTTCTATCCCACCGGGCTGGTTCCCCCCGCAGCGTATGGAGCCGTCCTGACTCACCAATCCTGGAGCGGGGACGCCCCGCCGGTCGTCTAGCAATACTCGTGGAAACTCGCCAACACCACTGCCCCTACTGCGGACACGAACACGCCGAGATCCTGCGGGCCGAGGAACGGATGCTGGGCCTCGGCGAGTCATTCGAGTACACGCGTTGCCTGGGCTGCGGTGCCATGGAACTCGCCCAGATCCCGACCGATCTGGGTCGTTACTACCCGAGCAATTACTACTCGTTCCATCCCGCTGAGCCGCAATACGCCCCCTCGGGATGGAGAGCCCCGCTGACGCGGCTGCAACATCGCGCCACGGTCTTCGGCACGGGTGGCATTGGGGGTCTCCTCGCCAGGCGGCACAAATCGTGGCAGGCGGTCGAGATCAACCGCTGGCTCAAGCACTGCCCCAACCGCAGCTTCAATGCCCGCGTCCTCGATGTCGGTTGCGGAAATGGACTGCGACTGTGCCGCATGTTCGAGATCGGCTATTCCGATCTCACGGGAGTCGACCCGTTCGTCGCCGCCGACCGCTCGATCCGTCCAGGGCTGCGAGTTCGCAAACAGCAGCTCTCCGAGCATCGTGACGGACCGTACGACCTGATCATGCTTCACCACTCGCTGGAGCACATGCCCGATCACGGTCGCGTCCTGACCGATATCAACCGCCTGTTATCTCCGAAGGGCGCGTGCCTCATTCGTATCCCGATGGCCGGAAATCGCCTGATCTCTCGCTACGGGGCTCGCTGGGTCGAGTGGGATGCCCCGCGGCATCTGGTTCTGCATACAGAGAACAGCCTCCGTCAGCTCGCCAAGCAGGCCGGGTTCCGCGTCGAGCGGGTGGACTGGGATTCCGACCGCTTCGCTTACTGGGCCAGCGAGCTGTACCAGCGCGGGCTTTCACTCGTCGATCCTGCCACCGGCCAGCATCGTGATCCCACAGCTCACTTCACAACCGACGAACTCAGCCGCTTTGACCAATTGGCTGCCGAGGACAACACGCTCGGCCAGGCCAGCCGTGCCGCGTTCTGGATCGTGAAA
>JBIIOI010000040.1:0-47168 GCA_044337025.1 Planctomycetaceae bacterium
GATACCGCCCATAGGACGGAAACCACGACAGCGTGATGAGCATGACTGAGCACTCCTTTGCTCAACACTCATGCAAATGCCTTGCCAACTGAAAGTTGTTGTGGAAGGGTTTTGAAACCGGCTCTAAACAAAGTGAGCATGAGAGACCGTGCTGAACAGGCCTTCACGCCTTGCAAGACCTGTCCCAGCGATTGAATCTCTAATGATGCCGTAGTGCCTCAGTATTTCACTACACGGCAAGGGACGAGCATCATCCTGCGGCAGTCGTACAAATAGAGTGCAGTCTGTCTTCACGTGAATCCCTCCAATGTATTGAGCGTTCAATCGTTGCCTTAAAAAGGATGAAATCCTTTTGACAATCGTCCATTGTTACTGCGGGGGGAAGGTTGGCACGTCGAGCAACCTCGGCGGCTAACCGGCCACTCACGCCCCCATGAGGCCCCTAAACCGCCCAAACAGGTAGTGGCTATCATGCGGCCCCGCGCTCGACTCGGGGTGGTACTGCACGCTGAAGGCGGGGAAGGCCTTGCTGGCGATCCCTTCGACGGTCTGGTCGTTGAGGTTGATGTGGGTCACTTCCACATCGCTGGGCAGCGTTTCAGGCTGGAGGGCGAAGCCGTGGTTTTGGCTGGTGATTTCGACCTTGCCGCTGGTCTTGTCGAGAACGGGCTGGTTCGCGCCGCGGTGGCCGAACTTCAGCTTGTAGATCTCGCCGCCCAGGGCCAAGCCGAGCAGCTGGTGGCCGAGGCAAATTCCGAAGATTGGCTTCTTGCCGAGCAGTCCCTTGATCGTGTCGACGGCGTAGGTCAACGGGCGCGGGTCGCCGGGGCCGTTTGACAGGAAGACCCCGTCCGGGTTCAGGGCCAGGACCTCCGCAGCTGTGCTGGTGCCGGGGACGACGGTGACGCGGCAGCCCATCTGCTTGAGGTGGCGGGGGATGTTCCACTTCATGCCGTAGTCAATCGCCACGACGTGCGGCTCGGTCCCCGCTGCGACCTTGGCGGGGAGCGGAGAGAGCTCGGTGGCCAGCTGATGCAGGGCGGTGGCCCAGTCGCTGGACTTGTCTGGCATCACTTCCTTGGTCAGGTCGCGGCCAATCAGGTCAGGGGACTTCTGGGCCTTGGCGACGAGCGACGCGTCATCCAGGTCGACCGTCGAGATCACGCCGGTCATGGCCCCCTTGACGCGCAGCTTGCGCACGAGGGCCCGCGTGTCGATCCCCTCGATCCCGACAACGTTGTTCCGCTTGAGGTAATCGCTGAGCGATTCGGTCGAGCGGTAGTTGCTGGGCTCGTGGCACAGCTCGCGGACGATGAACCCCTTGATCGCCAGCTTGCCGCTCTCGACATCGTCAGCGTTGACCCCGTAATTCCCGATCTGCGGGTAGGTCATCGCCACGATCTGCCCGTTGTAGGACGGGTCGGTCAGGATCTCCTGATAGCCGGTCATGCTGGTGTTGAAGCAGACCTCACCAAAGGCTTCTCCGTCGGCTCCGAAAGCGGTCCCGGTGAAGACGGTGCCATCGACGAGGGCGAGCTTGGCAGGCTTAGGCATGGCAGAGAGGTGAGAGTGGGGAGGAGAGACGAGAGCCAGCGAGCGGGGTTAGCCGTCGAGTTCACTCGACGTGCCCATTTCGCGAATCAAGTCCACTGATCAGCACGTCGAACAAGTTCGACGGCCAACGCGCGGACGCTTAGCGCAGAAGGTCGCTCGGAGTGCATTTTTTACCAGAGAATGGTGCGAGAAGAAAGGATGTCGACGAGATGAAGAAAGCCCCCCGGTTGGAACCGGGGGGCTTTGGGAGATTCTTTGAGTCAGAGCCAGACGGCAGAATTCTTACGAATTCTGCTACGGGTTACTTGCCGGTCATGCCAGCGAACAGTTCCGCCATAATCTGGTGGAAGTGATCCTTCTGGATCGAGTAGAAGTTGTGCTTGCCATCACGCCGCGGCTCGATCATGCCGGCCTGACGGAGCAGGGCCAGGTGATGGCTGACAGCTGGCTGGGACTGGCCCAGGCGGTCGCAGAGGGCCGACACGTGCAGTTCGCCTTCCCGCATGAGGTACATGAGGATCTTGAGGCGGGTCTCGTCGGCCAGCAGCTTAAAGACCTGGACATCGTGGTCCAAGGTGGTGGGCAGGGAGGCTGCGGGGGTGGCAGCGACCTGAGCAACAGTGCGTGGTGCGTCGAGCAGTTCGGGTGACATCGCTTCGTCTTTCTGAAGTGGGTCTGTGGAGCCCAGCTGGCCATCCGGGCCAAGCGCTCCGTGTGTGTGATCCGCGTTCTGCGGGGTCTGATCAGTCAAAGGGAACACCTTCGGCGGCCTCGGTTACGCAACCGAGGTTTGGAACCGGAATCGCCCTCAAGCAGCAAGACCGCTAGGGGGCACCTCCGGAGGGGTGATTCTGTGTGTCAAGCTGGCTGGGAAGACATGTGGTCGAGAATGGATGCCAAGTTTGTCTCACCGTGACCTACTCATTTGGGAGTAGCACGGATCAACACGCGCGAACCGCCGTCACAAAAGTGAATGGACGCGAGAATTGCGAACGACGGCGGAACATCACTGAGAACCTGGTTGGAGACCACGATGAACTTGCATCAGATTATTCCCATGTGTCCAGAAAAGTCAATGACCGTCTGATTCATTTTCGTTGAATCTTCGGTAAACTTCTGGTGCGCCAAAGGTTGCGGCATGAGTGCCTCAACCATCGGCAGAGAATCTCCCGATGCACTGAGTGACAGAACTCTCTTCGAGGACTGCAACTCCCGAGCCAAACCGATCGAAATCGGCACAATTGAGATGACACCAAAGTCCCCCACTCCGTTCGCGCAATTGTCCGGCCAGCGGGCCTGTATCACTGGAGCCAGCAGTGGTATTGGCCGCGCGATGGCCTTGGAATTTGCTCGCGCCGGTGCCGATGTAGCCATCCACTACCGGAAATCCGCCGAGCCCGCGCAGCGGATCGTCGAGGAGATCCGGCGGATGGGACGACAGGCCGATTGCTTTTCCGCCGACCTCTCCATTCCCGGAGCTGGCAAGCTGCTTGTTGAGCAGGTCTGGTCAAAGTTCGGGCACTGCGATGTCTGGGTGAACAATGCAGGCGTCGACCTGCTAACGGGAGAAGGGCCGAAGCTCTCATTTGAGAAGAAGCTCGAACTTCTGCTGCAAGTTGACGTCGCCGCAGCCATCGAGATCAGCCGCGAGGTCGGCCAGCGAATGAAGAGTGCAGGGCAGGGGGCCATCGTGACAATCGGCTGGGACCAGGCCGATCGCGGGATGGAGGGCGACAGTGCGGAGCTGTTCTCAACTGCCAAGAATGCAGTCATGGGGTTCACTCGCTCGCTGGCAGTCTCTTTGGCCCCTGCGGTTCGTGTGAATTGCATCGCTCCTGGCTGGATTCGCACAGCTTGGGGAGATCAGGCCAGCCCGGTCTGGCAGGAGCGCGTGATGCGGGAAACTCCGCTGGGGCGCTGGGGTGAGCCAGAAGATATCGCCCAGCTGGCTCGGTTTCTGGTGAGCCACGAGGCGTCATATATCACGGGGCAGGTGATCAACGCAAATGGCGGAGCGGTGAGGTAGAGGAGGGCAGTGGGGAATTGGCACTGGGCAGTGGAGAAAGCCAATCGGAGGAGATGCACTCACCAGTTTTGCTGGCCATATGCCAACCGCCATCAGCCATCAGCCTTTCCCGAAAGTGAGCAGTTCTCTCGAACCGGGCTGGCTCGTTTGAAGCCTGAACGGCCCCGCCTATAATCGGTTCCAGAAGCCACCCACATCGGTCTCGCGTCTCAAACTCTTTCCAAAGAGCCAATTGCGCGAACCGAATCGACAGAGGAGCGGACCTTGAGCTGGCTGCTCGCCACGTTGCGATCATCGGTCGGGAAGAAGTTTGTGATGGGCTGCACAGGGTTATTCCTGTGCTTCTTCCTGGTGGTTCACCTTGCGGGGAACCTGCTGTTGTACAAGGGCCCCAAGGCCTACAACGACTACGCGAATGCCCTCCATGCCAATGTGCCATTCTTGATTGTGGCCGAGGTTGGGCTGTTCGGAGCGATGCTGGCCCATATCTATCTGGCCTTCACCACCGCAGCTGAGAACCGGGCCGCCCGTGGAACTCAGGGGTACGCGGTGCGGCAATCCAAAATCTCGGGCCGCGTTGTGAATTTCCTGGGTCTGGCACCAGACACCACGATGTTCCTGACCGGGGCGCTGATCTTTGCGTACCTGTGCGTCCACCTGTGCGACTTCAAGTTCGAGGTCTTCTCGGACGAGGCCACACGGGCTCTCGACCCGTACTCCAAAGCCGCAGCTGTGCTGAGCCAGGGCTCCCGCAAGCTGATCTATGGCATCGCAGCCCTGGTCGTCGGGATCCACGTCTCGCACGGATTCCAGAGTGCCTTCCAGTCGCTGGGCCTGTATCACCCGAAGTACACGCCGTCGATCAAGAACTTCAGCAAAGTCTTCGGAGTGCTGGTGGCCCTCGGGTTCTGCAGCTTCGCCTTCTGGGACAGCAACCGAGCCCGGCAGGGGGATGATGCGGAGAAACCTTTGCCCGGAAAGGTGACACCGCAAACGACTCCGGTCTCTACCACGGATCCTTCTCAAGAGAAGCGAGTTGCTCCGGACGAAACAGCTGCAAAGCCTGTTGGTCCAATCAGACCTTTTGGACTGGTCGAGAGACAGTCGATGACCAAGGAAGAAGTCGACTCGTTCCAGCGTGAATTAGAACGCGAAAAACAAGACCGCAACAGGAAGCACTTGGGAGCCGAGATTATCCCGCTCAGCGCCACCCGCGAACAAGCTGCCAGCGATTCGGCAACTCGCGAGCTCAAGTAAGAAATACCTCCCTGATACCCACACATCTCCCTGCGAGACACCGGACCGAGAGTCACACCGATCATGAGCTCCGACTCGTCAACTCTCCTGAACTCCCGCGTCCCAAGCGGTCCCATTGAACAGAAGTGGGACAGCTTCAAGCGGGATCAGAAGCTTGTTGCGCCCAACAGCCGCCGCAAGTTCGACATCATCGTCGTCGGCACCGGACTGGCGGGTGCCTCCGCAGCTGCCTCTCTCGCCGAGATGGGCTACAAGGTCAAAGTCTTCTGCTTCCAGGACTCCCCTCGCCGCGCTCACAGCATCGCGGCTCAGGGAGGGATTAATGCAGCCAAGAACTATCACAACGACGGCGATTCCACCTGGCGGCTTTTCGTAGACACGGTAAAAGGGGGTGACTTTAGGGCGCGCGAGGCCAACGTCTACCGCCTCGCGCAGCTCAGTCAGAACATTATAGACCAGTGTGTTGCGCAGGGCGTCCCCTTCGCTCGCGAATACGGCGGAACACTGGCCAACCGCACCTTCGGCGGGACCCAGGTCTCGCGCACGTTCTACGCTCGCGGCCAAACTGGCCAGCAGCTGTTGATCGGTGCCTATCAGTCACTGATGCGGCAGGTCAATGAAGGGAATGCCAAGATGTTCCCGCGGCGCGAGATGCTCGATCTCGTGACCGTCGATGGCCAGGCCCGGGGCATCGTCTGCCGCAACCTGGTCACCGGTAAGATCGAATCGCACGCCGCTCAAGCAGTCCTGCTCTGCACCGGCGGGTACGGCAACGTCTTCTACCTCTCGACGAATGCCAAGGGCTGTAACGTCACAGCTGCCTGGCGAGCCCACAAGCGCGGGGCCTTCTTTGGCAACCCGTGTTACACGCAGATCCACCCGACCTGTATCCCGGTGACCGGCGATCACCAGTCGAAGCTCACGTTGATGAGCGAGAGCCTCCGCAACGACGGACGCGTCTGGGTGCCCAAGTCCGCAGGCGACACACGCTCGGCAGATCAGATTCCCGAAGGCGAACGCGACTACTATCTGGAGCGGCGCTACCCGGCCTACGGCAACATGGTCCCCCGCGACGTCGCCAGCCGCGCCGCCAAAGAACGCTGCGATGCCGGTTTCGGCGTCGGCGAAAGCAAGAAGGCTGTCTTCCTCGACTTCAGCCGCGCCATTCAAGAGCAGGGTGAAGCCAAGATCCGCGAGAAGTACGGCAACCTGTTCCACATGTATCAGAAGATCACCGACGAGAACCCATACAAGAGCCCGATGCGGATCTACCCCGCTGTCCACTACACGATGGGCGGGCTGTGGGTCGACTATCACTTGCAGAGCACGATCCCCGGACTGTTCGTGCTGGGTGAGGCCAACTTCTCGGACCACGGAGCGAATCGCCTGGGAGCCAGCGCCCTGATGCAGGGCCTCGCCGACGGGTACTTCGTTGCTCCCTACACCGTCAGCCATCACCTCGCGAATACCAAATTTTCCGAGGTCACTGACGCTCATCCCCGCTTCCGCGAAGTGGCCGAAGAGGCCCGCATGCGGCTGCAGCGGCTGCTCAGCATTGATGGCAAGCGGTCGGTCGACAGCTACCACCGCGAGCTGGGCCTGATCATGTGGGACCACTGCGGCATGGCCCGTAGCGCCGACGGCCTCAAGTCGGCCATCAGCAAGATCACAGCCCTCCGCGACGACTTCTGGCGGAACGTCAACGTCCCCGGCGTCGGCGAGAACCTGAACCAGAACCTCGAACTGGCGGGCCGCGTGGCCGACTTCCTGGAGTTTGGTGAGCTGATGTGCCGCGACGCCCTCGCCCGCGAGGAGTCCTGCGGCGGTCACTTCCGCGAGGAACACCAGACCCCCGAGAACGAAGCCAAGCGCGATGACGAGAACTTCGCCCACGTGGCTGCTTGGGAATACCTCGGCGAGGGAACTCAGGAGAAACGCCACGTCGAGCCCCTGAAGTTCGAGTTCTGCCCTCTCCAGGTCCGCAACTACAAGTAACTGACTGCATCAGAACTTAGCGGAATTCGTAAGAATTCCGCCGTCCGGAACATCCAGTGCAGACACGCCAGAATTCTTACGAATTCTGCTACGGGAAGACCCCATGAGCCACTCCACCGGCAAGACCCTGAACCTCAAGCTCCGCGTCTGGCGTCAGAAAGATGCCCAGTCGGCTGGCGGGTTCTGCGAATATGCACTGACCGGCGTCTCGACCGAGATGTCGTTCCTCGAAATGCTCGACATCCTCAACGAGCAGCTGATCTCCAAGGGCGACGAGCCGGTCAATTTTGACCACGACTGCCGCGAAGGGATCTGCGGCATGTGCTCGCTGATGATCAATGGCCAGGCACACGGCCCGGACAGCGGCACGACCACCTGCCAGCTGCACATGCGGCGGTTCCACGACGGCCAGACGATCACGATCGAACCGTGGCGAGCCAAGGCCTTCCCCGTGATCCGCGACCTCGTCGTCGACCGCGGTGCCTTCGACCGCATCATAGCCAAGGGCGGCTACGTTTCGGTCCGCACTGGTCAGGCCCCCGAAGCGAACAGCGTCCCGATCACCAAGGATGTCCAGGAAAGCTCCCTCGACGCCGCCGTCTGCATCGGCTGCGGAGCCTGCGTCGCCGCCTGCAAGAACGCCAGCGCGATGCTGTTCGTCGCCGCCAAGGTCTCACACCTGGCCCAGCTGCCCCAAGGCGAACCCGAACGCGCCCGCCGCGTGCTGGGGATGGTCGGCCAGATGGACGAAGAAGGGTTCGGCAACTGCACGAACACCAGCGAGTGCGAAGCCGCCTGCCCCGCCGGTGTCTCCGTCCGCCACATCGCCACCCTCAATCGCGAATACGCCAAAGCCCTCTACTGCTCCCCGCTCGATCTCGACGGCAAGCTGCTGACCTCCTCCGGCGCCGGCGGCGACTGAGCAATTCAGCCTCCCCCCATCAGCCGGTACGCGCTAGCGTCCGGTTCAATAAGCTCCCCCCAGCGAGCAGCGGGTGCCAGTCCGCCATGCCGCATGCGCGAGCGCCAGGTCCTCTCCAAGCCGCCGCTCAGCCGGAGCGTCCCCCTCCCATCTTCCTCCCCTCTCCCCCGGGAGAGGGGCCGGGGGTGAGGGTGCGCGACCAAAGCCCACGTCAACTCCCGTAGCAGAATTCGTAAGAATTCTGACGTCCAGACTTTGTCCCAGAGTCAACGTCGTACGGGTTCAATATCACAGGGCTTCTACGATCGCTTGGCATCATCTCAGTCGAGTTCTTCGACAATCCGACGATTCATTTCTGCAGCTTGAGTCAGAAAGTTGGGGCCGTTTGGATTCTGACGTCTTCCGAGGATCATTCCGCCGACTAACATGGCCGTTACGAAAACGGACAGGATACTGCAGGTGCACAAGATTCCATATCGCTCCAAAAACTCATCAGGATAGGGATCCGCCTTGCCGTCATAGCGGACGGACAATTTGCCCCCAATTCGCAGGTGACTGACATCACCGTGCGAGTTCAGCTTCTCGACTTTGGACGTTCCTTGCCAATGGAATCGCACGATTGGGAAGTGGGGAAAACGCCGCTGAATCTCCACCACTGTCGCGGGGCAGGCTGTGGAAAGTTGGTCGCGACGATATTCCACCAGTCCGCCAACGAAAGTGCCGGTCAAAAGGATGGGGAGAATAACCAGTGCCCCCAGCATGCTCGCAACTCGGACTGGTTCATCCCACGTCAGCACGCGGCGAAGAGAGACAGCTGGTTTCCAATTCAGCAACCGATCCTGTGTGTCTGCCATGCGATCGCCTCCATCGAGACGTCGAGCATATCAACCCACATGGGTGATGCACGAGTCCTACACGCGTACGACCTAAAGTGGGGATGACACCTCGACCTCGGGCAATCCTGAGAGTTGATATTCCGACATCGGCAGTTTCTGCCTGTCACCCGCAATCGGCAATCCTCGCCAGTTCAGCCCCCAGTGAGGGCTGATCCCGGCATGCGCAATGGACAGGTTTCGAAACCTTGGGGTATCAAACCCCCCCTCACCCGGCAGCGGAACGATTTCGCCGCCGACGTTCAGCCCGCCTTTGTCCCCCTCACAAGCCCCTTGGAGCCCCGCATGCCGTCGCAGCCGCACGACATCCGCGATGTGGTCTCTCGCCGATTCAGTCTGGCCATGCCGGTCCTGATCGTCGGGGCGGTTCTCGTGCTGGTGGCTCCGCTGCCCGCGATGGTGATGGACGTTCTGCTGGCGGCCAATCTCACGATCTCGCTGATCGTGCTGCTGACCTCGATTCATGTGCGGAACCCTCTGGAGTTCAGCACATTCCCCTCGATTCTGCTCGGCACCGCCCTCGTGCGGCTGGTCCTGAACGTTGCCTCGACCCGGCTGATCCTGACGCAGGGAGCCATTGAAGGCAGCCATGCCGCTGGGGACGTGATTCAGGCGTTCGGCCAGTTCGTGGCCGGTGGCTCGCCCGCTGTCGGAATGACCCTGTTCGTCATTCTGGTCGCGATTCAGTTCTTGGTGATTACCTCCGGTTCGACCCGCATCAGCGAAGTCGGAGCCCGGTTTGCCCTCGATGGAATGCCGGGACGACAGGCAGCGATCGACTCCGATCTCGCAGCTGGGCTGATCTCCCGCGAAGAAGCGATCCACCGCCGCCAAACTCTGTCCCGCCAGGCCGACTTCTACGGAGCGATGGACGGGGCCAACAAGTATGTCCGCGGCGACGCAGTCGCGGGCCTGTTGATCACCGGCGTGAACATCGGCGTGGGCCTGCTGCTGGGTGTCTTTGAGCACGGCATGCCGGTCGGTGAAGCGTTCCGCGTCTTTACCACTCTGACCATCGGTGACGGACTGGTCGCTCAGTTGCCAGCCTTCCTGGTGGCCCTCGCAGCTGGTCTGATCGTCACGCGGACCTCGGTCGACAGCGACCTGTCCCGCGACACCGTCACGCAGATCTTCCAGCACTCGCGAGTGCTCTATATCACGGCAGTCGCTCTGTCGGTCCTGGCCTTCACCGGTCTGCCGCTGCTGCCGATGCTGACCTTCGCCATCGGTTGTGCCGGACTCGGTTGGCTGATCGACGAGACCCCAGTCAACACCAAGTCCAATAGCCGTCCTGCTCCGCCGCAGGGAGTCCAGGTCGCCACCACCCCCGCAGCCCCGACCGCAGCTGATCCCAAGAACCAGCTGCATGTTGAGCCTCTCCAGCTCGATCTGGGAGTCGGGCTCGTTCGTCTGGCTGACTCCGAAGTCGGCGGCGACCTTCTGGTACGAGTCACTCAGCTGCGGATGAAAGTCGCTGAACAGCTCGGCTTCATCCTGCCGAAGGTCCGGATTCAGGACAACCTGCACCTCGAACCGTTCCAGTACCAGATCCGCCTGCGAGAAGCCTGTGTGGCCCGTGGCGTGATCGACCCCGATGCGATGCTGGCTGTCGAGTCATTCGACTCGCTGGGTGCCCTCGACGGTGAGCAAGTTCGTGAACCGCTCAGCGATCGTCAGGCCTGGTGGATCACGGGCGAAGAGATCGAGCGGGCCAAATCACTCGGCTTCCAGCTGATCGAGCCGCAGCAGGTCATCACGAATCATCTGGCGGCCGTCGTTCACCGGCACTCGGAAGAGCTGCTCACCCGGCAACAGGTCCACGCCCTGATCGAGAACCTGCAGCTGCGGGCACCGCAACTCGTCGCAGAAGTCCTGCCGCTGGTCCCCGTCGCCAAGATGCACCGCGTGCTGTCGCTACTCCTGCGAGAGCAGGTGCCAATTCGCGATCTGGAAACGATCATCGAAGCTCTGGGCGATCATGCCGAGTCAGTCCGCGATGTGAGCGAACTGGTCGAACGCATCCGCCGGGCACTGGCCCGCACAATCTGCCAGCAATACCGCACCGGTGACCGCAAGCTGGTGGCGCTGTCGCTCTCACGCGATCTGGAAGACGAGCTGTCGGCACTGCTGCGAATCAGCGCTGCTGATCCGCTGTCGGCCTGGCCTTCGCGGCAACGCCAGCTGGCCATCGACGCGATCGCACTGGCCACCACGCTGATGCGAGAGCGTGGACTTCCCGCTGTCGTCATCTGCCGCAACGAGCTGAGACCACTGGTCAAACAGCTCACACAATACACCTTGCCCCACTTGGCCGTTCTGAGTCAGGCCGAGATCACCCGCGACACCGAACTGGTCATCGCGGGCCGGGTGGAGACCGCGACTCAGGAAACCGTGGGAGTTGGCACGTAGCAGAATTCGTGAGAATTCTGGCGTATCGATTCCCTTCACCATCCCCGTTGACACCCCGGAGCGAACCAGAAACCAAGCCGTCCTGACCGGACTTCTGAAGTCTTACGACTTCAGCTACCAGACTCGTTTGTAAAAACGTGACGGTCCTGACGATTCTCGGATTTCTGCCGAAGGTTCGATCCCGGAAAGTCGACAACACAGATAGCCGGCACTCCCGACATTGGTGGCCCCGTGGATTCTTGGAATCCACATCACCCACGTCGGTACTGCCGAGGCAACGCCAGACAGGATTGTCTGGGCTGAGCGACCACGGAGAGGTTCATGAGCATCAAGGCCACCGCCGAAGACGTCCAGCAGTACTGGCTCGACTACCGCGCCAATCCGACCGAGGATCTGCGGAATCGTCTGATCGAGAACTACTTCCAGCTCGTTCGCTTCAATGCCGAACGGGTCTGGCAGAAGCTGCCCGACGGAGTCGACCTCAACGACCTGATCTCCGCCGGCGTGTTTGGTCTGATGGACGCCATCGAAGCGTTCGACCTCGACCGCGGCGTGAAGTTCGAGACCTACTGCGTGCCGCGTATTCGCGGTGCCATGCTCGACGAGCTCCGGACGATGGACTGGGTGCCACGCCTGGTCCGCAGCAAGGCCAGCAAGCTGGAAGCAGCCCGCAAGGAAATCGAAGCTCAGACCGGTCGCCCACCCACCGAACACGAACTCGCCTCCAAGCTGCAGATCACGCTGGAAGAGTTTGACAAGATGAAGTCCGAGGCCAGCGCGGTCTCGCTCGTCTCGCTCAACAAGAAGTGGTACGAAACCGACAGCTACAAAGACGTCCGCGAAATCGACGTCATCGAAGACACCAAGGGCGAAGACCCGACCATCGGCATCCAGAAGAAGGATGTCATGAAGCTGGTCACCAAGGGACTGAACCGCAACGAACGCCTGATCATCATCCTCTACTACTATGAGGAACTGACGATGAAGGAAATCGGCCAGACCCTGGGTCTGTCCGAATCCCGCGTCAGCCAGATGCACAGCAGCATCGTCCAGCGTCTGAAGGACCAACTCTGCCGCCGCCGGCCTGAGTTCGACTAATGACCGGTTCGACAGATCGATTCGCTCAGAACGGACGACATCGTCCGTTCTGTTTTTAGAGCGACCGTTTACCGGGCTCCCCTCTTCCCACAGAAGGGGCAGGGGGTGAGGGTTCTCGCCACTTGAGTGGATCTACATCGAGCAACTCAGCACTCGTACTTCACAACGCCGCCCTCGATCGTCACTTGAACTTGCCCAGTCGCGGGCCGACCGTGGAATGGGCTATTGCGTCCCAGGGAGCGTGAACGATTCAGGTCGATCTGGTAAGTCGCCTGGGGATCAATCACGGTCAGGTCGGCAATCGTTCCGGGTGCCAGCGTCTTCGTCGCTTCCTGCTTGAGCAGCTTGGCCGGACCGATCGTCAGCTTCTGAATCAGTTGCAGCCAGGTCAGGTGTCCCGGCGCGATCAGGGCTTCGACGCAGAGCGGCAGGACCGTCTCAATCGACGCGATACCAAACGGCACCTGATCGATCTCGCGAGCCTTCTTCTCGGAGGCCAGCGGTGTGTGGTCGGAGCTGATCGTCTCGATCACCCCCTCTTTCAAGGCCTCGATCAACGCGTCGATATGAGCCGTCGTTCGCAGCGGCGGGTCGACCTTGTAGTTCGGGTCGTAAGTCACCAGTTCCTTGTCCGTCAGGAGCAGGTGATGCGGCGTGACGTCGGCACTGACGCGCACACCGCGCTGCCGCGCATCGCGAATCTCTTCGACACTGCGCCGCGAGGTGATCGCCATCAGGTGAATTCGCCCGCCCGTCAGTTCGGTCAGGGCGATATCCCGCCGGACCATGATCTCCTCAGCTGCGGTCGGCATCCCGCGCAGACCCAGCACGCTGGAGTGGTACCCCTCGTGCATGACACCGCCCTGAACCAGTTCGGGGACCTGCGGGTGATGCATGATCACCGCGTCCCACATGCGGGTGTATTCGAGGGCTCTCCGCATCACTTCGGAGTTCATGATCGGCTGCTTCGCATCGGTGAAGGCCACCGCCCCACCCGCGATCAGTTCGCCGATTTCCGCCAGTTCTTTTCCTTCACGCCCCTTGGTCACTGCTCCGAGCGGAACAACGCGGCAGTTTCCGGCCCGGGCCGCCTGCTGGCTGACAAACTCTGCGTCGGCCCGCGTCTCGACCACGGGGTTCGTATCAGGAAGTGAGGCGATCAGCGTGTAACCGCCCGCCAGCGCCGCAGCTGTGCCGCTAGCGATGGTTTCATCTTCTTCGAAGCCCGGTTCCCCGAGGCTGACACGGCAATCGACAAACCCGGGGCAGACGATCATGCCGCGAGCTTCGATCACACGGTCGACCAGCAGCAGCGGGTCAGCGACGATCCGGCCATCAACGATGTACAGGTCACCGACCTTGTCGGTACCGTGCAGCGGATCGATCAGTCGACCGCCGCGAATCAGCAGCGATTGAGGAGCCGTCATCGTGTCTCCTCCCGGACAACTTCGGTCGCTCGGCGGAGCAGCGCGAGGCAGGCCATCCGGATGAACAGCCCATTCGTGACCTGATCCAGAATCACCGAGTTCTTGCCGTCGGCGACATCCGGAGTAATTTCCACTCCGCGATTGATCGGCCCCGGAGCCAGGATCAGCACATCCGGCCGCGCCTTCTTCATCCGGACCCCGTTCATGCCATACAGGTGAGCGTACTCGCGAACAGAAGGGAAGTAGGCTCCCCGCTGCCGCTCGAACTGGACCCGCAGCAGGTTGATGCAGTCGCACCGCTCCAGCACATCGTCCAGCCGGTGAGCCACCTCGACCCCCAGCTCTTCAATCGCAGCTGGCATCAGCGTCGGGGGCCCGCAGACGATCACCTTGGCCCCTAGCTTCGTCAGACCCCAGATGTTCGAGCGCGCGACACGGCTGTGCTTGATATCCCCGACCAGGGCCACGGTCAGCCCTTGCAGCGACTGCCGCTTGGAGCGGATCGTAAAGATGTCGAGCAGGCCCTGCGTCGGGTGCTCGTGGGTGCCATCTCCCGCATTGATGATGCTGCACTGAACTTCCCGGGCCAGCTGTTCGGGGGCTCCGGAGGTGCTGTGCCGGACGACCATCTGATGGACACCCATCGCCTGAATATTCAGGGCGGTGTCGATGAACGTTTCGCCCTTCGACAGACTGCTGGTCGAGGCCGTGAAGTCGACCGTATCGGCGCTCAGGCGTTTTGCGGCGAGGCTGAAGCTGGTTTTGGTGCGAGTCGAGGGCTCGAAGAACAGATTGGCAACGGCCACCCCGCGCAGGTCATCGAACTTGGTCTCGCCAGCGTTCCACTGCTGTTTGTAGCGGGCGGCTTCATCGAGAATGATCGTGATCTCATCCGCAGAGAGATCCTGCAGCCCCAACAAATGCCGCCGCGTCCATCGTTTCGGGGAGGCGGAGTTCGGCGGAGGGGCTGTCATTGGCGGGGGAAAAGAGGTCAGGGGCAGTCATTCGCCACTGAGGTCGCACTGTACCCCCCAGCCCTCCGAGATTCAACTGCGTGAAGATCTCGTCAACGCCTTGTTTAGACAAGTTCTTGATAGCCGTCAGGCTTGCCCGACGTGCCTCGTGGAGCAGCCATCCAATCAGCGTAAATCTGCGAAATCCGTGGATGACCTCTCCTCACCGATTGACGTGTCCCCTGGGATCGCCTTCTCCGGTTTCGCCGAATTCTCTTCCAAATCCGATTTTTCCGGTCCTGTCGTCGCGGTACGGAGCAACAGCAGAGAACTGGGAGTAAACCCCGCGTGTTCCGATTCGGCATCCCTTCCCCCGTCTCGAAGGTGTCACACTTCCACGGGACCAGAGTGTCCCGCGCCGAGCCCCTCCATGATCCACGTCGAGAACCTGACGAAGTCCTTCTACGACCTGCGCCGCGGTGAGGTGCTGGCCGTCGATAATGTCTCATTCGATGTGCAGCCCGGAGAGATATTTGGACTCCTGGGTCCCAACGGAGCCGGCAAGACGACCTGCCTGCGCATTCTCAGTACGGTCCTCAAGCCGACAACGGGTCACGCGGAGATCGCGGGCTACGACGTCGCCACCCAGCCCGAGCGGGTCCGGTCGCACATCGGCTTTATGTCGAACAACACCGGGATCTACGACCGGATGACCGCCTGGGAGATGGTCGAGTATTACGGCAAGTTGTACGGCATGCCGGACGATGTGCTCTACCCGCGTCTGGAGCAGATCTTCCAGACGCTGCAGATGAACGACTTTCGCGATGTCTTCGGCCTGAAGATGTCGACCGGCATGAAGCAGAAGGTCTCGATCGCCCGCACGATCGTGCATGACCCGCCGGTGATGATCTTCGATGAACCGACCTCCGGGCTGGATGTGCTGGTGGCCCGCGCGGTGATTCAGACGGTCGCCTCGCTCAAGCTGCAGCAGAAGTGCATCATCTTCTCGACCCACATCATGCGGGAAGTCGAGAAACTCTGCGACCGCGTAGCGATCATCCACAAGGGCAAGATCCTGGCGATGGGAACCCTGCCTGAACTGGCGGACCGATACAATCAACCCGACGTCGAGGAACTGTTCTTCGAGCTGATCCAGGAGCACGACGCCTCTTACCGTTGAGCAAGTCCAGAACACGATGCACGTCGGACAAGTCCGACGGCTAACCCCTCCCACACCGTCTAGTCTGCCTGCCTCCATGACCTGGAAGAACGTCAAACTGATCTTCCTCCGCGAGCTCCGCGACCAGTTGCGGGACCGGCGGACGCTGTTCATGGTGGCTGTGCTGCCGCTGTTGCTCTACCCGGCGCTGGGCGTCGGGATGACCTCGATGACGGTCAACTTCTCCGAACTGGAGCGGACTGTCGCCATCATCGGAGCGGCGGACCTGCCGCCGCCGCCGCTGCTGGACCCGAAACAGCCCGACCGCTTCCTGGCTGAGTACTTTGATGTCGCCAGCGATGTCGACAAGCTGCGGGTCATCACCGAATCGACTCTGCAGCTGCCGCTGGAACCGGGAATCACCGATGAACTCCAGGAGCGGCAGCGGGCCTTCGTGAAGCAGGCGTTCGAAAGTCGCGCGCTGCTTGAGCAGCTTGGGACCCTTTCGCGAGCGCGACGAGCGGCCGAGGACCGGGCCTTGCGGCTCTCGTATCTGGGGCCTGAGAAAAAGGCCGAGCATGATGCTTGCCTGGTCGAAGCCCGCACAATCGAAACTCAGGAGCAGAAACTCCGCAGCCGGGTCAACGAGTGGTTCCTGCAATCGCCCGTCGAAGTCCTGGTTGTCATTCCCACCGGATTCGCCCAGCAGATCGAAGAGACCAACCGCCAGCTCGCCAACCGCGAGAACAGCATCGCCAGCGATGCACTTCCCAAGCCCGTCATCCTGCAGAACAGTGCGGACGAGAAGTCCCAGATCGCCTCACGCCGCATCAAGGACGCCTTGTCGCGCTGGGAGGAACGCCTGCGCGAAGCCCGTCTGGAGCAGGCGGGATTGCCCAGTTCGCTGTCGTCTCCCGTCGATCCGACCAGTATCGAACTGGCAGCCAAGGAAGACATGTCCGCCAACCTGTGGAGCAAGCTCTTTCCGGCCCTCCTGGTGATGATGGGCGTGACTGGAGCCTTCTATCCGGCGATTGACCTCGGGGCCGGCGAAAAAGAACGCGGCACGATGGAGACGCTGCTGATCTCTCCCGCTCGCCGATCCGAAATCGTCATGGGCAAGTTCCTGACGGTGATGATCTTCAGTATCTCCACAGCCTTGCTGAACATGGTCAGCATGGGCTTCACCGGGAAACATGTCCTGTCCGTCGCGGGCGGGCGCCCCGGAATCGGGCTGGGTGAAGTCACCTTCCCACCGTTCAACTCGTTGATGTGGGTGCTGGCCATCGCGATTCCGCTGTGCGCACTGTTCAGCGCGACCAGCCTGGCTGTAGCCATGTTCGCCCGCAGCAACAAGGAAGGTCAGTACTACCTGACCCCGCTGCTGATGGTCACCATGGGCCTGACGATGTTCTGCCTCAGCCCCGCCGTCGAGATTCAGCCGTACTACAGCATCCTGCCCGTCGCGGGCCCTGCCTTGCTACTGAAGGCCCTGCTCAGCGGGGGAGCTTCGCTGCAGTCGTATGGGGGCTATCTCGCACCGGTCATTATCTCCAGCATCTTCTACAGCGTCGTGGCGCTCAACTGGGCCATCTCCCTGTTTGATCGGGAAGAGGTCCTGTTCCGCGAGGCCGAGCGATTTGATCTGGGCCTGTGGATCAAGCATATCCTGCGAGAGAAAGAACCGGTCCCCAGCCGGACCGAGGCGGCACTGTGCTTCACAGTCATCCTGCTGGCCCAGTTCGCTGCCATGTCGTACATGCAGTCCGCGATCTTCAAGATGCCCGAAGGGGCCGAGCGGCATGTCAGCATGCTGCGGTTGCAGACCATCTACCTCATCGCCACCGTCGGAGCCCCACCGCTGCTGATGGCGGTTCTCCTGACCAGCAGCTTCCGGCGCACGCTGAAACTCTACTGGCCCAAGTGGCAGTATCTGGTCCTGGGTTTCGTGCTGCCAGTCGTCCTGCAACCCATCGCCATTGAGATCATTCACCAGCTCGCCTGGTTCTTCCCGAAGCCTCCCGCCGCCATGGCCGACATGCTGAAGTCATTCAGCGACAAATCGGTCCCGTGGTGGATGCCGTTCGTCGCGATCGCCGTCACCCCGGCCATCTGCGAGGAACTGGCCTTCCGCGGGTTCATCCTCTCGGGCCTGCAGTCCGGGCGGCAGCGCAGCTTCTGGTCTCCGGTACTGATCTCCGCCGTCTGCTTTGGCGTGGTCCACATGATCGCGCACCAGGTGTTCAACGCCATGCTGCTGGGAGTCGTCATCGGCCTGCTGGCTGTCCGCAGCCGCAGCCTGATTCCCGGCGTGATCTTCCACTTGATCTTCAACGGGATGCAGGTGCTGCAGACCCGCGTCCCGCTGGAGTGGTTCCAGTCTCCGGCGATGGAGTGGCTGTTCAGTATCGAGTCCGAAGCCGGACAGCCCGCAGTCCGATTCGATGCCCCGCTGCTGGCGATCTCGGGTCTCCTGTCGGTCGGCCTCGTGACCTGGCTGATCAAGAACCCCATGGACGGCAGCTCCGAAGGGCCGCAGCGACGTTTCTCGGACCTGGATGCAGAAATTCAAAAGTCCGAAGCCACCGACGACCGCGATCGCTGGGACCAGCTGCGCAGCACGCTGAATCAGTAGCGTTATCAGGTTCATCTTGCTCGGACGACTCGCATCCCTCACACTCGGAGACCGATGACAATCGCCAGCCACGGAAGGCTTCCCTCAATGCGGTCGCAACTCGCTATTCTACTCGCCCTCACGCTGACTCTGACGGGCTGTTCGTCACTGAGCTTCCGCCAGGAGCCGCCGGTCCCCGCCGTGTTGAGTGGCAGCAATCAAGAGATCCGCGAAAAGCTGCTGCAGGAGATACCCATCGGGTCGTCGCGGGCCGACGCCGAGCGCGCGATTCGCTCGCTCGGCCTGGAGCCCCAGCCCGAGGCAGACCTGGACTCCGGAAAGCCGCTGATCCTGTGCAGCTATTCGGGACGCAAAGGACTTATGGAGCAGAACACTTGGCTGATCCAGATCGACTGCCCCGATGGTCAGGTCACGGATGTTTTCTGCGAACAGATTGGGACCGATTGAGCGGCGATTGAACGCCTCCGCTACGGAAACAGCCAACCCAGCATGCGGCGAGTCGCGCTGTTCGAAGGAGAGCAAGTTACCCGTTCGATCCGGTCATCGGGGGTCGTCAGTAGATCGACTTGCCACATCTGATCGACCCAGACCCGCAGAGTGCCGCGACCGTTCGTGCGGTTGAGCTTCAGATAGGGCGGGCCGAGGATCTGCTGTGCCTCGGCTCCGGTCATTCCGACGGTGATGCGCGGCAGCTGAGACTGCAGGCTGTGCGCCCGCAGGTAGAGTATCCCCGCCGTGGCCAGCAGCAATGCCAGCAACGAGACTGCCAGGATCAGTCGACGGCGAGTGAACGTCCTCATGCCGCAGCCGCCTATTCCAGCTTGCCGCTCTTCAGGAACTCGTGTTTCACAGACGCAGAGACCCGTTGACCGGATGGCGACACGAGTGAAATCTGCCCCGGCACGAAGTCGATGCTGGCGACGCGATCAAACCCCTCGGGGATCTTGGCCACT
Organism: Planctomycetaceae bacterium; assembly: GCA_044337025.1. Lineage (GTDB taxonomy): Bacteria > Planctomycetota > Planctomycetia > Planctomycetales > Planctomycetaceae > TH-plancto1. Next base: position 19,282 of record JBIIOI010000040.1, read on the forward strand.
CCCTGGATGTAGCGAATCTCGGTGGGAGCTGTGGCAGAGAGTTCCACCGCCGTCTTGACTCCTTCTTTCGTCAGCAGATTCTCCTGAGTCGACGCAGCCAGTCCATCCGCGAAGTAGGCAGTCACATCCTCCAGCCCCAGGCAGTTGTTCCGCCCGTTCCACGGATGCCCGTGGCGACCGTGGTACTCCATCCAGAAGACGGTGCTGGCGAGAACCTTCGGGTCCTTCAGTGCGTACCACACATATCCATCGTCCGGGTACGCAGCTGCGATCCAGGCCGGTTGCTCGGAGCCGGTCTCGTTGACGAGCTGGATCAGGTCCGCATGCCCGTAGCGGCCCGGCAGCTGCGACAGGTCAGCGTCCGGAGCTCCCTTGGCGAGTGCTGGTACTTTGGTCAGATCGGTGAGCTTCGCCCCCGGCAGCAGGGCCTGGTACTCGCGGTTCTTGGGATCGCTGAAGGTTCCCGGGTAGGTCATGCCGAACCGGATCGGGCTGCTCGATAAATGCACGGCCCCGTCCTTCTCCGGCATGCGGAGGGTCGCATGATGCCCGAGTGGAACGGGCCCTGCGAATCCCTCGATGGTGTGCTGGGAATAGACCGCGTTATGACCATTGATCAGCGAGATCTGCTTGACCACTTTCCCCTTCCGCACCTGAGTCTCGAACATCATGGTGAGGGTGGAAGTCGACTTCTGCTCGGAGATGTGAGCGTGACTCCACTTGCTGCCAGCGATTTCGCCGTGAGGCGGGTGCTTCTCGCCATTGACCAGGTCCGAGTTCCCCCCAAAGGGCATACAGAAGAAGTCACCACGGAGCGGGACCAGCACCGGAGCTGGCATCTCCGCCGCTGGCTCATCCTGCCAGGGAGAGATGTGGTACGGCTGGACCGGCTGGTTGTCTGTCTTGAAGAACGTCACCGGGGCCATATGGCCACCAATCTCGGTCACCGACAGAGAGACATCCGCGGTCGAGATCGTATAGCTCGGCTGATTGTGAATCACGGTCGTCTTCGGCGGTTCAGCCTGCGAACCACTGGCTGCGAAAGCGACTGCAAACGTCGAGGAAATCCAGGCCAACGCGAGCTTCATGATGTCTGTCCTGAGGCGGGGAAGAAAGATCACGCCTCCGAGTATGCGATGGGAACTGCGACAGAACAAGTATCGACGGGTCGCGACTTTGCGGTAGGCGTGCGAGATATACGGCCGGCATCCGAAACCAGTCTTTCTCCCTCGCCCCCACACTTGAAGGGAGTCCAGAGAGAAACGTCACTTCGGGGGAGAGGGTTGGGGTGAGGGGGAGATGTTCTGCCCCTCACCCCGGCCCTCTCCCTAAACGCCAGCTTCCGTGCTTCTTGCGTCTTCCCTGGGGAGAGGGAGTAGGAAATGGACTCGCCGACGATTGAGCTGCACATTCCTCCAGATTCGGTGATCCAATTCCCCATAGCCTTCGTTGATCAGATTGAGTAGAAGTTGATCGACCACCTCGACCGAAGGCCCCCGCCGATGGCCCCGACCTACCTGCGACTCGATCCGAACCAGATCATCCACACCGTCGAGGTGCTGACTCACCGCATCCGGGAGCGGTTTCCTCAGGCCAATCTCAATAACGTCTGTGCATCGCTGCACTCGGTCGCTCGCCAGGCTCAAGTCCGTTCCGAGCAGATTTCGCGGCCGATGTACGGGCTGCGGCTCCTCACCGTACTGTTCGTGTCGGGAATCGTCTCTCTGCTCTGGCTGATCTGGAGCAAGTTCCGGCTGGAAGATCAGCACGTCGGGCTCGAAGACATTCTCGCCTGGGGAGACGCGGGGTTTCAGTCGCTGTTCGTGATCGGTGCGGCGATCCTGTTCCTGGTCGCGTTGGAGGCCCGCATCAAACGCAAGCGGTGTCTGGCAGCGATTCACGAGCTGCGGTCGATCGCCCATATCATCGACATGCATCAGCTGACGAAAGACCCGGATCGACTGGTGCTGCCGGGCCCGGATACCAAATCGTCTCCGCACCGGACGATGACAGCTTTTGAGCTGACGCGCTACCTCGACTACTGCATCGAGATGTTGTCTCTCGCAGGAAAGATCGCCGCCCTCTACATTCAGCACTTCGAGGACTCGGAAGCCGTCTCGGCAGTCAACGATCTGGAGGATCTGACCTCCGGACTGTCGCGCAAGATCTGGCAGAAGATCATGGTCCTGCCCACGGCAGCTCGTGATCTCGCCAAGCCCGAAGGGGCGCCCGCCGCGATCCCCGGCCCCAGCACACCCCCGTCGCAGGAGAGTACGACGTGATTCGGAATTGGCAGGATGCCCGCCCACTGGCGGTACTGGTGCTGCTGTACTCGGGATGCACCGGCGCAGCCAGCCCTCCAGCTGCCGAGCCCACCGCACCGGCTCAGGTCAAGTCGTCCACCCCAGACACCGACACCCGTGTCGCCGATGCTGCCACGCCTGCTGCGACTCCGGCAACACCGAATCCGCAAACGACCGAAGCACGCGAGGCCTTTCAGACTCTCACCACCCCCGGAGTCGATCCGGTGGCCTGGGAGGCCGCTCAGCAGAAGCTGATTACCCTGGGAGACGATGCCTGCCCGGTGCTGCTGGAGGGGCTCCGCTCTGCAAATCCAATGGAACGCGAGATGGCGGCCACGGTCTGTGCCTTGAGCGGCAGTCCTTCGGCGGAACTGCAAGCGGCGCTCATCACCTGCTTAAGCGACGAAGCTCCCTTCGCGAAGGCCAGCGCCGCAGCCGCCCTCGCCAGCGTCCCCGAGCATCAGGCCCAGGCGATCAACACGCTGACTGACCTCCTGGCGGACAGTGATCCCCAGCTGCGGCGGATGGCAGCGGCCAACCTCAGCTCGTTCGGAGAAGAGGCCAGCGAACAGCTCCCCAGGCTGACCGCAGTCTTGGCGGACGACGATACCGAAGTCGTGATGCCCGTGATCCACCTGCTGGGCCGCATGGGGCCGACTGCCGTCGACGCGGTGCCGGAACTGCAGCGCATCGCCTTTGAAGAGACCGGCGAAGTCAAACAAGCCGCCGAGCAGGCTCTGCTGCAAATTCAGGCGACCGACAAGCCCGCGGAGTGATACACGCTTTCCGAAGAGCGGCACGGTGTGAGCCTGCCGAGGGGTGGCCCGTCTCTCTGTATCCCTATCGGCAATGTCGCACCACAGGCCGTGGGATCGGCCAGTATCTTCATATCTGAGCATTTGTCCTGTTCTCGGCTACCGGTGGCCCTTCGATGGCGCTACACTCAACCAATGGAGATTTCACACTGGGGATGCGGCATAGAATGACGGGGCGTCTGTACCGATTGGCGATCTGCGTCTTGGCCGTCGTTGGGTTGACGGTCGGAGTTCAAGCATTCGCCGAGGATGCCGCCGTCTCCGGGCAGTTCGAAGTCCGAACACTTGCGGGCACCGACCATCGCTATGTGGTCTATCTGCCGCCCGGCTACACGCGTGAGAAGCGCTGGCCGGTCATTCTGTTTCTCCATGGAGCCGGCGAACGCGGGCGGCACCCGCTGGCTCCGACTTATGCCGGACTGGGGCCGGTCCTGCGGCATTCCCCCGAGCTCTATCCGGGCGTCGTGGTCTTTCCGCAGTGTGAGACCTGGGATGACCGCATTTACACCAGCTGGGCCCCCGGATCGGAGAACGGCGAGCGGGCCATGCAGGTCCTGGCCGAGGTCGAACAGGCCGAGTCGATCGATTCCACCCATCGGACTCTGACCGGCTGGTCGATGGGCGGGTTCGGAGTGACAGCCTGGACGGCTCATGCCCCGGAGAAATGGACGGCCTCGCTCGCGATCTCGGGCGGACTGGAAGGGGCCTCCGCGGACACTCTCGCTCATCGCCCGCTCTGGCTGATTCATGGCGACCGGGATGAGATTGTTCGCATCGAGAGATCCCGAAAGCTCGCAGCCGCGTTCCAGGTTCCGGACTCGCGGGCACGCTTTGACGAAGTCACTGACGCCGGGCACGAAGTCTGGGAACGAGTCTACTCCAATCCGCGCGTGGCTCACTGGCTGATTGAAGGGGGCCCGCCACCCGCAATCGATTGGACCATCCCCTCCGCGCCGCAGTCACTCCCCACAGCTGCCGATGGAGCCCCGTTCATACCAGCAGCCACCGTGTCACAAGCTCTGGCTGTGCGAATCGGGAACGATGCCTTGCAGATGCTGTCTGCCGGGATCCCCGAATCGGTCAAGCCTGAGCGGCTCCAGGGAACTCTGGACGATGTGCGCGAGACACTCAACGTCGACAATCAGAAGTACGAACTGGCACTCACCGGGCTGACCTACGCGGCCCATCTGGAGTCTTCAGAACTGAGCTGTCAGTCGACAGGCGAGATCCTGGCCGATCTGGGAGTCGGGCTGGAATTGCGCATTGAGCAGGCCAGCCTGACCACGACGGGTTTCTCGGCCAAGACCGGAGCCTTCCGGATCGTGATCGGCCATCGCCGCCCCGTCCCGCTGCGGGTCCGCATCACTCCGCATATCGTGGGCGACAAGGTCCAGCTGTCGCATCGCGACACGACCTTTCCGATTCCGGACGATAACTGGTATGTCGAGATCCCTCCGGACATTCAGATCCTGGGGCAGGCCTTTACGCAGCATGAGATCGAAACCGGCATCGTCGGCGGGCTCTATACTCGCAAGGCCGAAGTCGAGAAGCAGGTCCGTTCCGTCATCCCGCCACTGCTCGACAAAGTCGAACAGCGACTCAACCTGGATACCTCCGGCCCGCTGACCCGCTGGCTCTGGCCGTTTCCTGTCTATCAGCCTCGTCTGCGATGGACGCCCGAGTCGATCGGCGTCGATGCCCACGGCCTGTCGATTCAGCTGGGTGCCGTGGTCGCAGCCAATTCGCCGGAGTCCAAACCCTCCATGCGAGCACTCCACGGAACAGCCGCGCTCTCGGACGAACGCCAGCGCTCGCGCGACCTGCACGTGATCGTGGACCCTACGCTGATCGAAGCCGTGTCCGAGGAGTTCGCCGTTTCCGGAGTCGCCCGCATCAATGTTCTGGACCTGCCCGAACAGCGATTCCAATCTCTGGCCGACCCGAATCGATTGCGTTCGGCGCTGCCTCAGCTGCCTGAGCACGCGGAGCTGCGATCGGTCCTCTCGATGAATGGCCCGTTCCGCTATCGCGGGACCTCCGATGGCGGGCACAGCCAGATTCAGCTTTCGATCCCGGAAGCGGGCCTGGAGGTCTTCACCCGCGAGCCAGGGCAGGGGATCTGGTCGCTGGCGGGCCGCTTTCCGATTACGGTGAATCAAGAGGTCGCTCTCGACCTGGCTGCGACCGGGTTGGGCCCCCCCCGACTGGCAGTGCAATGGTCGAGATCGCCGCAGATCACGCTGGCCCCGTCTTCCGGCGGGACGAGCAGCGGCACGAGCGACCTGGAGCACCAGCTGCGCGAAGCCTGGATCGCCTGGGCCACAACGCGCGACCGCCCCGCAGCGCCGACCGAGGACTTCGTACTCGGTCAATCTCGGCTCAGGCTGCGAAGCATCACGCTGGCGCCTCGGTCGCTGGCCGTGAATCTGGTCCCGCCCGCTGCAGAAATCCGCGTCAGCGGGCCCCAGCCACTGCGGTACCGCATCCGCCGGCTGGGGGAAACGTGGAGCCTGCCGCAGACGATCGAGCCCGCTCAATCGCGGACGATCCCCCTGGTCAATACCGCCGAGTGGCAGCTGATCGGGCAGTGGGGCGAGCGAAACTCGCTCTCACCGGGCGAGGTCATCGACTGGAATTCGGAGGAGGGGGTAACGGTGCTGTCACCCGCGTCCGCCACCACACCCAGCCCCAGCCCGCCAGTATCAGCCCGCTGAGAACTGCTCCCAGCTGAAGTGATCGCGGACAGTAAGTCCACTCGATCCGGTGCGAGCCCGCGGGGACTTCCACTCGTCGATAAATCGAATCGCTGACCTCGCTGGGCCAGGGTTCGCCATCAATCGAAACTTGCCAGCCCGGATAAGCCAGCTCTCGCAGCTCAATCGTCGTGGCGGCGGGGACCGAGACACGGAACGAGACGCTGTTTGCTCGCCGAGAGAACTCCTCGACCGAAACTGCCGCATCAGAGCGATCCACGATCAGGCCGGGGGCATCAAGAAGCTCATACAGAAGCAGCGGTCGCTCGAAGCGAGCCCACACCCGCGACAGCAATCGATCGAACTGCGACGTGACCAGCCTCACGGGCCAGTGGTCCGAGGACAGTGGCTCAAACGTGATCAGGTGTGTGACGCCGTTCCGTCGCAACCAGTCGACGTGCTTTGCGATTGCAACCGGGTCCTGGGCATCGGTCTCCTCGTGAAAGCTTGAGACCCGCGCCGGGTCAAAGTACTCCTCCGGTCCCAGCCCCAGATAGACCGGCCAGCTGGAGACTCCCAGCAGCGTCGCGGCATTCGCCCCCGGAGCCCACAGCCGCACGGGACGGTCGGAGGGCAGGGCGGTACGCAGTTCGCTGGTCTCGCGCTCCGCCACCAGCGGAGCCTCGATAATCGTGGAGTACGTCACCCAGCGGCTCACGGTGTACAAGTCCCAGACGGTGAGTCCGGCCAGCACCAGCCAGAGCAGCTTGCCCCGGACTGTGCTTGAACCGCGACTGCCCGAGAGCTGGTCCCAGGCCGCTCCAGTCAGCAAGGCCGCCGCCAACGCGGTGAGCACGCTGTTGCGTCCCGCTCCGCGAAAGTACCCAAAACCCGGCAAATGCTTCAGCACCACATACGGCCAGCCAATCGCCAGCAGCAGCCCGACTCCGCCGACCACCATCCACAGCGTCAACGAACGACTCCAGGGCCACTCACGCCGGTAGCCGCCGCGAAGCAGGGCTCCCACGATCAGCAGCAGCGGCACCATCCCGAAGTAAAGATGGGCCTCGACCTTGTTCGTGTTCGAGGGGTACGCATACGGGCCGACCTGCGACAGAGCCTGATCCGGATCGAGCTCCGGCCCGTACCAGATCCACGAGGAAATCACCTGCGTCAGATACCACGGAGGGATATGCCCGTACCCCGGATCGTTCCCCTGATCAAACTCCTGCCGCTGGCTGCGCTGCATCAGCTCGAGTGTTGGAACGAGCTGAACCGAGGCGAGTAGGTAACCAGCGACCAGAACACCCGCAAACTGCCCCAGTGCGCGTCCTGCCCCCCTCTCCCTCCCCCAAAAGAAGAACGCGGAGAGGGGCTGGGGGTGAGGGTTCTCGCCACCCACACCGACTCCCAGCCACAACTTAAGCGGCACATAGATCCCCAGCCCCAGCGTCGCCAGAAACGCCAGATGAAAATGCCCCGCCAGCAGCATCAGTCCGAACACCGGAGCCAGTGGCAGCAGATCCTGCAGCCTGCGGCTGCCGAGCCAGCGTTCCACGATCCAAACCAGCCACGGCAGGTAGGCCCCGCCGATGATGGCCCACTCCAGACAGATCCGCGGCGCGAACCACCCATAGGCATAAACCAGCCCCGCCAGTGCGGCTCCCAGTCGCGACACGCCGTACTGCCGGGCCACCGCCCAGATCCCCACGAACGCCAACACGTAATGCAGCAACTGATTCGCGGCATACGCCGTCTGCACGTCGAACACCCGGTACAGCAACAGCGTCGGAGGGTAGAGCACTCCAGCCTGGCTCTCTGCGATCGTCGGATATCCCGCCCCGACCAGAGGATTCCACAGCGGCAGTTCCCCCTGCTTCAGCGACTCGGACAGATAAACCTTCTGCGGGTAGTAGTACGGAAACGCATCCCCCCCCAGGAGCGCGGCACCCTGCCAAAGCGGCCCCCAGAACACCAGCGTCAGGCCGACCGCAGTGGCCAGCACAACCAGCCACGTCACCCAGCCATCGCGTGTTTTGAGGGAGTTATTGATCATTGGTCACGAGTCATCTGTCGATTGAACAAGTGGAACCCGCTCACCGCTTCTTCTGAAAGTACTTGCTGGCCTGCATCAGTTCGGCCTGCTCAGCAGCTGTCAGACTGGCCTGACCATGTTGGGAGATTTTGGCCAGCAGTTCATCCAGCCGAGCCTGCAGCTGGTCTTCGTCGACCTGCGGATCGGAGGGCGAGCGGTCCGGCTCTCGAACCACTCGCAGCTTGGGACGCCGCTTGAACAGGCGGGACAGACTCCAGTCTCCCAGCAGTGACTCCAGGTTCCACCGCCGTCGCATGTACATGTAGCCGAACAGCATCCCCCCAATGTGCGCCGAGTGAGCGATCCTCGAAGCGTTCTCATCCCCGCCCAACTGCTTCAACATGGGGTACAGGTCCATCCCCGCGTAAATGATGGCCATCCACTTGGAAGTAACGGGTATCACATAGAAGAACAGCCACGAGTCATTGGGCCACCGCATCGCATACACAACCAGGATTGCGGAAACCGCGCCGCTGGCTCCGATCGCGGAATGGTTCTCATTCGTGATGTATCCCCAGAGCAGGTAGAACGCCCCGGAGAACACGGCCGAAAGTGTGTAAAGCAGCAGAAACTCACGTTCGGAATGGACATCGGCGACCTTACGCCCCAGGATGTAGAGCAGATACATGTTGCATACTAAGTGCCAGGGGAAATCGATCGTCGAACCGTGCCCGTTCGTCGTCGCGTGCAGCAGGTCGTAGGTAAACAGCCGCCAGATCTGGCCGTGGGTAATCACCTTGCGATTCAGGCTGAACCAGTCCTGCAGTACGGATACGCGAGGAGCCTGAGCGAGGACTTCCTCGAGGAATTCGGGCTCTGCGTCGATTGCCTCCATCCGATTCTTCGGGATGTTCAGATCCGACTTCTTCATCGGACGGGTCCAGACGCACTGCAACGCAAAGACCACCACGTTGACGATGATGATCCAGCTGACAATTGACATCCGACTCCCGCGTGAGGCGTAGGAGTAGTCGTCCGATCGGGCGTAGTCGCGACTCTCAAATCCCATGTTGGCCACGTCAGCAGGTCAAGGAAGCCCGGGCCCCGCCCGGTCGATGTGGGGGAGGATATCAGACCGGGGGCGGCAATTCCGCCCTGCAGAATTCACCACGGAGTCACAGAGGCACGGAGAATGCCATAAGTACGCCTTGGAAACGAGAAACATTCGACGCCTCCCTCTCCTCCGTCCAAGACTGGAGCATCGAGTCAGACTTTTCTCGGAGGAGAGGGCCGGGGTGAGGAGGCCAAGCCGATCGCGATTGAGACCAGACACGACAAACCCAGAGCATGTCGCTCCAATCGATTTCTCCGTGCCCCCGTGTCTCTGTGGTGATTCTTTCCCGCTTACGACTTCTCGCTGATTCGCATCTCCAGCGCCCTCTTCACAGCCGGAATCAGCCGAGCCGCGTTCTCCGAGTAAACCTTCCGCAGCACTTCATCCGGCAGACCGATCCCATGGATGTTCCAGAATCCCTGCGGCGGGAAGGGGTTGTCCTCGTACGGAAAGTTCTCGTCATAGGTCTCCAGGAACCGCCAGTGGGGATCAAGTTCTGAAATCGGCGGAACTCCGTCGGTGCCGAACAGAATGCGATCGGCATGCTTCAGGAAGAACTTCCGCGCGGTGTAGGGCTGTCGCCCCAGTTCCGAGACCCGGGCCGCGATCTCCACATGCATATTGGGATACTGTGACAAATACCGATCGAGCAGGGCCAAGTCCTCGGGAATGTCCGCCATGTGGGCACAGATGAACTGCGTCATGGGATGCCGCCCAATCACACGGTTGCGGGCCTCGATCAGCTGGCGATGAGCAGCCGGAACTCCCGCATGCAGCTCGGTCGGAGGAGGCAGGTGCGACAGGTCCACATCCTGAAAGCCCCACTCCGGATGGCGATGCAGCTCCTCCCACCGCTCGTTCGTCACGTCCCCCTTGCGAAAGAACGCGACCGGGTCGGCACAATGCCACAGCACGGGCACCCCCAGCTCTCCTGCCCGCTGCCAGACAGGATCGAACCGCTTGTCGTCCGGCGCGATCAACCGACCTTGCGGGTCCTTGTGCCTGAGCCCCAGATCCTTCAGCAGCTTGAGCCCTCCCGCCCCGAGCTTCACGGCTTCCGAAAGCTTGTCTGCCATCCGCACACCAAAGTCCGGGCGATGCATCTCCCACGTGGCCGGGTCGTCCGGGTTCCCGTCTCCCACAAAGTCCATCCGCACAAAGATCACGAACCGGCCCGGATACTTCGCGGTGAATCGCTGCAGCTGCTCTGTGAGCTTTGGCCCGGCCCGGCCATCGAGGCTGATGCTGACCGCAATGTTGCTCGAGTCCATGACCCGCACCATCTCGGCGACATCCGCATCAGACAACGAGTCCGGATGCGTGTGAACATTCACGCACGGAAACTTGGCCTGCGTTAGCAGGTGCTCTTCCGCTCGCAGCTCGGCCTTCGGTCGGAACTCATCGAGATAGATCCGCCGATTCGCGGGCGGCTCCTCGGCCATGAGGAATCCAGTGACCAGAACAGAGAGGAACGATGCCAATCGAACCATGAAGCACCTGCAGTGAAAGTCGCTGGACTCTCCGAGTCTAGTGGAACCCGTGTGATCAATACGGTTCGGTTCACACAATAGCATTCGCCGGTCACATGGGACTCAGCGATTTCGGAGAAATTGCCGACAGAGAAGTCGACTCACTCCGCTCGCACGACTTTCAAGATCCGGTGATTGTGGCTATCCGCGATATACAGGTCGCCCGACGGATGCACATAGACTCCGTGCGGCTGGTTCATCTGCAGCTGGTCGGGCGGTCCACCGATCCCGGCGAGGCCGACTTGGCCTGTACCGGCGATGCGGGTGATCCGCTTCGACTGCGGGTCATACCGCCGAATGACATGGTTGTCCGTATCGGCAATCAACACACTGCCATCGTGGTCGAGGCACAGGTGCTTCGGCCCGCTCATTGTCGCGGAGAGGGCAGGGCCGTTGTCGCCGGTGTTTCCCTTCTTGCCGGTGCCGACCAGCGTGCGGATCGTCCCATCCAGTTCGACGACTCGCAGGGCATGACCGCCGCGTTCCAGCACATAGACCCGCCCCTCGGCATCGACGAATGCGGCACGGGGATCAACCAGCGGGGCAGCAGTGGCTGGGGCTCCATCGGCGGGAACGCCCCCTTTTCCGTTGCCAGCCACGGTCTGCACGATCCCCGCCTTGAGGTCGACCGTGCGAATCCGCTTGTTATCGAGATCTGTCAGAATCAGGCGACCGCGCGGAGCATCCAGCGAGACGCAGTAGATCCCGCCGAACTTCGCCTGCGTCGCCAGGCCGCCATCGCCAGAGAACCCTTTCTCGCCCGTACCGGCAATCGTGGTGACGAGACCCGTCTGAGTGTCGAACTTGCGAACCGTCTGGTTCCACGTATCCGAGACATAAACCTCACCCGCCGGTCCGACAGCCAGATTGTGCATCCCGTTGAACGTCGCACTGGCCCCGGGACCGCCGTCGCCGGTGTAACCCTTGGCCCCCGTCCCCGCCGGGATCGTCAGCTGACCATCCGCGATCCGCCCGATCCGATGCCCCTGCAGCTCCACAAACCACAGCTTCCCCGCTGAGTCGAAGTCGACTCCAAACGGCGTGTTGAGGCGAACTTCGGTTGGCCTCCCCGGAGCAGGAGCAGTGCCTCCTCCCGCGACGAGTTCAACATGCGCGGCAAGCAAGGGTGACGAGAGGACCAGCAGCAACAAGAGGCAGACGGGTTTCATGATTGATCTCGTCGAGTGAGTGCGGACACGAGACCGGATAATAGTTCCATCGGTCCCGAAAGTGCGACCGCGAACCGTGGCGGATGACTCCAGTCTTCTGGCGTCGGTATGTGTCTCGCATTCACGGACGTTCGGGTTGCTTTCTCCCTCTCCCCACGAGCGACTTGAGATGCAGAGAAATCAGGATTTGGGGAGAGGGCCGGGGTGAGGGGTACTGGTCCTTGGTACTTGGTCCCCTCACTCCGGCCCTCTCCCCCGCAGCGAGGGAGAAGTACCCTTTCACCCACCCACGATTCATAGACCACTTCCGCTCCGCGTGCGGAGCCCGGTAAGCTGTGGTTTCCAATCTCGAAGGAGCTATCTCGATGCACGTGGCCATCGTCACCGCAGGTGGTGCCGGGATGTTCTGCGGCTCGTGCATGCAGGACAACACCTGGGCGCGCGGACTGCTCACCACCGGGACGCAGGTCACGCTGATTCCGACCTATACGCCGATTCGCGTCGATGAACCGAATCAGAGCCAGTCGCGTGTCTTCTTCGGCGGGATCAATGTCTACCTGAATGCCCGTTCGCGACTCTGGGCGGCGCTCCCAAACTGGACCAAATCGTGGCTGGATCGCCCCTGGGTGATTCGCCAGCTGACGCGATTCGGAGTCAGTAACGATGCAGCTGAGCTAGGCGATCTGACGCTCACGATGCTGGCAGGGGGCGACGGCCCGATCCGCTCGGCGGGGGAGGAGCTGGCTCGATACATCGGTCGCGAGCTGAAGCCCGATGTCGTGGTATTCAGCAACGCCCTCTTAAGCGGGTGCCTGCCGCAGATCCAAGCCGAGTTTCGCGGACCGGTCGCGTGTGTCCTGCAAGGGGATGATGTCTTCCTGGATGCACTGCCGGACTCGCACCACCAGCGAGCCATTGATGCTGTGTCCGAGCGGGGCAGGGGGTTTGACGGCTTTCTGGTTCATTCGCAGTTTTATCGCGACCGCATGGCTGCCATGCTGAGCCTGCCTGTTGAGAAGTTTCAGGTGATCCCGCTCTCGATCGATCTGGAGCACCATACCGGAGTGCCCACGGACCGTGCGGGGCATCCGCTGACGATTGGCTACTTCGCCCGCCTCGCTCCTGAGAAGGGTCTGCACCACCTGCTGAATGCCTTCGAGATCGTGCATGCGGCAGTGCCGGAGATTCGATTGCGGGTCGGCGGCTACGAACCAGCTCAGCATCGGAACTACATCTCCCAGCAACGCCAGCGCGCCGCACAGTATGGCTCCGCAGTCGAGTTCGTCGGCAGCCCCGACACGATCGAGGGCAAGGTCGCGTTCTATCGCTCGATCGATGTGCTGTCGGTTCCGACGGAGTTTCAAGAGCCGAAGGGGCTGCCGGTTCTTGAAGCTTGGGCCAATGGAGTCCCCGTCGTCCAGCCCGCTGTGGGCGCGTTTCCCGAACTCCTGGGATCGGACGAAGACGGTGGCTTACTGGTCCCACACCGCGATCCGCAAGCCCTCGCAGAGGCACTGCTGGCACTCCATCGCGACCCGGCTCGCCGACTCCACCTGGCTCAACGAGGTTACGCGCGCGTCCGAGCCCGGCACTCGCACGCAGCTGTGGCTCCGGTGATCCTGAAGGCGCTTCGGGAACTTCGAAAGTAGAGCTGCGCCCAAGCAATACTCTCGGAATCAGCCGGAACGCGCTAGCGTCCGGTTTCCGCTCAGAAACCGTGGGCTAGCGCCCAGCGGCTGATGAATTCAGCAGGAATCTTTAGCTTGAACGAAGCAGTAGCGTGTGTCGACGCTACGACTTCGGGAGGGCGACGGGCGTGAAGCCTGGACGCCAGAATTCTGACGAATTCTGCTACGAGGTAAGGTCGGTTCAATGGCCATCGCCGACTTCGGAATTTCCTGGCGGAGCGACCTCGGGAAGAGCATCTGAGACCGGCGGATCGGGAATACAAATCACTCCCACGACATCGATTGGACGGGTACGTAATCCCATCCAGACGAGGACGTCGTCAACCCATTGCGAAACCTCCGCGAACGCAGCATTCCTCGGCCGATTCGCCCCGCGTGCCAGAGCACCGGGCAGCACCAGCAAAGCCGCGCCCGCAACGACCGCCGCCAGGCAGGCTGCGACCACTCGCCGCGTCCGCCGGGCGACGGCTCGCAGACCGACCGGGCAGTCACTCGTGATGACGGTGCCATCCGCTCGGCGAAACAGCCGCCCGCACAGCTGGCCTTCCTTCTCGCGAATCAGCGCGACGGCATCCGCAGCTGACATCGCCGAGAGGTTGTAAACATGCTTCTGACATTGCCCGCAGAACCGGGCTCGTTCGTCGCCGGTCATCTGCCCCCATTCCGCGGGGCAGGGTGCAGCGATGCGGATGCTGTCGAGAATCTCCAGATCGGTCTTCATCACGACATCTCCGGGACAGACAGGGCGCGGAATCAGATGGATGTTAAGAGTCCATCATCGAATGGTGAGTTCCCAGATTCAGTGGAATTTCCGAAGAATGATCCGCAGAGGTCATGGAAGTTCGATCCGCGACAGATAGAAGTATGACCAAGTCAAATAGCGGTCCAATTCAGCCAGCTGCGTAAAGCGGGCGACCGCGTTTGAATCGAATGGGTCGTACCGGGCGCGTGGTTCGGGCCTGAATTCTCGAAAGGAATCATGATGTTGAGATTGACGATGTCTCGATTGTTTTTGTGTCTTGTGCTGACACTCACTGCCAGCCCCAGCTTCGCGGCGGACTGGTGGAACATGTCCGATGTGGACTTTGTGACGAACTATGGCAAGCTCGCCACCGGGTCACAGGTCGATCAGTCGCAGTTCGCCTGGATGACGTTCCTGAGAGTCAATCAGCAGGTCGTCTATCAGGGAGACAAGAAGAACTATTCGCAATGGGAACTCTGGCCCAGCGACCAGGATACGTTCTCACCGAACTCGGCTCCGTTCAAAGCGGCCAACAAGTTCCGCGCTCGCCCTCACCTGCAGGTCTCCAAGGCCAATGCAGTTGTCGCAATGAGAACCGCCGCCAAGACGGGAGTCCCCCAGTTCAATCCTGCCCCCGCCAACGAGGAAGTCACGCGGAACGCGTTGTCCTATGGCTACATCATGAAGAACGGCCTGAATACCAAAGCGGGTATCGCGGCCTTCGTGACCGGTGGAGGTGTGATCGACTTCCCGCTGGGCGCTGTCGAGACCAAAGCGAGATGGGAGCCGGGAGCGATCAGCGGAGCCTATCAGGTCGCGGGTTACTCTTTGACCGGCCTTCATTTGATGGTGAAGATCGCTCCGACCCCCAAGGACCCGTTCACGGACAATTCCCCCAGCTGGTTCTGGACGACGTTTGAGTTCAAGGGCAATCCCGGTCTGGCGAATGCCCAAAGTCTGCTGACTTACCATGATGTTCTGCCGGCGGCTCAGATTGCCCAGCTGGAGACGGAATCGGGGCTGTCGAAGTCTCTCTTCGTCAATTACGTCTCCAACGGCCAGCAGATCCAGTTCGACGACTCCAGCCACCCAGCCATTCTGATGGGGAACACTCAGCTGGAAGACTTCGCAGCGACTCCGCAAGGTCCTCCCGGCAGCTGGACGAAGTGGTACACCTCGTGCCACACTTGCCATTCCCAGGCATCGGCAGTCATCAGCGGGAGCAGTGTGAACTTCTTCTCCTTCACCGGCCCGCCGTACCCCACGGGGTCACTGACAGCCGCTGACATGCCCCCCAGTGGATCCGTGTCCCTCGACTTCGTCTGGGCTCTGGCCAACGCGCAGTAGCTGTTGAATGAGTTTGCCGTTCGAGTTCCGACCAGCGGGCCCTCCCGCTGGTCGGTCTCGACGATATTTACAAATACAAAGTCGCTGGACTCTCCGAGGCCAGTGAATCGAGGTACAGGGCAGGGCGGGTGGCTGGGGCGCGATGCGATGGAATCTAACCCGCTGCGTAATCCACCAGTTCCCTTCCAGCCACCCAACACCTGACAGGCCCCAGTCTCTGAGCCACCTCACAAAGCTGGGGCCAAGGAACTCGTGGTTCATTTTCGGATTGGCTGCAAGAGACCACAATCCGCTCATGCCAGTCCTGCGACGCCCCAGCCCCCCTTTCTCCATGGTTCTTCCGCCCCAGCCACGCCCGCCGCGGAGGCCAGTGAAGGGAGGGGCAGGGCGGTTTGCAGCTCGGGTGGCACGCCCTGAAGGCTTTGCGAAAGGGCGTGGCTCTTGGCAAGCTGTGTTGACCCATAGCGGATGGGTTGCCTTTTCCCACGCCCTTCCGGGTGGTCTGGGCATGCCACACTCGGTTCCCCTTGTTGCCCACATGGGAATCGGGATTTCTCCAAGATTCGGTCACGTGGTTTCACGAGCCCCGAAGCGACCCGCGACTTTGAAGTGGTGATGTCACACGGCTGGCCAGATTGTGAATCTGCAAGTTCGGGAGGGCGAGGCTCCTGCCGAGCCGCATGCGCGGGAGCAAGGTTTTCTCTAAGTTGCGGCTCAGCCGGAGCTTCGCCCTCCCAATCGCATAAACCTCCTGGTTGGACCTTCTGGCCAACCATGACTGATGTCATCCGAGCATGGCCCCTCGGTCTCCTATCCGGTTACCATGCATCTTCCCCATCGGACATCGCCTCTGGAATCAGCATGTTCTCGACTCGCTTTGCAGTGGGTAGTTCGCGAAGTTCTGCTCTCTGCTCGAACACCCTCCCCCCCAACCCCTCTCCGCGGTCTTCTTTGGGGGCGGGGAGAGGGGAGCCAAAAACCCGAATGATTACTCTGTGCCTCCGTGTCTCTGTGGTGAGTTTTCTGCTGCTCCTCTCAGCGCCGCTGTTGGCAGCTCTCCCGCGAGTTGAACCACAGGCTGTCGGCCTCGACGCGCAGAAGCTCGCAGCTATCGACAGCCTCGTTGCCGAGGGGCTCGCCGAGAAGAAGATGCCGGGCTGTGTCGTCTGCGTTGGGCGACATGGTCAGATCGCCATGCTGAAGGCTTACGGGCACAAACAGCTGCTCCCGCATGAAGAGCCGATGACGACCGATACGGTCTTCGACATGGCCTCGATCACCAAGCCGGTCGCCACAGCCACCAGCATTATCAAGCTGATCGAGCAGGGGAAGCTGAGCCTCTCCGACAAGGTCTCAGCCATCATTCCCGAGTTCGCTGCGAACGAGAAGCAGGAGATCACCGTCCGCGATCTGCTGATCCACATGAGCGGGCTGCTGCCGGATAACGCGCTGGCCGACTACTTGAACGGGCCGGACGAGGCATTGAAGAAGATATGCGAGCTGAAGCTGCAGAACCCGATCGGTTCGAAGTTCGTCTACTCGGATGTGAATTTCATTCTGCTGGGTGAGATCGTCAAACGCCGCAGCGGATTGACGCTGCACGAGTTCTCCCAGAGAGAGATCTTCGTCCCACTCGGCATGACGGAGACTGGGTACCTGCCGCGCTGGGAGTTGCGAAAGCGAGCTGCTCCCACAGAAGAGCGTGACGGTCACTGGATGCAGGGCGAGGTCCACGACCCGCGGGCCTTTCATCTGGGCGGAGTCGCGGGGCACGCAGGGCTGTTCTCGACAGCCGACGACATGGCGATCTATGCCACGATGATGCTGGGGCAGGGGAGTTTCCAGGGGAAGCAGGTCTTAAGTCCCGAGTCAGTCGCCTTGATGACAGGAGATTACCTGGTCACGTCCGGGATTCGCGGACTGGGCTGGGACAAGCAGACGGGCTTCTCGACCAACAAGGGAGAAGGGTTCGGCCTCAGGGCCTTTGGTCATGGCGGGTTCACGGGAACGGTGCTCTGGATCGACCCGGATCTCGACCTGTTTTTCATCTTCCTGAGCAATCGAGTCCACCCCAACGGGAAGGGGTCCGTGAACCCGCTCGCGGGCAAGATCGCAACGGTCGTGGCTGGGGCTGTGATCGACTCGGGAGCTTCGCCCAGCAAACAGCCTTGAACCACGTCATGGTTCGATTCATGAAGTACGAGGGTAGTTTTAATTGTGCTGCTCGGGGATCTGTCGGGCCACGCAAAACTGCTGTTCATCCCGCAGGGATGAGAGATCATAGCCGGTGACCGAGCGCAGCCAGTCCACCGGTCATGATCCGCTTGCCAATCCATCCTGGAAGGATGGGAG
The DNA here is from genome assembly GCA_044337025.1 of Planctomycetaceae bacterium. Taxonomy (GTDB): domain Bacteria; phylum Planctomycetota; class Planctomycetia; order Planctomycetales; family Planctomycetaceae; genus TH-plancto1. The sequence continues at coordinate 37,069 of JBIIOI010000040.1, forward strand.
GGGGCAACTCGCCGGAGCGTTCTCGCATCCCTGCCGGGATGCCGGTCGCCATCGCCCCGTGTCCGGTGGTTTCGCGACCGCTCAACCACCGGCTATTCTCTCTGACCCCATCCGGGGTCAATCAGCAGGCACTTCGAAATTCCTGCGAAACCGAAAGCCCCTCCTTCACCCGCATACGAGGGACTTCGAAGTGGATGTTGCTGCATCCTACTGAGTCGTATAAAGTGAACTTGTTATGAGCAGAAAACACGGAGATCCCGATGATCAATCGCAACCGCAAACCACTGTTCGAACGACTGAAGACCGCGATGGAAGAAGGAATTGCTCATGAAAACGGGGCATTGACCCTGCGCACAGTCGAGATTCCGGAAGCGCCTCCTGAGATCGACGGAGCCACCGTGGCGGCCTTGCGGCAGCAGGTCGGAATGTCGCAATCGGTTTTTGCCCGAATGCTGAACGTGTCGCCTCGAACTCTGCAGAGCTGGGAGCAGGGAGTTCGCACCCCCTCCGATGCATCTCGTCGATTGCTGCAGATTTTCAGTCTGTCACCGGAGATCGTCTGCCAAATTGCGGGACTCCCTGAAGTCCATCTGGAAGGGGTGCGAGTTGAAAGCGACGGAAAGGGAAGGCGGGTAATTGTCGTTCGAAAGCCGAAACGCAAAGGGACGATCACTGCATAGGCCACATGGGGCTCAAGCACTCGTGCAGCTCTTCTCCAGTTCAGGATTCTCTAATGCGCTGGTTCTTTTCGTGTGTGTTCCTCTGTTGTAGCTTCAGTGTCCAGGCAGCTGACCGTCCGAACATTCTGGTCATCCTCGTCGATGACATGGGGTTCAGCGATATCGGCTGTTACGGCAGCGAGATCCCGACGCCAAACATAGACGCCCTCGCAGCCGGCGGGGTGCGGTTCTCGCAGTTCTACAACACGGCCCGCTGCAGTACGACGCGGGCTGCGCTGATGACGGGGCTTTATCCGCACCAGGCCGGGATGGGTTTTCTCGATGGGCTGCGCAAGCCCAATTCTCGGGGGACCCACGGGCGATTGCACGATCGCTGCGTCACGATGGCCGAGGTCCTCGGCCCAGTGGGGTATCACACGTCGATCGTCGGCAAGTGGCACCTCGGCCAGCAGCATGGGACACCTCCGTGGGAGCAGGGGTTCCAGCGGACAGCCACGACTCAGTTCGGCGAGCTGTATTTTCCCAAGGAGAGTGGCAAGCCCGAGTCGAAGTTCGTGTACCTCGATGGTCGCAAAGTCCCCTCCGAGTCGCCCGAGATTGGTGAGGGGCAGTGGTACTCGACATTCATGTTCACCGACTGGGCGCTGAAGTTCCTCGATGACGCCAAAGCTCATAACAAACCGTTCTTTCAGTACGTGGCCCACGGGGCACCGCACTTTCCGCTGAAGGCCCCCGCCGAAGTCATCGCCAAGTACCGCGGCCAGTACAGGGCAGGGTGGGACAAGCTGCGCGAGGACCGGCACCGAAAGCAGATCGAACTGGGGATTGTCGATGCCAAGTGGCCGCTCTCACCGCGTCCCAACGATGTCCCCGCCTGGGACTCGCTGAGCCCCGAGGAACAGGACCGGTACGATCACCTGATGGCGATCTATGCGGCGATGCTCGACTGCGTGGACCAGAGCGTCGGCCGGCTGGTCGCGGGACTCAAAGAACGTGGCATGTACGAGAACACGCTGATTCTGTTTCTCTCCGACAACGGGGGGAATGCCGAGTCGGGGCCACAGGGGATCACGAAGGGCGACCCGCTGGGCGGTCCAGACAGCAACGTCTTCCTCGGCATGACCTGGGCCACGCTCAACAACACTCCGTTCCGCCGCTACAAGCACTTCACGCACGAAGGCGGGATCAGCACGCCGCTGATCGCTCACTGGCCAGCTGCGATACCGGCTGAGCGAAACGGCAAGGTCGAGCACCAGCCGGGGCACCTGATCGACATCATGGCGACCGCCTGCGAAGTCAGCGGGGCGATCTATCCCGCCGAGTTCAACGGGCATGCAATCCTCCCCCGAGAGGGGACCAGCCTGGTCCCGGCGTTCTCCGGCAAGCCCCTACATCGCTGGAAGCCGATCTTCTGGGAACACGAAGGGAACCGGGCGATCCGCAGTGGGGACTGGAAAGCCGTCATGAAGTTCAAAGGGGAGTGGGAGCTGTACAACATCGCCGAGGACCGGACCGAGCAGAACAATCTGATCAAGGAACGTCCCGCGATCGCCTCGGTCCTGACGGAGCAGTGGGAGAACTGGGCAGCTGCGAGCTTTGTCGACCCGTGGATCGGCCAAGTGCGGACCGACTGGGGTGAGGAGATTAAGCCTGCGAAGTAGATCGCATCCCATGCTTCGGTGAGTCCAAAGCTTTCTCCCTCTCCCCACGAACGACTGGATGAACCAGAGCAATTGAGATTTTGGGAGAAGGCCGGGGGTGAGGGGGACTGGTCATTGGTCATTGGTCATTGAGAACGAATGCCGAGAGTGGCCCCCTCACCCCAACCCTCTCCCCCGCACTGAAATCCTTCTTGCAAATCAGACCGATTGCGGGGGCGAGGGAGAAAAGCCTGTTCCGGTCACCAACCTCTCAGAAGCGCACACAGCCATCGAGTCAAACCCGCCCGATACTGGCGATTCGATTCGGCTCGCGCCACAATGGAAGTCACGTTTACTCGACCAGCACCTCACCTCGGATCACTCATGCGCTTCCCCACTCTGGCTGCGATGGCAGCACTGCTTCTCGGTTTCGTTTCATTCGCCCCGGCCGATGAGCCCGCCGCGAAAGAAGAGTGGGTTCAGCTCTTCAACGGGAAGGACCTGACTGGGTGGACTCCGAAAATTCGCTTTCACGAGTGCGGCGAGAACTACGCGAACACGTTCCGGGTCGAGGACGGACTCCTGAAGGTCCGCTACGACGGCGGGTACGAAGAGGGGTTCAAGGAGACGTTCGGGCACCTGTTCTACGACAAGGAGTTCTCGCACTACGTGCTGCGGGTTGAGTACCGGTTCGTCGGCGACCAGTGCAAGGGCGGCCCGGGCTGGGCGACTCGCAACAGCGGGATGATGCTGCACGGTCAGACCCCGCAATCGATGGGCAAGGACCAGGACTTCCCCGCTTCCATCGAAGTGCAGATCCTGGGCGGGAACGGCAAGGACAAGCGGACGACATTGAACCTGTGTACGCCGTACACCAACGTCGTGAAAGATGGCAAGCTGTTCCTGCCACACTGCACCAGTTCCAAGTCTGAGACCTATCACGGCGAGCAGTGGGTCGTGACCGAGACCGAAGTTCACGGCAACGGCGTCATGCGTCACAAGATCAACGGCGAAGTCGTTCTGGAATACAGCGAACCCCAACTGGATGACCGCGAAGCGATCGCTCGCGAACTGGCCAAGACCAACGGCGGCCTGTCCCTGATGAAGGGGACGATTTCGCTGCAGTCGGAAAGCCATCCCGTCGACTTCCGGAAGGTCGAGCTGAAGGTGCTGGCGGAGTAGTGTTGCCTGACCTCCTGCCCCTCACGAGAGGGGCAGGGCGGGCCGTTGACAGAATTCGATGAGCAATTACCGTTTACGTTCCTCCGGCCGCCGGGTGAGAGCGAAGTAAATCACATAAAACCACGACAGCACTCCCGCGATCACCGCCCAGAAGATCGACTTGTTCCGCTCCCAGGACAAGACCACAGCCAACGCGGCTCCCAAGCCGATTCCCGTTTGAGTGGCTGGGTGAATGGCGAGAATATCAAAGGGAGTCTGGAGCATGGTTAGGTTGACCGGAAGCAATGAGCGTCGTGATTTGAGGAAGGTCAGGATACCAAACGTCAGGAATCCAGAGGAGGAATCAAGACGGAACAGTCGCAGTTGCGAATGAGGCGAAGGTTCTGAAACGTCACTTGAATTGAACCGCTCGCCAGTTCCACATGTAAAGTCGCCGGGTTGCCGCTGGCATCGACCGCCTGGCTGAGCCATACGCAGGGAAAGGTTGTCTGTTCTTCTCGATAACTGGTCACACCAGTCAGAATCAGAGTGTGATATTGCAGCTTCACAATCACTCTTTGATTCTGCCTCTGGATCGACTCGACGACTTCATCGTGGAACGGCGTCCGATTCCAAAAGGCCCTCAAAGCGTGAATGTTGATGTGCGGACTGTCGTCCAGGGAATTCGGGGCCTGCGCCGCTCGCTTTGTGGACGCCTTGGCCATCAATCCATCTCCTCCAGGAACCGCGTCAGTTCATCACGGGCATGGTCGTCGCCCTGGCGGCGAGCAGCTTCAATGCCAGCGGAAAAGGCCGCTTTGGCCTCCTCGCGACGGTCCAGGCGTTGATACTGCTGCCCCGCCATCAGGAAGGCCGGGACGTAAGCGGGCTGGTCGTCCATCAGGCTCCGCAGCAGCGATAAGCTGCGGTCGTGGTCCCCCTCTTTGTCGAGTTCCTGCGACAGCATGTAGCGCAGCATCTGATCCTGCGGCTCATCGGCCAGCATCAATTCCAGCTTCTCACGACGTGTCACAAGGGACTCCTTCAACTCGGGGCAGAGCAGGGGATTCTAAGTCATCAAACGAAACCTGTCTCCCTGCGCCCGCGTCTCCCCCAAGAGAAGAGAGGAGCCGGGGCGAGCGGTTGGGCGTCAGCCCACCGAGTTCCTTGATCTGTCAAAATTGCTGAGCGGACAGACTCGGAGGGCTGACGCCCTGCCGTTCGCCTCGACAAAGCCACGCCGCACTTTCTGCGGCTCGGATTCCTTGGATTCTTGTTCCCCGTGACTCGAAAACCTCCATCCGCTATCCTGTGGTGTCCCGGTTTGGCCGGGGTCGCTAAGAGTCCGTCTGGATGGCCCGCATGTCGCTGCTCACTCCGCTTCCGTTCGAACGTCCGATTCACGACCTGGAGCGCCAGCTCGAAGCGCTGGAAGCCCAGCCGAATCCTACGGACACGACCAAGGATGCGATCCGCAAGATGCGGGTCGAGATCCAGCGGCTGAAGCGCGAAATCTACGAGAACCTGAACCCCTGGGAAGTGGTCCAGGTCTCGCGCCACGAAGCGCGGCCCAAGGCGCTCGATTATATCGAGCTGGTCTGCGACGAGTTCGTCGAGCTGCGCGGCGACCGGGCCTTTGGCGATGACCGGGCGATTCTGACCGGGTTCGCGCGGATCGATGGCAAGAAAGTGCTGCTGGTCGCCCAGCAGAAGGGCCGCAACCTCGAAGAGCGGCTCAAACACAATTACGGGATGGCTCACCCTGAGGGCTACCGCAAAGCACTCTCCAAGATGGAACTGGCCGCCAAGTTCGGCTTGCCGATCATCTGCATGATCGACACCGCAGGGGCTTACCCCGGGATCGGAGCTGAGGAGCGCGGACAGGCGTACCAGATTGCGTTCAACCTGCGCGAGATGTCGCGGGTCAACACACCGATTGTGTGCGTAGTGATCGGGGAGGGCGGTTCGGGCGGCGCGCTGGGGATCGGTATCGGCGACCATATCGCAATGCTGCAGTTCTCGTATTACTCGGTGATCAGCCCCGAAGGCTGTGCCGGGATTCTGTGGAAGCACCCCAAGCACGCCGACAAGGCCGCTCACGCGCTGCGGTTCACCTCGAAGGACCTGCTGGGATTCGGGATCATCGACGAAGTGATCCCCGAACCCGTCGGCGGGGCGCATCGCGACCATCGCAAGATGGCGACCAGCTTGAAGGCTTCGATCCTGACAGCTCTGAAGAACCTGTCAGCGCTGCCAGCTTCGGAACTGCTTGATCGGCGGTACGCGAAGTTTCGCAAGATCGGGCAGTTTGAAGAGCGACCGGTCGAGACGGCATGAGGCGCGACCTGCCAAAGTCGCCTTTCGCTCCGCGAAAGAGCTCTGGACTGGCGTGTCTCTTCTGCGGTTGCCTTTGTCAACCGGACGGCGATTCACCTTCGGATAGCATCGCGTAGCGTCCAGAGAGATATGGACTGACGATCCGGATGATTTCCAGGAACAAGTTGTTCCTTTCCGTGCTTGGCGGGTTGCCATGAAATCGAACCAGGATGGTCGGTTGGTTGATCGGTCCGTCGGCGAGCACTCCGTGGACGTCCTTGTCAACGTGGGTGTCTGGTGTCGTTCGCAGTATCGCGGCGATTCTGAATACCTCATTGACGTCAGACCATGCCATCTTGCCCTCGACAAAGTGGATCACTCCATGTGCGTTATCCGAGGGCCGAGGTTGGTCGAACCTCGATCGAATCTCACCGTAATAGGTTCCGTCAGGACGAATGCCGCGAAGAAACCAAAACACAACAGGAGAACTTGTTGCGTCCATCCACCTCAGAATAAGAACTGGGGGCGAAGACACAGGACTCGCTCCAAAACGCGCTGGCGGACGACCAAGTTCCTGACTGGCAGAATTCAGTTGAATCGAGACACAGCATTGCCGCATTTCATGTGCTTGTCAACTTCTCGATCCCGGTCCACAGAATCGGGTTTCGGGTCGCAAGCAAGGTTGGTCAGGCTGTTCTTGAACGTTCCTTGGTTGCGAGCGACCACGAACTGCTGACCTACTCACCGTCCAGCGGTTTTGGAGAAGAAGCCGTGTCCCACGAAGTCCGGATTCGTTTCGAATGGACTCCCCAGCTGCTGGCGGACGCTCTTTCCAAGTTTCGACCGCAGCGGTCGGCTGTCGCTCTCTTAGCGAGCTCGATCGTTTTTCTGGCCTTGTTGCCGTTAGCGCTCTGGTTCGTTTTTGAGCCGGTGGGAAATTGGTCCGAGTGGTTCGTGTCCGCGGTGCTGGTCTTTCCGATCGGAATTGCCTGTCTGGCGATGCGAACTTTTTCAGCGTCTGAACTCGGAGGCGATCTGGCCGAACTTCGGGACTCCGAACGGCAGATTTCGTATCTGATCAATCGCGACGGCTGGCGAATGGAAACGGCGAATCGTCAGACGCAAACTGCCTGGCGCCATTATCAACGCGGCCGGGTGATTCGGATGGACGGCGGATTTTCGGTTTTGGAATCGGGCCAGGAAACCAGCGTTGGTTTGGTTCACTGGTTTCCAGATTCGGCGTTCGAGTCGGATTCGGCGACCGACAAATTCGTTCGGCTGGTGGAAGAAGCCGGCGTGAAATTCGAAGACCGGCGTTCACGGTCGAACTGAAATTTGGAGTCCGGCGATGGCTGAAGTTCGAATCTGCTTTGAGGTCGATTTCGAGTACTGCGAAATGTCGCTCATGCACGGCGACCAGTTCGTTCGGGCTCGTTCGTCAACCCGGCTTTGGCGAACTCTGTTTCTGGTTCTTTGTCCGCAGCTGGTGATCCTCGCCGCGATCTGGGTTCTGCGAGTTCCCGGGTTGCCGCCGCTGACGCGCGGTCTGATCGTGGGATCGCTCGGTCTGCCGATGCTGTCTGTCTTGGTTCAGTTCTTTGAGTTCCAAACATCCGTCGATCGAAACCTGGCCAACCTCCGACAGCCGGTTCGAGATCAAGGTTGGTCCGAGCAGCTGGATTCTGGAGACTGCTCATACTCGAGCTGAGCATCGCTGGGGTTTGGTCGATCGCGTGGTCTGGTTTCCCGACGGGGTTCGTCGTCGTTGAAAACTGGGCTGGGCGATCGGCCCGCTGGTTACCGGTCACCGGGTTCGAGTCAGCTGCGGCGGTCGATCGTTTTGACGAACTGGTCCGCGCGGCGGGTGTGACGCTCGAAGATCGGCGAGCATAAGCGAGTGAGTCTCGCGCGAGGTTCAGCTCGCCGGTCGCGCTGAATCAGCGACTTCGGAGAAGTCGCCGAAAGGGAAGTAGGACGGGCTTTCCAGCCCGTGCCGAGCGAAGCCGGAATCGTCCGCCGGTGAGTCGACTCTCGGAACCAACAAAACCTCCGCATCGGGACGGCCTGGAAAGGCCGTCCTACGGTCGCTCAGTGCCTGCCGCCTCGGTTAGGTTTTCATTCCCCCAACGTCCGATAATGTCCGTTATGTTCAATTGACCCCCATTTTGGCAAGGAAAACACCGTGCCTGTGAACTGAGGCCTGCGCGCACTGCCGGATGGGGCTTCGGTCGCGGGTGGCTGCTCGAAGGCTTCTATGGGCACGCCAGGAGGTCGCGGTCAGAGGGTTGGTCGTTGATCGTTTCTGATTGATCGAAACAGACCGGATGAAGCCACTGCACAAGGACACGGCGACCGCGACTCGGACGGGCCAGATGGGCCCGTCCCACGGATGCGCGCACCAGAGATTCCATCACTGCTACTCGATCATCAGATCATCGATCGAAGCCAGCGGGAGGTCTTCGATGGCCTGCTTGGCGGGCGCGGGTGGTTTCGCGGGAGCGGGTGGAACCGGAACCGGAGCGACCGGTCCCGGACCAGCCACGGGCGCGGGAGCCATCGGGCGCGGCGGGACGGGTGCGGGGGCCGCCATCGGTGCAGGAGGCATCGCTCCCGGCATTCCGGGCATCGGCATCCCTGGCATCGGTTGGCCGGGCATGGGCATCCCCGGCATTCCCATTCCGGGCATCTGCCCTCCTGGATAGCCCCCCGGCATCGGCATCTGACCGGGCATCATGCCAGGCATCGGCATTCCGGGCATCATCCCAGGCATCTGCGGGTAGCCCGGATACCCCATCGGCATTTGCTGGGGGTAACCCATCTGAGGCATCATCGGCTGCATCGCCATCGGTTGAGGCTGAGGCGCAGCTGGCTTGGCCTTGGCGGGCTCGTCCTTGATGACCGATTTCTTCTTGCCGTAGATCGCGGCCTTCGTCTTGGCAGCTTCTTCGGCGGCGATCCTCCGCTCTTCCGGAGTTCGCGTCGCATCGGACCGGCTGTCGAGGCTGTGAGCCATCGAGTTCTGGAACCGGTCTTCTTCCGTCTTGGCTTTGTTCTTCAAGTAGATCTCGGGGTCTTCCTTGAAGACCTTCAGATTGCGCAGAGCCGCATAGACTTCGTGCATGGTGGCGAAGCGATCTTTGGGCTTCTTCGCAATCATCTTGAAGATGAACTGATCCAGTTCGGGAGTCAGGTTCACGTTGTAGCTGGATGGCTTGTCGGCCTGCTCTCTCACGTGCGCCATCAGCAGGTCGTTGGGATTGCTCATGATGAACGGAGCCCGCCCGACCAGCATCTCATAGAAGCAGATCCCCAGGCTGTAGATATCCGCCGAGATCGTCAGCGGCATCCGCTGAATCAGTTCCGGAGCCAGGTATGTCCGGGTCCCCTGAATCACCACACTGGCCTTCCGGGTCAGCATCTTGCCCAGGAAGCCCGCCGGCTTGGCAGCCAGCGAGAAGTCAATGATCCGCACATCCCCGGCCTTCGTGACCAGGATGTTGTCCGGCTTGATGTCCTTGTGTACCCAGCCTTTGTCATGGATGTACGCAAATGTCTGGGCGCAGGTCTCCATGATCTTGCGAGCGCGGGCCTGCACAGTGAAGTGATCGTTGCGGATCATGTTCTTCAGGTTGCCGCCCCGGAAATGCTCCATCACGAAGTAACAGTTGTCGCGCCCGATCGACACTTCCATCAACCGGATAATGTTCGGATGCTCCAGCTCCTTGGCGATCGCCGCCTCGTTCTTCAGCTCGTTCTTGAGCTCCTTGTTGTTCAAATGCTCGGGCAGCAACAGCTTCATCGCGTACTGCTGCTGATTGGCGATGTGCTTCACTTCCCAGATCTGCGAGATCCCGCCCGTGGCGATGCAGTTGACCAGCTGATACTGGTCGATCTGGTTCTGATTCTGCGGTGGAGCTTCTTTGTCGGCCATGCGACCGTTCCTCGCGGCGTTGCAAAACGGACGACCGGCACAATCGGGACGAGAGCCCGAGTTGACCGATCAGTTCCCCCGAGTATATCCCGCAGAGTCGAGTCCCCGCATCCCGAGTCCTGGGAAAGTCCGAAAAGTTCGGCAAATCGAGCAGGGCTTCACGGACCGGAGCAGTCGGCCGCCAGCAATCAGCAATCAGCAATCAGCCAGAGCCCCTGCTGGCTCCCCTCTCCCCCCGGGAGAGGCGCTGGGGGTGAGGGTTCGCGACCAGCGGGGACGATGTCGTCCAAAAATCGCCCCGAGCGAGCGGGCCCATCCGCAAAGCCTCCTGCCCCCGCCACCCGCGAAATTCCCGTGTGTCGACTGGAACCC
>JBIIOI010000041.1:0-47088 GCA_044337025.1 Planctomycetaceae bacterium
CGGAACGCAGCTGGGATTTTAGGAGATCGTTTGTCAGTCGTCATACAGCTTCCCGTGTGGCAAACTCCCGCACGTCGATCTGGCCAGTGACGGCGGCGGAGATCAGGGCGGTTCGGCGTTCTTGCAGAAGATCGATTGCCCGCTCGGCTTCGGCAGTCAGGGCATCCAACTTAGTCGTCTCCGCATTGATGAATTCAGCAATCTGTTGTTGTTCTGTCAGGGGGGGCAGCGCAATGTGAATGGACAGAATTCTCTGCGGAGAAGTGTGTTTCACTTTCGATCCGGTAGACGTTACGGCTATCTCCGCTCGAATGCGGTCAGAGTTGAATACGTGGAAGAGATACTGCTCAAAAATCCGATCATCTCGAATCTCATGTATCCGGCCAAGACGCTGGTTGTGAAGATAGGCTGCATCTCGAGGGACGAACAATGCGCTTCCCAATAGCCCAGGGGCCTGCTCTGTCATTGCAACCAGTAACTGCCCCTCTTTGAGAATGTACTCAGGCGAGATGTCCGCACCAGTGTAAAACTTCTCGGATTCTCTCGCACGGTAGCCACCCGTTTCATGAAAACTACCGGGTGTCATCAGAACATATTCCCCTGAATCGGAAAATTCGCTTCCGGCGAAAGCGTAACCATGTTTAATGGCAAATAGTGCCTTCATAGGCAATTCTTCCCAATGTTCCGGCACGTCGCCGAGCCATTCGATGCCGGAGGGTTTGCGGGGGGCGTGGGGGTTCAGGCCTTGGGTGACGGCGTGGGAGATGACGGCCTGCCGCTTTTCTTTCAACAGCTCAATCAGCCGCCGCTGCTCCCCCACCAACCCATCAATCTTCGCCGTCTCCCGGTCCAGAAAGGTTGCGATTGCGAGTTGCTCGTCCTGAGGGGGCAATACTACGTTCAGTGATCTGAACTCGTCCCAATATAGGCGTAGGCGAAAGTCGGTAACGCCTTGCGAATGACGGCGCATTTGCTCGATGGCTTGAGGCGTGCGTAAGAGTTGTTCGACGAAAGTCGTTGCGAATTCATAGATGGGACGTGCGACGACATAGGCGGGGCTGACCATACCTGCAACGGCAACTGAACCGAATCCACCCTGCCACGCACGCATCATGTTGTAAACGAGGTCGCCGGGTTGGACCTTCTTGTATTTGGAACGGTCATCGCTTCGAGTGACTTTCCGATCCATCTCCTTTTCATCGAGTTCTTTGTCGGAAACTCCGTCGTGGATTGAGACACTCAATATCTGAAGTTCGTCGTCTCCCGGTTCGTCGACTTGTCGAAACAACGTTCCAACTCGTCTTACACTCCAGTGCTCCGGCACGTCGCCCAGCCATTCCACGCCGCTGGCCTTGTATTTGGGGTATCTCGGGAAACTCATGGCGTCACCTGTGTGAGCGGCACGGCGCTAGCCGCCGGTTCCCCGGCAGTTGCGATGAACAGCGGCCACGGTTGACTGACCAGCCACGGGGAGCAGAACCCGCGGCTAGCGCCTTGCGGCTCACTTGTTCGCACCCAATGCTCTGGCACATGCGCCAGCCACTCCACCCCGCTGGGCTTGTACTTCGGGTATCTCGGAAACACCACCTCTGTGAGCGGCACGGCGCTAGCCGCCGGTTCCCCTGCAGTTGCGATGAACAGCGGCCACGGTTGACTGACCAGCCACGGGGAACAGAACCCGCGGCTAGCGCCTTGCGGCTCACTTGTTCGCACCCAATGCTCTGGCACATGCGCCAGCCACTCCACCCCGCTGGGCTTGTACTTCGGGTATCTCGGAAAGCTCATGGCGTCACCTCTGCCGCCAGCAGAGCATGGCCCCACAGATGGACGCTGTGCTTCCCCTGAAACCACTCGCCGGTGACGCGGCTGCGGCGGTACAGACCGAGAAATCCGGTCTGCCGGTCAAACACCTCGACATGCCACGAACGGTCTCCCAGTTCCGGCAGCTGATCCCCGGCCCGCTGCAGATCGCCCCGCCAGCTGCCCAGATGATTGACGATCAGCACCGCCCGGCGACTGGCCTTGTCGTGATGCAGCTGCGCCTGTTCGCTGCTTGGCTCGTCATAGCCGAACTCGTCACTGTGTCCCAGATGCAGCGGGTTGTATCCGCCGAAGTAGGCGTTGTGGCCCCGGCGTGGTGGCCCGCTCATGTACTCTCGCCACCAGTCGGGGTTGGGAGCCAGCCTGTCGGCTCCCTCTCGATTCCATGCCCAGGCAGCGTAGTCATCAATCAGCCCGCCCCGTCCCCAGATGCGGGAGACGAGTGCCAGAAGCGGCGAATCCTCGACCGGCTGTCCGGCGGCGTACCAATGCACCAGCCCCGCCCCCGGATCGCTCCAGCCCAGCAGACCTTTCAGCAGGTAATGCAACGTCTCCCAGACCGCACAGGCTTCGTCCAGAGACAGTTCGCGGGTCACTGGCGGGAATTGATCGATCGTCGATGGATCGGCCAGCAGACGATGCAGCTGGGGGATGTAGCGGCACCACGGATCATTGAGGCAGGAGGGCTGGTTCACTTCGACAGCCCCCCGATCATCGTCAGGATGCGGTCGGTGACGGTCTTCAGTTCGGCGTCGATCACGTCCAGAGAACGCGGCGGTTGGAACACGTAGAAATGCCGGTTGAACGGGATCTCGTACCCGATCTTGGTCTTCTCCTCATCGATCCACGCATCAGCGGCATGGGGGAGGACTTCCCGCTGGAAGTAGGTCTGCACATCCTCGCTGAGCGGGACGTTTTCGGTATCGCGCAGGCTGGTATCGGGAACCGGCTTCCCTTTCCCCTTTCCCTTGGTGCCGACGACGATCTTCCCGGCGGCATCACGCTCGGGACGCTCGACGGTGATCGTGCGGTAGCCGAACTCGGTGTTCTTGAAGATGCGGCTGATGGGAGTCGGGGGCGTGAGCGGCACGGCGCTAGCCGCCGGTTCCTTGTCGCTGGACTTGCTCGATGATCTGGAAGAACCGGGGGCAAGCGCCCTGCCGCTCACGAGCTTGCCGTCGACCAGCCAGGCTTCCTTGAACTGGCCGAACAGCTGGGTGATCTGGTCGATATGCTCGGGACCGAGTTCCTTGCGCTTGCTGCCCAGACTCTTGCGCATCTTCTGCCAGAAGCTGCTGGCGTCGATCAGCTGGAGCTTGCCCTTGCGGTTCTTGGGTTTGCGGTTGCTGACGATCCAGACATAGGTGCTGATGCCGGTGTTGTAGAACATGTCGGTCGGCAGTCCGATGATCGCCTCGACCAGATCGTTCTCCAGCATGTAGCGGCGGATCTCGCTCTCCCCCGAACCGGCTCCCCCGGTGAACAGCGGCGAGCCATTGAGGACAATACCGAACCGGCTGCCGCCCTCGACCTCGGGACGCATCTTCGACACCAGATGCATCAGGAACAGCAGCGAGCCATCACTGACACGCGGCAGCCCCGGCCCGAACCGCCCGTTGAACCCCTTCTCTTCGGCTTCCTTGCGGATCTCCTTCTCGATCTTCTTCCATTCGACGCCGAAGGGCGGATTGCTGAGCATGTAGTCAAAGTGCTGCCCCGGCAGCCCGTCCGCAGACAGGGTATTGCCGAAGATGATGTTGCCGATGTCTTGCCCCTTGATGAGCATGTCGGCTTTGCAGATCGCGAACGATTCCGGGTTCAGTTCCTGCCCATACATCACCAGCCGCGCATCGGGATTGAGGTCGGCCAGATGCTCCCCGGCCACTGATAGCATCCCGCCGGTGCCCGCTGTCGGGTCGTAGATCGAGCGGACGACTCCCGGCTTGGTCAGGGCTTCATCGTCCTCGATGAACAGCAGATTGACCATCAGCCGAATCACTTCGCGCGGGGTGAAGTGCTCCCCGGCGGTCTCGTTCGAGAGTTCGGCGAACTTGCGGATCAGTTCCTCGAACACCAGCCCCATCTGCGTATTGCTGACGGTCTCGGGATGCAGATCGATCGTCGTGAACTTCTCGGTCACCAGATAGAGCAGTCCGGCCTTGTCCAGGCGGTCGATCTGGGTATGGAATTCGAACCGCTCGAAGATGTCCCGCACTGCTGGGGAGAATGCCTGCAGGTAGGCGCGGAGATTCTCGCCGATGTGGTCCTGATCCCCCATCAGCTTCTTGAGGTCGAGCGGCGACGTGTTGAAGAACAGCTGACCGGACTTCCGCAGCAGGAACGGTTCCGGGTTCACCCCGGCCTTGCTGCGTTTGTCGAGTTCCGCCAGCACAGCGGCCTTGGTTTCCTCCAGCACGCAGTCGAGTCGACGCAGCACCGTAAACGGCAGGATCACCTTGCCGTACTCGGATTGCTTGTAGTCGCCTCGCAAGAGGTCGGCGACGGACCAGATGAACGAGGATAGATTCGTTTCAGCCATGCGCTGGGGTCGATCACTTGTTGTCGTGCGGAAGTTGCGTACTCGCCGTCAAGATACTGTGATTCGGTTGCTCCAGGAAGGATCGGCCAGCGTTTCATACCCTCCCCAGTTACCCAATTCCGAGTGGGCTCCCTTCCGTCCCTCATTGTGCGTTCGGTCCGGAATGATGATCCAGCTTGCCCCACACCATTTCATCATCCGCGATGAATTGCATCGTGAGGACCCAGCATATGACACTCACAGAAAGTGTGGTGTCCTTCGCCAAGTTCAGACAACTCATCGAAGGAGAAGCCCAATGTTGATTTTCCGCCCTGCCTATCGACTATTTCACCTTCTGAAATGACTTTCCCCTTGTATCGGACCTCCGCCTGCTTTGAATTGATGCTTGTGATCTCGAAGGACCTATGCTTCTCCTCTTGGTTTTCCAGACAATTGCACTCCCCAACTTTCATCCAACGGCTCGCCCACACTCTCATTGGTCTCTCCCAAACCCACGTTGATGCAACGTTCTGCACTTGAGTCGGAAACGTCCCGCGTCCGAACTCTCGCAGAGAAGCATCGGGGAAGGGCTGGATACATTTCAAGCGACTTTGTGAAACAGATAGCCGTTTTGGGGTCGAAGTGTTGACCACAACTCCTAAGAAGTCACCGCCAGTTACTGGCGCGCCAAGGATTGAACAGTTACATTTTCCACTTGCAGTCGTGTCCCGCGCACAGAGGAGATGTCATATGAAAGCCAATGGAAAAGCCCCGACACGCCGTCCGATTGAGCGAGAGTATCTCGCCACATTGAATGCTGTTGTCTCGCTCGACACCTGGAAGACAATCTGCCAAAAGGCCGTCGATGAGGCGTTGGAGGGTGATGCCAAAGCTCGCGACTGGCTCGCCAAATGGCTGATGACGTTCGAAACACGGCCTCTCACTGTTCTGGCCGCTGAAGAGTCGATGTACATGGGTTCATCACAGGCGACGCTTCATGAGATCGACGAGCTGACCGAGAAGCTGACCGACCAAGCAGCGATGGCTCGAATGGAACGGATGTCCCGTGGCAGTTTTATGTGAGACCGCCCGTCTGTCCGTCAATTGATTTTGGCAAAACCAGGATGCGAATCATGGGTGGATACGGCAGCGGATCAGGGGGAGTCAGGAGGAAGATTACCGTTGAGGAATGTCTATCATTTTCGATGACAGACATCCGAAACGGCTGTGGATGTACTGGAGCTGGGGAGATCCATTGGACCAGTTGCGGTCGTCAACGTTCATCGATTGCCTTCGCCATGTATCAGGACGCACGGGATGGCGTCCTCAGTCTGAGTTATCATGCGGATGGTGAGCCGATCCGAATTCGTGTCAGTCTACAAACGACTCCCGCTCGATTCGGCGGTTGGCGGTGGTGGTTTACCTGCCCCTTGGCTGTTGGTGGAGTCCCCTGCTTCCGGCGAGTCGGGAAACTCTTTCTGCCCCCCGGCGCGAGGCTTTTTGGCTGCCGAGAGTGTCACCAGTTGTCCTATCGAAGTTCTCAAGAGGCCCATCGGGAGGAACGGCTTTTTGCCTACTTGGGGCTTCCCATGCATGGATATGCCTCGGCTGTTCGCTGAAAGTTTGCGGGAATCGACTTAAACTGACGCAAATGGGATGGCCCGGTCGTGTTGCAACCGACGGACCAAGTGGCCACTGTCGGAATTGGGCGATTCGCCTTCCCCCAGCCGACAATGGCCAACCCGTCGGCATCGAAGGCGAACAAGTTTCATGGGCGAATCATTCCCCCCCGAAGTTGTGGCAAAGCTGAACGACAAATGGCTCCCCGACGAAGCCGGGACAAGCTGCCTATTGCTACTGAACTGTCTCA
The DNA here is from genome assembly GCA_044337025.1 of Planctomycetaceae bacterium. Lineage (GTDB taxonomy): Bacteria > Planctomycetota > Planctomycetia > Planctomycetales > Planctomycetaceae > TH-plancto1. The sequence goes on from JBIIOI010000041.1 coordinate 6,210, forward strand.
CCCAGATCAACATGTACTGGGTTGTTCTTACTTACGATGAAGATGAACGGAATAAGGATGACTGGCGGGACAAGTATGATTGGGAGGGCACGGCTGCCCGTGATGACACTGGGCCGTGTCCTGAGCCGAAGCCAGACCCGATCCGCGACCACCAGCTTGCCATCGGAAAGCTCGAATGGCTGCGAGTTCGTTTGCCTGAACTCTTGAAGCAACTCGATCATTCTGACAAAGGGAGTGCATTTCTGAAGGATGTTGAGGCCTTGGATTCTTCCCTGTTGTCGTCGATACCCGAGAAAATCCAAAAGGTCCTTGATGGGCTAAGCCAAGAGTTGTTGCGATACGGTCAAGAAAACGAGCTGCCAAAGAGATGGGAAACGGAGGGCTGGTGTGACTTTCTGTTAGGAGTACATCCAGTTCGAAATATTCCTGAACTGATCATCCACCTGAAACAGCGTGCTGAATACGTCGGCCACGACGAGAAGGACTCTTTTGACCCTCGGTTTGGTTCGTTGAAAATGGAGATTTTGAATTCGCGGTGCTTAGAACAGACCAATCCCCATCACCCAAATGAATGGCCGAGCTTGGAGGAGGAGGTATTGAAGCGTCGGTTTGCTGTTATGAAAACCGCGTTCAGGAACGCGCGTCTTGCAATACGATCTCTGATCCATGACCCTGAACGATGGCCGAATTCCGAATACGATCCGGTTAACTTCGAAAGGTCTCGATTGCGGATGGAAACTCTGATCGACGAACTGAGCGTGATTGCGGCACAGGACGCCAAGGCAGAGCCGCCTACGACGGTCAATCCGCTGCCGGGTGGAGATGAAGTCGGGAAGCGGCGAACGAGTCTCCGAGATTGTGACCTCAAGGCGGGATCGCAATTCACGCACGCAATTAAACTCCACCCTGAGTTGGAGACTGACCGAGCTGCCTACGATTGGTACGTCGATCAATTCGCCGATCAGGATGAACTCCCGAAATTCGAGACATGGGCGAAGTACCTCCGGAGGTTTCGGGCCGAATTCGGATCGCGGAAGAACCAGCGGGGAGTGGGACACGAAACCCGTTCTGTAGTCCCAGGTGACAAGCTCGAACAACAAAACCGGACCGAAGCGGACTTCTGATAGATTTCTTCGAATTTTTGCGACGTGGCGAAATCCTCAGTCTTCGAGGGACTTCGGTTTCAAAAAGCGGACTTTCTGCCCGGTCCGGCTGGTCCGGTTTCTGGTCAATATCTGACGCGACGAATCCACCGCAATCAGCGGGAGTCGTGTCGTGGACTGACTGGAGAACGGACTATGTCTGGAAACTCTACCGCTGGCCAATCGGCTGGCACGTATGACGTGGACGCGATTGCCGAGTTGCTCGGCTGCTCATCGCGCCATGTTCGCCGTCTCGCCGACTCAGGGGCGATGCCGCGCCCGATCCACATTGGCCGTTTGGTGCGATGGCGTAAAACAGATTTTGATGCCTGGCTGAATGCCGGTTGTCCAAACTGCCGACCCTCGAAGGCGAGGGCGACATGATCTCACCTGATGGCCGCGAACGTGGTGAGAAACGCGCGAACCGGGGCATACGGCGGGCTGCCTATTTGCACGAGCCGCAAATCCGTCGGGATACGCTGCGGATGCTCGACGCACTGCTGGCGAGTCCGACCGACTGTGCCACCCTGGATGATGCGACCTCTAACTTGTGGAGCAAGCATGCGGACGGCGGGAAGTGGCGGGCAAGCATCCCGAAGCGACTGAAGGCTATCGGCCTGATCGTCGCCGAACGTGTGGTCAAGTCGACTCGACCGGCGCGGCATGCGGGCTACCTGACCGAATGGCGACTAGTCGACCGACCAGCCGCGGAATCGATGCGGGCGACTCTCACTGCGGAACTTGAAATTGAAGCGGGCGACTCGGCAGCCACCGAGTCGCCCGCTGATGCCTGAGTTTCTGCATCGGACAGATAGACGATGGGCAGGGAGCGCATTGGCTGCCGCCGATCCCCCCCTGCCCATCAATCCACTTCAGGGAATGCCGCTGATGCTTTGACGGGCGCAGCTGCCTCCCTTCAACAAGGCACTGACATGATACATCACCGCTCCGATAGGGGCAATTTTCTGCTGGCCGAAGCTCTGCGGTTGCACTCGCTAGGGCTGTCCATTCTGCCAATCGGCCTGAGGAAAAAGCCTGCCATTCCCAAATGGAAGGAGTACCAAGAGAACGCCGCCGACAAAGCAACGATTTGTGGCTGGTTCAAGGAGCCGGGCATTGGGCTGGGCATCGTGCTGGGGCCAGTATCCGGAGACTTGGTGGTCCGCGACTTCGATACAGTGGAAGCGTATGAGGCATGGAAGCGAGCATACCCCCGTCTTGCAGCAAAGCTCCCGACCGTTCGGACAATGCGGGGGTTTCACGTCTACGCCAGAATCCTGAATTGCAATACCAAGAGATTCAAGGATGGAGAATTGCGAGGAGCTGGTTCCTATGTCGTCGCGCCGCCGAGCGAACATCCCGACGGTGGGATGTATGTTTGGGTGACTCCGCTGGTCGCTCTGGACAAAGCACCACTCTTGAATGTCGGCTGCACGGGCTTTGATCGAGAGTGGGGCGTCACAGAAAGTCGTGTCTGTGAGCGTGTTGGTAGGCCTGTCAGTGTGCCTGTCTGTGAGCATGTCAGAAAGCCTATACGTGCAGCTGCTCTGGAATCACCAACGGTGGAGGACATACCGCCAGAATGTATCAAGGCGATTGAGCAGTCCCTGCCAACTTGTGAAGGCACCAGGAATACCATGCTTTTCGATCTGGCACGTCGATTGAAGGCATTGCCACACTGTCGAGAGAAAGACCCAAAGGAGCTGAAGCCCATCGTCAGAGAGTGGCACCGACGCGCGTTGCCGTTCATCACCACGAAGGACTTTGACGATACGTGGTTCGAATTCAGGAACGCATGGAAGAATGCAAAGTTCCCCAAGTGGGGAATCGATGAGGAAGAGATTCTTCGGGAGGTTGATGCTGGTCCGCATCCCCATGCGGCATTGGAGTATGACAATTCCAATGTGCGACGGCTGGTCAAGCTGTGCCAAGTCCTGCAACGCCATGCAGGAGACGAAGCGTTCCTGCTGGCATGTCGAAAGGCTGGGACATGGCTGGGGATTCACTACAAACGAGCCAATAAGTGGCTCCGGCTGCTCGCTATGGATGGAGTCATTTCTGTCGTGACCCCCGGAACGAAAACCAAGGCGGCGCGATATCGCTACCATGCCGATTGAACAGGCAATCCGATTGACCAACCATCCAACCGAGTGTAGGATTTCCTCCACAATGACCATGCGACAACCGATAACCGATGTGCTGCGGGATGCCATCAACGAGTCTGGCCTTCCGTTCCTGGCTCTGGAGAAAGCGACCGGGGTTCTTAGGCAAAGCCTTGTGCTCTTTGCCCGTGGTGAAGCTGGCATCAACGCAGATGCTGCTGACAAGCTGGCCGTTTACTTCGGGTTAGAACTCCGCCCGGTGAAACACAGCGCCGGTAAGAAGACGACACCGAAGCGGAAGGGGAATTGACATGGGCAGCGTCTACAAAAAGACCGTGACGCGACCGCTTCCGGACGGAGCAGAGGTGTTCACGAAGAACGGCGAGCAGTTCGCCCGCTGGAAGCCTCCCAAGGGGAAGACTCGAACCGCCAAAGTGACGATGGGAAAGGATGGCTCGGTTCGGATAATCGATGAGTCGGGAACATATATCGCCAAGTTTCGGAACGGCTCGGGACATGTCTGCGAAGTCTCGACCGGCTGCCGGGACTTGGATGCAGCCCGGTCAGTTCTCAGCCAACTGGAACGACGGGCGGAACTGGTCAAGGGGAAGGTCATCTCTTCCGCAGAAGACGCGATTGCCGATCAGCAATCGATTCCGCTGGCCGATCACTTTGCGGCCTACCTGGATCACCTTCGGGCCCGGCAGACCAGCCCGGTACGACTTCGGAACATGACCAGTCAGTTCAAGCGCGTCACGACCGAATGCGGGTTCAAGCGGCTGAACGACTTTGACGCCAACGGGCTGACCCGCTGGCTTCTGGATCGGCAACGGGAAGGAATGTCCGCAGCGACTCGGAACGGATACCGAGAGACAATGGTGATGTTCTCGAACTGGTGCTGCGGGGGAAGTCGTCCCCGGATGCTCTCCAATCCGTTCAAGTCGGTTCCCAAGGCGAATCGGAACACCGATCCACGGCGGAAGCGGCGAGCGCTCACAGCGGATGAACTTCTGCGGCTGGTCCAGGTGACTCGTTGGCGGCCACTGGCCGAATATGGGAGAGAGTCGGTTGCCGAACTCCCACAGAACCCACAGCAGCCCCGGAAGCGGTCGAACTGGAAGAAAGCGGACCTGACATTCGAGGGGCTGGCCGAAGCTGTGGAGCGGGCCAGAAAGACACTTCGGGAGAATCCCGATCTGATCGACGAACTCGACCGACAGGGGCGAGAGCGAGCGTTGATCGTCAAGACGCTGGTTCTGACCGGGCTCCGCAAGGGGGAACTTGCATCCCTGACCGTGGGGCAGTTGATCCTGGTTGGGGCGATGCCGTGCCTGATCCTGAACGCTGCCGACGAGAAGAACCGCCAAGGGGCAACGATCCCTCTCCGAGCCGATCTGGTTGAGGATTTGAGGGAATGGCTGACCGACGTTCCCAAGCCCACTACGCTGCGTTTCCGAGACCACAGCGAAAAGCCGGATTCCGCCCGCAAGCTGTTCTCGGTTCCGTCCGCCTTGGTCAAGATTCTCGACCGGGATCTGAAGGCGGCGGACATCCCCAAGCGGGACGAACGCGGACGCACCGTCGATGTTCATGCGCTGCGGCACACGTTCGGAACTCTGCTCTCCGCCGGGGGAGTGACTCCGCGAACGGCACAAGCTGCGATGCGTCACAGTTCGATCGATCTCACGATGACGACCTACACCGATCCCAAGCTCTTGGACATTCACGGGGCCGTCGAGTCACTGCCAAGCCTGGACCTGCTGACCGAACTTCCGAATCGGCAGAATCAGCTGCTTCAAGCGACCGGAACCGATGCAATGAGCGGCCGCGCCGTTGCACCAACGGTTGCACCAACTGCCTGCATTTCTGGTGCAACGGAGTCATTTCCTGTCGTCTCATCGACGGGGGCCGTTGCTTCGGTCAGGGGGCGGAGCGATTCCAAAAACGTCGTGAAACCCAATAAAAAACCTTCGTTCGCTGGTGTTGCGACCGAAGGTCAAGCAATCGGGGTGACAGGATTTGAACCTGCGACCTCTACGTCCCGAACGTAGCGCTCTAGCCAAGCTGAGCTACACCCCGCGTTTGAACGATTCTAAGTGTTTATGGAGTGAGGTCAAGTTGGCGAAGAATTCGAAACAGTCGCGGGCGTAGGAATCGATTTCGGGACTGGCGGTTTCATGCGGATTCCCAGTTCGCCCTCCACTGGTCGCTGTAGGCTAGAGCTGCACAGGACGGTCATGCGGCTGCTTCGGCGGACGCGCATGCGGGCGGCGTTGGCTTTCACGCGACGTCTTCCACCGCGTTGATATTCTGCTGCTGGGCCACCTCGAACGGCCCGCAGAAACCACCGGTTGCTCGGAATCATTGATGAGCTGACCCGCGCGGAGGATGGGATAGAGGGCTTCGGTGAACTGGGGCGGTGATTTGTCGCCGAGGGCGGAGTGCCGACGGACGGGTCCGGTCAGGCAGTGACCCGGAGGGAACTGGCTCGCCAGGTGGCCGAATTGCAGGAGGAGAGCATTATCCTGAGTGCCCGGCTGGCAGAGCGGCCGGTCGCGGCGTCCCGTACGTCCAAGTTCCCCAGATGCTGGCCAACCGTGTTCATTGACACACCTAAATTGATCAAGGAGAACGATTTCTGGAAGCTGATCACTCGTATTCTTGATTCTCCGGACCCATCTCTCCCGGTCAAACTCCAATCATGTCGCTCCTGTGTCGATGGTTTGCCGGGCTTCGATTCTTGTCTTTGAAGCGGCGGCCTAGCGACGAGGGTTCTACCTTTGAACAACTGCTTCAACGAGCGTTTGCTCTAAAAGTGGCAGCGCCGCACCGGTTGCGGCGGAGTGGAATGCTCCTGGATGCCTGTGAGCGCCGACAGTTGTTGGCTGCGCGAACCATCCGCCCACAAGTGTCATTCTGGACGGGGATCGGCTCTTTGCTTCTTTCCCCGAATGGAGCCGCTATGACTCGACAACCCGCCAGAATACATCGGGGGTGGTGCTCGTCTGGGAGCGAGTCGGGGGAGTCTGGCAAGAGACCGCCCGGATCAACTCCGACTCCATTTCATCGTACAATTACCAGGAGTTCGGCCAGGCGATGGCACTGTCCGGAAATCTGCTGACGGTCTCCAGCCGTCGCGATGGGGGACGACTGGAACTGTTCGAGAAGGTTGGTGCGACCTGGACTCGTGTGGCAACTGTGCCGACGAAGCACGGCAGTTCCATTCAGCGCCTGACGATGTCGGGGCCCACGGTCCTGGTGGAGAACAGCCAATCCGCCCAGCTCTATGAATTCCCAGTCGCTATCCCTGCATTCCCGTCTCTGACGTTGACGGTGAAAGAGCCGGCAGCGTTCGGGACGGTCGTCGGAACAGCCGGCCTGACTCCGCTTGCCGGGCAAAGCTATCGCTACGAGATCACGAGTGGAAACACCGGCGACGTATTCCGCATCGATCCGGTGACGGGAGAGATCACTGTCAAACGTGGTTCATCCCTCGACTTCGAGACAACGCCGGTTTACACATTGACAGTGACTGCAACCGAGGCCAGCGGGCAGACCGTATCGACCACGGTCACAGTTCAGCTCGTGAATCTGGCGGAGCCGCAGTCGCAAATTATCGACAATGGTGGAACCGGCTTCGCCACCACCGGAACCTGGACGAACGAGAACAGCGGTCGTGGTCGGTCAGTCTTGCGCACTCCCGCCGGGAACGGCACCGCGCAAGCGACCTGGACCTTCAGCGGATTGACGCCAGGAGTTTACCGGATCGCAGCGACCTGGTCGGCCAATTCGAATCGGACAACGACCGCTCCGTACCGAGTTCTCGTCAATGGAACCCAGGCTGCGACCAAGACATTCAATCAGCGGAATACCCCCACGGAGTTCGTTCAGGACGGTTCAGGCTGGCGAGTCATTGGCACGATTACCGTCACGGGGAACGACTCGACGCTGGTCACAGAACTGGTCAACACGACGACCACGGGGTTCACCATCGCCGATGCGGTGCGTCTCGATCACCAGGGAGCGATCACGATGTCGCCCGACATCGAACTCAGCTCCGGGGGCAACGTACTGCCCGATGGGACAGGTGTGATCGACTTTGGAAGCGGCACCGTGGGGGCGACCACCATGCGCGACTTCCGTGTGACGAATCGCGGGTCCGCAGATCTGACGATCGCTGCCAATCCATCGGTGGCGGGGACCTCGACCGGTACGTTGCAAATGGTCAGCAACGATGGGGATGAGTCCCCGTATGAAGTCACACTCACCTCAACTCGTACCGCGCTCGATCAGCCGCTGGCCCGGATTACGGTCGACGGAGTCGAGGTGTTCCCCTACTCCGGGACGATCGATTTTGGCACCACCGCCTCGGGAATCGCCGTGGCCAAGACGGTCCAGATTCAGAATGTCGGGACAGGGATCCTGCGGTTCCCGGATTCCTGGCTGACAGAGACCTGGAGTGGCAATTTCGAGATCAATTCGACCGGGACCGACATGGAGTTGGCTCCGGGAGAGTCCACGACATTCGTGATTCGATTCCTGGCCCGCAAGCCGGGAACCTCTCGTGATCGCTTGAAAACCGGGGCCTATTGGGGTTGGACTGACCAGCAACAGGCCAGTGTCTACTTCAATCTGATCGGCCACGTTCAGGCGGGACGGCTGGTGTTGGAATCATCGGGTCCCCTCGATGCTCTCCCCAATCAAGCGGTCGCCGCGACATATACGTACCGAAACACCGGCGATTTGGCGACGATCCTCCAACCCGCCACGCTCTCGGGATCGAGCCGGTTCACGATTCTTTCGAACTTCACAGCCAATCAATCGGTGGCCCCCGGGATGCTGATTCAAGGGGGCGCCAACTCCAGTCGAGGAGTCCTGGAGTTCGATCTTTCCGCGATCCCCGCCAACCGCCCGCTCAAAAGCGCCTGGTTCTTCTTCCACACCACCAGCCTGGTCGGGGGGACCACCGTTTCTGTTCCGATGGACATCTTTGGCTACACCGGCGACGGGACACTGGAAGCTGCCGATGCCGGACTCGGGACAAAGATCGGATCGCGTCCAATCTCGAATGCCGGCGGTTCCAATCAGGTGAAGGTTCACTCAGCTCTGCTTGATGTCGCTTACGTTCGTGCTCTGATCGGTACCGGCCAATTGGGACTGGTACTGCGGAACGATGGCAGCGCGGATGGCGTGGTGATTGATACGAGCGATTCTGCGGCTCATTCTGGCCAGAAGCCCTACTTGTTGCTCCAGTTCTCCGATCTCAAACCCGACCTGGTCGTGCGGGATATCGGCGGGGCGGGGAATGAACTGCTCACTCTGACCTCGAACGGAACGAGTTTCACCGCGAGCTCAGCCAATGTCTTCGGAGTCGGGCCCTGGGAACAGATTGTCGCCGGGGATTTCAACGGAGATGGCCGGAGCGATCTCGCCGCTCGCAAGACCAGCGACGGCACCTGGTGGATCTCGCTGATGGGAACGACCGGTGTTCCCGAAGTGGCTGTGTCGTGGGTCATGACCAGCACGAGCACGACTTGGACAAACCATTTGGTGAGCGACTTTGATGGAGATGGTCGAAGCGATCTCGCCGCCCGCAATGACGCCGGGGAATGGTGGATCTGGCAGTCGACGGGAACCAGCCTCGAAGGCCGGAATTGGGGCCGCTGGGAGACTGGGACGACCTGGCAGAACGTCCTCGTCGCGGACGTCAATCGTGATGGCCGGGCCGATATCGCGGGACGAAACAGTGCCGGGCTGTGGTTCGTATCCCTGGCCACCGGGACGACCTCGGCAAGTGTCGTCTTCACCACCAGCCAGTGGGGCCTGTGGTCGACCGCGACCACCTGGTCCGATGTGCAGGTTGGCGACTTCAATGGAGATGGCCGGGCGGATATTGCCGGACGATCCGCGATCGGCCAATGGTGGGTCAATCGCTCCACTGGCACATCGTTTTCGGCAGCTCTGTACTATGGAAACTGGTCGACCGGAACGACCTGGAGCGACGTTCGCGTCGCCGACTTCAACGGAGACGGACGTGATGACATCATCGGACGATCATCAATCGGCCAGTGGTGGTTGGCCGAAGTCGCCACGAGCGGCTTCGTCATGAAGCACCTCGGCAACTGGTCCGCTCCGCAATCGAAGTGGACGGACGTCCGAGTGGGCGATTTCAACCGAGATGGTCGAGCCGATCTGGTCGCTCGAAATTCGGTGACACATGAGCTCTGGACCAGCCTCTGGTCACCCACCGGTTTTATCACGAACGCCTGGGTAACTCTTCCTGACGGAACCTCTCGTTCGTGGCGGCTGCTCACACCGTTGTAGCCTCGCTCGTGCAACTTGATTGGAGTGGCAAAATTCAGCCGACGAGGCGGAATTCTACGACGTTTTCGCGGCCAGTTTGGTGATCCTGACATGCCGGTCATGGTGGGCGGTCGCGACCTGCAGACCGTCCGGGTGCAGGTCGATGTCGCGGGCCAGATTGGGTAGGGAGAAGCGGTGGAAATCTTTGTCGGCGTCGGGCTTCCAGAAGATCAAGAAGCCACCCGAGCCGCCGCCGCTGACTCCCATCAGTGAACCGTCACTGAGCCAGCGCAGGCCCCAGATGATCCCCTGCGTGACTCCTTCGGCAATCTGCTGCCGAACCGGGTCCGGCTTGTCGGAGGCGAGATCGAACAGGCAGATGATCGGCTCGTGGACAGCTCCCAGCGGGTTCGTGGCCTTGTACAGCCCGCCAGCTGCCAGCCACTTTCCATCGGGAGACACAGCCAGCCCGCGGACTCCGCCGAAGTCGACGCCCTGGCCATCGTTGTACGAGTAGAGCGGCTTGGCATCGAACGTTCGCAGCAGTTGACCAGTCGCCACGTCCCACTGCTTGACGGCTCCCTTCAGGTCGCCGGTAAACAGCGTCGTTCCATTCGGATGAAAGACCACGCTGTAGATGTGCTTCTCGTGCCCCGGCAGTTCGCGAACAGCTGCTCCATCGGCCATGTTCCACAACCGGACGACCAGATCATTCCCGCCGCTGGCCAGCAGCGTTCCATCCGGACTGACCGCCAGCGCGCGAATCCACCCCTTGTGAGCGGCGATCGAACGCAGCGGTGCGGGAGCCGCAGCTGCGGTCTCCCACCAAGTGAGCTTCCCCTCACCGCCGCCGCTGACGAAAGTATTTCCGTCCTTGGAGAACGCGAGCGAAAAGACCCAGGTCTGGTGCCCGCCGGTAAAGAGTGTCTTCGCCCCGTCCGACAACTGGAACCTAGCGAGCGTGGAGTCCTCGGCCCCGACGACCACGTAACGCCCCTGCGGGTCGAACCGACAGACATTCAGCGGTCGGTCGGCCTGCCACTGAGTGACGACGTGAGTTTGTTTGACGTCCAGCATTGTCATTCGTCCTTGGTCCCTAGTCATTGGTCATTAGTTCTGTGGCATCACCAATGACTCAGGACCAATGACCAAGGACTTCTTACGTGAGAAGCCCATCGATCATCTTGGACGACGGATCGGCGATCGGCAGGTCGCGGCCGTCGATGTCGAATGAGCCATTCGAGTCCACTCCCACAGCTTGCAGGTAGGTGTGGAACAGGTTGCCGTGGTCGCACTGGCCTTCGGTGACTTCGGTCCCCTTGTCGTTCGTCTTGCCGAACGCCACGCCGCGGGGGAATCGCGTCCCAGCTACGCAGACCGACCAGGCCCGCGACCAGTGGTCGCGTCCGGCAAAGTGGTTGATGTTGGGCGTGCGACCGAACTCCGACAGCACGATCAGCAGCGTGCTTTCCAGCATGCCGCGATCGGCCAGGTCCTTCACAAAGCAGGAGAACCCGCGGTCGAACTCGGCCATCTGCTCGATGTGGAAGTTGAAGTTCTCGTTGTGGGTGTCGTAGTTCGAGTGGGCCAGCTGGACGAAGCCGACGCCGCTTTCGAGCAGCCGCCGGGCCAGCAGGCAGTGCCGTCCGAAGTCATGCTTGCCGTAGCGCTCGTGATCGGCAGCGGGCTCCTTCGAGACATCGAAGACATCCTTCTTCTGCATCAGCTTCAGGGCCTGCTCATAGGAGTAGGTGAAGGCCTCGGTCACGGCGGTGCGGCGGCGGTTGAGGAACCGCTCGTTGACCTGCCGACGGAAGTCGTGCCGGGCCAGCTCGGACTGCTCCGTCAGGCCGCCGGGCAAAGCAGTGTTCGGCGGCGGGTTGCCGTTGCCGAGGTGGATGCTGGCATACTTCGGCCCCAGATAGGCTGAGTCGTTGCCGCGTCCACCGCCTCCGCCGGGAGTAATCACGATATGGCCGGGCAGGTCGCCATTCTCCGGCATCAGCGTCTTGGCACAGACGGCGCCCATCTCCGGAAAGTCGAGACCCGGCATCTGCCGCCGACCGGTGAGCATCATGAACCGGCCCTTGCCGTGGTCATCCTCACTGGTGTTGACCCCGCGCAGCAGGCACAGGTGCTGCATGATCTGTGCGGTCTCGGGCAGCAGCTCCGAGATATGAATCCCCGGCACTGAGGTCGGGATGCTCAGGAACGGTCCGCCAGTTTCGGTTCCGGGCTTCGGGTCCCAGCTCTCCAGCTGGCTCAGCCCGCCGTGCATGTTGATGACCACGACCCGCTTCTGATCGGACTTCAGCTGCTGGGCAATGGCGGGTGAGGAGAAGATCCCGAGCCCTCCCGCCACTGCTCCCGTGGCTGTGGCTGCCAGAGTCCCGAGAAAGCTGCGGCGAGCCAGCGTGTGCTCGCTGGAGCGACAGGCGTAATGTGCGTCTTGCATGGTGTCCTCCGGAGGTTGAGGGTTCAGAGTTGAGGGTTGAGAGTTAGAAGGCTTGTCTCTGATCCCTCAACTCTCAACGCTCAACCTTCAACGCTTAGTGATTGAACCGGAACTCCGCGGAGTTCACGAGGCCCCAGACCAGTTCCTGAGCTGCGACGGACTTGTCGGCAGCTCGCTTCGTCAGAATCTCCGCGACCGCTGCCGACTCGGCCTCGGTCGGCAGGCGGGTCAGCACGCCCAGGTACAGCTCCTCCGCCGCCAGCTTGGCGTCGGCTTGCGTCACGACTCGATCGGTCACGTTGCCCCCGACTTGAGCACACCAGCTGGTGATGGAACCGGCGTTGGCGGCGTAGAGTGCCTGATCGGCGGTGGCAAAGAAGTCGGCCTGCGGCTGTCCCGCTCCCGCTCCATAGAACTGGATGAACGTGCCGAGGTTCCCCTTCAGCTTGTCATAGGTCCGCTGCTCCAGGTCGAGCGTGCGGGCTGCGACCGCAGCTGGGTCTTGCTTCTGGGGATCGGTCAGGGGAGCTGTCTTGTCGAGTTCGGCGACCTCCGCATTCCAGTGTCGACCATAGACATCAGTCACCTGGAAGATCGACCAGCAGAGCTGTTCCGGGGTCAGGGCCTTCAGGTTGGCCAGCGTGAATTGCTTCGAGTACCCGTCGATCGCATCGTTGGAGAGCGTCGCGATCTCGCTCTGAGACTTCGTGTGATCGGCCTGGGTGGTGGTGATCGCGGCGACGGCGGTGGCCACGACCTGCTCCCGACGAGTCCGCTCGGCGACGGCCTCTTCCATCTGCTTCTGAGCCGCATCGCGAGTCGCGGTGGCTGTCGTCTGGCCGGTCGTTGCTTCGTCGACCTTGGTCTGGTACTGGGCCGACTCGGTCTGGACCGCGACCAGCCGTTCCTTGAGCTTTGTCGAGGCCTCCGCGATGACGGCATCACCCGGCAACTTGGCCAGAGCGGCCCCGGCAGCGTCCGAAGCAGTGGTCAGGTCCTTCACGAGGGCCAGGTGCTTCGCCTGTTCGGCTTGAGCGGCCTGGACTGTCGCGGTGGCTGCGGTCAGGGCGTCGGTCGCGACTTTGAGAGCCGCTTCCCGCTCAGTCATCGTGGGGGTGTAGGCGACGAGCTGTTCCGTTGCGGCCTTGTGTTCGGCCTCGCGAGCGGCGAGAGCGGTCTGAGCTATGTCGAGCGACTGCTTCGCGGTGGCGAGAGCGGCCAGAGCCTTCGTCGTCACGATGCGGGCATCGATCGCGGCCAGGGCTCCGACCTGATCCTGCATCTGCCGACGGGCCGTGAGCAGCTCGGAGTCCTTCTGCTTGAGGGCGTCACGCAGCGGCTGTACGGCTGCCATGGCGGCATCGATCGCAGTCTTCGAGGCCGCGTAGGCGTTCGCCGGTGCAGCGACCGCGGCGGTCTTCTCTTCGACGACTTTTTGCAGGGCAGCCACTTCGCCAGTGACCTGCGTCGAGCGTTCCGCGAACTTCGCAGCTGCAACGGCCAGCTCGCCATCGGCGGGGAGCTTCTGAGCAGCTGCCTGAGCGGCGGTCACGGCTTGTTGCAGTGAGGTCGCGATCTCCTGCTTGGCGGCGACTTGCTTCTGGGCCTCAGCCACGGCGGCGTTGGCAGCATCGAGGTTCTTCTTGGCCTCTGCACTCTGAGTCCGCGCTTTGTCGAGTTCCGCCACGACGGGCAGGTAGGCCTTCTCGGCGGCTTCGTAAGCGGAGGTGGCCTGCTCAAAGGCTGTCTTGGTGGTTGTATAGGCGGCGCTCGCTGCGGTTCGTTCGGCCTCCAGCGGAGCCAGCTGGGTGGCGGCTTGAGCGGCTGCGGTCAGCAGGTCACCGGGGGCATCGAACGGTCGCTGGTAGACCTGCGACAGGGCGATCTCCCGCAGGAATCCCTTCATGTCGTAGTTCATGGCTGCGAACCGCTCGCCCAGGGCCTTCATCAGGACCGGGTTCGTGCCGGGGTTGTCGGCGTGGTGCATGTCGAGCGGTTGGACCAGCCCACGTCCGAACATGTGCGACCAGAGCCGGTTGGCGATGTTCTCGTTGAAGCCCCGGTTCGTGCCGCTGGTGGCCATCTCGGCCAGCTTCTGACGGCGGCTGAACTTGGGGACGGCTTGGACGTTGTCGGCGGGGGCGACTGTGTACTCCTCACCGGGATAGAAGTGCGGCTCGTTGATCAGCAGGTCGCCGGGAACTCGCGGCGGGGTGCGGTGCATCGTCCCCTTGAAGAAGACCGACTCGAACTGCAGGTCGGTCCCGGCCTTCTCGGCGTGAATATTGAGGGTCTTATCACCGGTCTTAATCGCAACCGCATAGCTGGGAGCGATGAACGCCAGCAGGCCGTGGTAGTCCGCCTGCTTGAAGTCATCGACCAGCGGGTGATCGTGGCACTGGGCACATTGCAGGTCGCGGCCAAAGAAGATGCGGCCGACATCGCGGGTGATCTGGTTCGGTTCGGAGCCTCGGTCGAGATAAAACCGGGCGGCGGGGCGAGCGGCTGGGTCGGCTCCATCGGCGGTCAGGATTTCGCGGGCCAGGACATTCCAGGGCTTCCTCTCACGGACCGATTTGACCAGCCAAGCGTGCCATTCGTCCTGCGAAACATTCGGGTTCGACCGCCGCTCCATCAGCCACAGATCGATCGCTGTGGCGAGGTGCCTGGAAAACCGCGGCGAGGCGAGCAGCTGATCGACCAGCTTGACCCGCTTGTCGGGAGCCGGGTCCGCCAGAAAGGCCCGGGCCTCAGCTGCGGTCGGCGGGTACCCGATCAGATCGAGACTGACGCGTCGCAGGAACTCGGCGTCCGAACAGACTCCGACCGTCAACCCGCTGGGCGGGGCGAGGGCCTGATCGATAACGGTACTGAGCGGGGGAACGGCAGGGGGCGTATCAGCTGGAGCCTGAGCCCGCAGCAGCGAATTGCCAAGCAGTGAGAGCAGCAGCGTGAGACCGAAGGTCGTGACGCGCATGGGGAACTCCTGGTCGAGTGCCGCTATGTCCAGCGGAGAGCAGGCGGGATCCCGTGACCGGGACAAAGCTCTCATGAGGGAGGAATAGGTCCGAACTGTGCCGCACCCATCAGCGGTGGATGATATAAGTGTAGATTGAGGTTTGGCAAGATGCAGTGGGAAAGTTGTGTGGTCGTAAGTTCCTCCTCCCCCTTCGTGCTCAACCGGAGGAGAGAGAGGTCGAGAGCGAGAGAGTTCTGTACGATTTTGCAGCGACATAACTCGTTTCTGAAAAGTCTGTTACGCGCAGAAGCGATGGATGCTCTCGCAGCCAGCGTTTTTGTCAACCCGTGGGCCGCGGGATTCCTAGCTCCACACTTTCGTTCCCCGTACTCAGAGCGCACGCGAAACGAGTTATCGAAAAATGTAGCAGGAGATTCGGAAACCTGGCCGACCTCTGACACCGGATGAAATTCGGGACCTGGTGCTGCAACTGGCTCGGGAGAATACTTGGGGTTACACCCGCATCCTGAGCGAACTGTGAAGGTGATCCTGAAAGAGAACGGGATCGATCCGACATCCAGTCGCGGTGAGGGATCGCGGGATGAGTTTCTGTCCCGCCACTCCCAGCCCCTGTGGCAGTGTGACTTCCTGTCGAAGCCGATGTGCACGGCCCAGGGGCTGGTGGACCTGTACTTCCTGGTGTTCCTGCACCCAGGGGCAAGGCGGATTTGGATGTCGCCATGTACTCACAAACCAGACTCAGCGTGGGTGGTTCAGCAGGGGAGAAACTTCCTGCAGCACGCGGAGGATGTCGACCTGCCGGTCGAAATCGTAATGTGGGTCAGCGATGGAAAGCACCCAGCCCAGTTTGATGATGTGCTGAAATCCGGTGGCGCTAGAATCAAACGCAACACGCCCTGGTCTCCGAACCTGCGGGCGCATGTGGAACGAGTCATCCGAACGCTGAATCAGGAGGTTCTGGACCACTTCGTCGTTGTGGCCCAGCAGCACCTGAACTATCTGATCTGCGAGGCAAGTGCCTCGTATAACATGGAACGGCCACACAGCGCCCGCGACCACTTGCCGCCAGTGTGTGAGAAGCTCCCTGATCCGCAGGTCTCGCCCAAGATGAGCGAAGTCGTCGGCACGACTTGCCTTCTCCAGTCCTCCTCCCGCCGTGCGGCATGAAAGCTGCGAGTCCGGCTGAGCCTTCCCGCCGCCGATCGGCACCTGTTGCTCGCCCGCTCCCGGTCCGCGCGGAGGCGATTCCGAGACTGGAGCCCGGGTCAGCGCAGGTCATCACGGACGTTTGACAATCAATCTCGGCCCACTTCGGAGCGAGAATTCTCATGGTGCTGATGAACGTAAGCCTGATTTCTGCCTCACCGAAAAGTCGCATAAATTTTGTACAGCGCACATCTGTCGAATGAATCTGCACTCTCCGCAGTTTTTCGACGTACCGTTAGTTGTGATACCCTTGGGGACATGCGAGACTGAGGTGGCCAAGTGTTGTGAGCGTTCTGGGCTGCAGCAACGTGTCGACGCATGACTGCATGCCGATGACAAGCAAGGCGTTCGCCACCTCTTGTCGTCTTCACCACTTTCACTGTCCGTACCACTACAGGAGACAAACCTCATGCGATTGAAGCACTGGGCCATGGCTTTCGCCGTGGCGTTTGGACTGGCTCTGACAGCCAATGCACAGGACAAGAAGCCGAACATTCTCGTCATCTGGGGCGATGACATCGGCACCTGGAACATCAGCCATAACAACCGGGGGATGATGGGGTACAAGACCCCCAACATCGATCGCGTGGCTCGGGAAGGTGTCGCGTTCACCGATTACTACGCCCAGCAGAGCTGTACAGCGGGCCGTGCCGCCTTCATCAGTGGCTCCGTCCCTGTGCGATCAGGAATGACCAAGGTCGGAATGCCCGGTGCGAAGGAAGGCTGGCAGAAGACCGATGTGACGATGGCGACCGTGCTGAAAAGTCAGGGTTACGCGACCGGTCAGTTCGGGAAGAACCATCAGGGTGACCGGGACGAGCATCTGCCGACGATGCACGGTTTCGACGAGTTCCTCGGGAATCTCTACCACCTCAATGCCGAGGAAGAGCCCGAGCATGAGGACTATCCCGGTGACCAGAAACTGGCGAATGGGAAGACCTTTCGCGAAGTGTTCGGGCCGCGCGGCGTGCTCCATTGCAAGGCCGACGGAAAAGGCGGACAGACGATCGTCAACACCGGCCCGCTGACCAAGAAGCGGATGGAGACAATCGACGAGGAATCCCTCGCAGCTGCCAAGGAGTTCATCACCCGGCAACACAAGGCCGGTCAGCCGTTCTTCTGCTGGTGGAACGGAACTCGGATGCACTTCCGCACGCATGTGAAGAAGGAAAGCCGCCATCCAGGACACGACGAATACACCGATGGCATGATCGAGCACGATGGTCACGTGGGTGAGCTGCTCAAGCTGATCGACGATCTGGGACTCGCTGACAACACCATCGTTCAGTATTCGACCGACAACGGTCCCCACTACAACACCTGGCCGGATGCTGGAACCACGCCGTTCCGCGGCGAGAAGAATTCGAACTGGGAGGGGGCTTACCGCGTTCCCTGCTTCATCCGCTGGCCGGGCAAGTTCCCAGCCGGTACGACGCTGAACGGGATCGTCTCGCACGAGGACTGGCTCCCCACCTTCGCCGCAGCTGCGGGTGCCCCCGACATCAAGGAGAAGCTGCTCAAGGGGGTGGAACTCAACGGTCGGACCTACAAGAACCATATCGATGGTTTCAACATGCTCGACTATCTCAGCGGCAAGACCGAGAAGTCCCCGCGTGAGCAGTTCATCTACGTGAACGACGAAGGCGCCATCGTCGCCATCCGCGTGAATGACTGGAAGGCGGTTTACCTGGAAAATCGCGCCGAGCAGCTGCAGGTCTGGCGCGAGCCGTTTATCAAGCTGCGTTTGCCACTGCTGTTCAACTTGCGTCGTGACCCGTTCGAGAAGGCTCAGCACAACTCGAACACCTATCACGACTGGATGATCGATCGGGCCTACGTGCTGGGTCCGATGCAGGCTGTGGCTGCCAAGTTCCTGCTGACGATGAAAGAGTATCCGCCCAGCCAGACGCCGGGTGACTGGAGCCTTTCTTCGCTCGAGGAGCAGATCAAGAAGATGACCGCTGCGGGTCAGTAACCCTTTCGAGAACTCGGGGTGCCATCGGAAACGATGGCACCCTTTTTTGATGAGATGTCTCGGGAACATCACCCATGAAATCAGCTGCAATCGCTCTCCTATCCATTCTGTGGATTACGCAACTCATAGCCGCTGACCCACTGCCATCCTGGAATGAAGGCGCGGCCAAGGCTTCAATCGTTGCATTCGTTGAGAAGGTGACCCGTGAGGGGTCCCCTGAGTTCGTCCCCGTGGCTGAACGGGTGGCGACGTTTGACAATGACGGAACCCTGTGGGCCGAGCAGCCGGTGTACTTTCAGGCGTTCTTCGCCTTCGATCGTGTGAAGGCTCTAGCCCCCCAGCATCCCGAGTGGAAGGACAAAGAGCCGTACGCATCGGTTCTGCGAGGCGACACCAAAGCCGTACTCGCGGGAGGCGAGAAAGCACTGCTGGAACTCGTTATGGCGACTCACGCGGGTGTAACGACGGAGGAGTTCGAGGGGATCGTCAAAGAGTGGATTTCGAGTGCCCGACACCCGATCACCAAACGCCAATTTGCCAGTATGGTCTATCAGCCGATGCTGGAACTGCTGGCCTATCTGCGAGCGAATGGATTCAAGACCTACATCGTCTCCGGCGGCGGAATCGAGTTCATGAGGCCATGGGCGGAATCGGTCTATGGAATCCCTCCCGAGCAAGTCATTGGAAGCAGCATCAAGACGCGATTCGAGGTCCGCGAAGGAAAGCCCGTTCTGGTGCGGCTACCAGAGATCAATTTCATCGACGACAAGGAGGGCAAACCGGTTGGCATCCAGCAGCATATCGGGCGCCGCCCGATCGCAGCCTTCGGCAACTCCGACGGTGACCTGCAGATGCTGCAGTGGACTGCTGCGGGAGCCGGTGCGCGGTTTTGCCTGTATGTTCACCATACCGATGCCGAGCGGGAATGGGCCTACGATCGGGAATCCCATGTGGGACGACTGGATCGCGGGTTGGCCGAAGCTCAGAAGAACGGTTGGACGGTCGTCGACATGAAAGCGGACTGGAATCGAATCTACCCATGAGTGCCCCCGATCCTCATCTCGGTCCTTCGCGGCTTGGCTCACCGGCGATCAAGCTGCTCGCCTGTCTTGTCGTGTCGGCGATTGCTGTGGTTGTAGCGTCGGTGTACGACGGAGGTTCGTCCACCCAGCAGAAGCCGGAGGTTCTCTCCTCACCGGTCTCGGAAGAGGATGCCAGAGCAGGATTCGAACCGACGATCGCGAACTCGGCAACTGCTCCGGCCCCGGAACCTGCAGGAATGGTCTGGATTCCCGGCGGCGAGTTTTCCATGGGGAGCGACTCACAGAGCGAGTCCCTGTGTGGGATGCCAGGCACAACTCGCGATGCCCAGCCGATTCACCGCGTCTACGTCGACGGGTTTTGGATGGACTCGACCGAAGTGACCAATGAACAGTTCGCCCACTTTGTCGAGGCGACCGGGTACGTCACCGTCGCGGAACAGAAACCGACCCAGGCCGAGTTCCCGACAGCTCCGCCCGAGAACCTGATCGCCGGCTCGACGGTGTTTACCCCCACCGAAACACCCGTTCCGTTTGACAACTATTTTCAGTGGTGGAACTACGTCGCCGGCGCAGACTGGCGTCATCCCACAGGTCCCGACAGCAACCTGGAGGGCCGTGAGAAGTACCCGGTGGTTCAAGTCGTTTACGAAGACGCCGTGGCCTATGCGAAGTGGGCTGGCAAGCGGCTCCCTACGGAAGCCGAGTGGGAGTTCGCAGCCCGCGGCGGAACGGCGGGCGACACGTATGTCTGGGGCCAGGATCTGAAGCCCGGTGGAGAGTTCAAGGCCAACATTTACCAAGGGGAGTTTCCGCTGGTAAATGGAGACACGGGCGAGGACGGGTTCCGGGGAATCGCCCCCGTGGCTCAGTATGGCAAGAACCCGTTCGGGCTGTACGACATGGCCGGGAACGTGTGGGAATGGACCAGCGACTGGTATCGAGCGGACTACTATCAAACGCTGTCGGCACAGGGCGGGGTGGCCCGCAATCCCCAAGGGCCGGAAACCCCTTATGATCCCGCTGAGCCGACCGAGAAGAAACGCGTCCATCGCGGCGGGTCGTTCTTGTGTACCGACAAATACTGCACCCGGTACATCGTCGGCACCCGCGGCAAGGGGGAAGTCCGCACCGGCAGCAATCACGTGGGCTTCCGGTGTGTCATGGAATCACCGCTCCGGTAACACGTGTGATTGAGTCACCCGCAGGCTCTGTCGACTGCCGTTTCGATGCCGATCGTGCTTGAATTCACGACTCAACAGTTTTCAGTCTGGCGACTTTTTCAGCGGGCTGTTAAGGCAGCAGCAGCGACACGCCCATTGTATGGGACCACTCCGGAGTACCATGCAACTGTCGAAAGTTGTACTGGGGGTTATAGTAGAAGCGGAGCGGGCTGCCGAAGACCTTGGTGATGTAATTAACTTGGAACCCGATCGGCAGTGAGGCCCACTGTGATGTCTTCCAGTCATACGCCAGCTGGAGATCCCCCAGGCTCACCGTCCACTGCTTGGAGATTGTGTAAGCCACGATCGGTTGGAACGATGACACCGCAAAATCATCGCTGAGCAGATTCTGGTTGAAAAACCCCAAGGTCCACGGTCCGTGCTGGGACGTGAATCCCGCAGCTGGGCCGAGTTGAAACGTGTCATGACCATTCGGTGACGCCGGAGTAAAACTGACTAAAGGTCCCACGCCCCAGCGTCCCCATGACTCTTCAATCACAAACAGGTCAAAAATCTGGACAGGTTGCAGTCCATCGTTCCCGGGACCATCGATCGAGTAAGGAATCGAGGCTCGCAGAATCTGATTCTGACCGAACACTTGCATGGGAATAACCGGGCGAAATGTAAACGTGTTTCCGCTTTCAGGGATTCCGTGATAAGAGGGAACAAAGGTGTTCTGAAATGATATCGATGTGAGAGCGGCCGTCGGGTCGACCACTTGTGTCGCGAGATCATCTCCTCCAGTCCCAGACTGTGCTCGAATCACTCGAATCTCGCCCTGCGGGATCCAGTTCGGGTGGTTCGGTTCTTGATTCAAGGCACCGCCTGAATGTTCGGCTGTCAATCGCCAATCAAAGAGTGAGGCGGCTTGAGAGAAAAGGTCCTCCGCTTCTTCGGAGAACACAAGCGATGGAGTCAGCGGCGTTGTTTCGGTCGCAGTCGACGCGATGGGGCGGAGCCGTTCATGAGCCTTTACTCCAGGAGGCGAACTCACAAGGAGAACGAACAATCCGATGTACAGCGACGCAGTCCATCGAAACATCATGCTCTCATTTTCTGGAAAACGATTGCTCATCACGCGTTAGAACAGCACCTGAACTCGCATCCCCGTGATGACTGCAGTGTCCACGCTGATGGTGCTCGGATTGACCACCTGCAGGTCGCCGGTGACATGGCACCAGGGAGTGACCGCGTAGTTGTAGAACGTCTCGAAGCCATACTCGTCGTCCTGGGGAACGAACGGGCGGGCCAACCGTTTGAACTCGCTGCTTAGCCCCAGATAGAACACGCCCACTCCAAACGTATCCTGACTTCTCCCGGGGAGCATGCTGCGACCGCCGATGCCCCCATTGGCCACGTACTGAATCGGATTCGGATTTCCATCAGAGACTCCGAACTGGCCGAACACTCCCCAGTTCCGCTGTGGGTCTGCACGATCCACCCACAGGGCCTGATAGAACGCCGAGTAGACGGACCACGATCCCGTCTCCTGGGGAAACGCCCCGGCCAAAAGGCCCGGGATGTTGGCCAGATAGGCTGCCGGATCCACGGAGGTGTACGACTTGCTGCTGTAGGTTCCACCGATATTCACGATCCCCGGTCGGTCCCAGAAATTGGTCCGCAGAACGAGGTCGGGAACGAACAGAACTCCGTTCTCAAACAGATCATCGAATCCAATCGTCGACCGCTCGTCAGGATCAAACACCGTGAACGTGAAGACCGGAACCTTGTCCTGCATGATCGCAAATCCGACGCCCGCAGCTGAGTACGGGACCGTGCGACCGCCGATCGGATTGAACACCAGAGAGGTGTTCATAAACCCAGCCAGTCCGGGGCCACCATTGTAGCGGATC
Organism: Planctomycetaceae bacterium; assembly: GCA_044337025.1. Lineage (GTDB taxonomy): Bacteria > Planctomycetota > Planctomycetia > Planctomycetales > Planctomycetaceae > TH-plancto1. The sequence continues at coordinate 28,489 of JBIIOI010000041.1, forward strand.
GGGTACTGATCGAGCGTATTGATCTTTCCCCCGAAGACCGCGAACTCTTCGCTCAGGGCCTGTGTAATCATGACACCCGCCAGGGCTGTGACGTTCTCATCCGGCAGTGGAAAGGCCATGGCAATGTTGCCGGGAGCCAAGGCACCATCGATGTTGTTGATCGAATTGCCATAGCGAGTTTCGGCGTGGACATTGACGAACAGGCCGGGATTCAGCCCGAGCTTTCCCCCCTCGACATCCATGCGATAGTCGAGCTTTCCGCCGTACTCGAATTCCCGCTCCCGCCCTCCGGAAGCGACACCCTGGTAGAAGTGGGTCGAGGATCCGTACAGATTGACACCGCTGTCCTGCAGGTCGGTACGGTATCCACCCCAGTCGCCGGTCAGACGATCGCGATCCCAGAGCGAATCGGACTCGCCGCCAAAGACCCCGTCGGGAGACAGTTCGCTGCACCCGGTCGAGGATGGAACACATTCGCAATCCTGGGCACTTGCGGTTGCAGTGAGTGTGCCCAGCAATAGCGTGAAAATCGATTTGCGCAAGTTCCCCACGGCCAGCCTCCCTGCTGAAATGACGTTCATTAATCTTCGAACGCCGAGGAAGGCAGGGTGCAAACAATTGTGCCAAGTGGCGGCTGTGACGATTGTGCCAAAGGCGACGCGACGCATCCTCAAGCCAAAGCTGCAGAATCACTTACGTTCGACAGTCACCTTAATGATCTTGCCTGTGAACGCGTTGTCACCCTCGGGATAGTCCTTCGAGACATTCGTCTCGCCGTCCTGCCCGACATCAGCCCCTTCGTCGCCCGAAAGCGCGAACGGCTGGGTCTTCGGGATGTGGGCTTCAGCGACTTTCTGGCCATCGACGCTGAGAATCGACTTTCCGCCCGTTCCCGGCTGTGCAGCGTCCGGGATGAACTCATACAAAATCGTATGCTTCCCGGGCCCCAGCGGAGCGTCGCCCGCGATGTTCGTCCGTTCCAGGCCAAAGAAGTTGTACTCGTGGTGAGCCTTGCCGTCCCTCATGTACACGGTCCAGCCCCCGAAGGCACCCGCTTGAGACACGATGACCCCATCGGTCTTCGCATCAGCGAGTTCGACTTCGGCGGTGATCGTGTGATGGACGCTCTTCACGTTGATGAAGGCATTTTCCATCATCCCTTTCATTCCTGGATAGACGGTCAGGGATTTTCTGCCTCCCAACAGATCGGGACGTCCGGCAATGTCGGGATTGAATCGCTCGACCCGACGGTCATCGATCGGCAGCACGTTGTTCCGCACAGCTTCCTTCATGAACAGAGCCTGAAGCTCCTTGAGCTTCTCCGGCAACTTGTCAGCCAGATTGTTCGATTGGCTGAAGTCCTCGTCCACGTGGTAGAGCTCCCAGACATCTCCACTGACGGGAGGCAGCGGCACAGAGAGCCAGGGAATCGAGTGCCGCGTACAGGCGACCCAGCCCTCGTGATAGATCCCTCGGTTTCCGAACATTTCGAAGTACTGGGTCTTCCGCCGGTCCTGGGCCTGCGGGGAATCGGTCGAATACAGCATCGACACGCCGTCCATCGGGCGCTGCTCGACGCCGTTCACCATCTTCGGCTGGGGGAGCATCGCTGCTTCCAGCACTGTCGGGGCGACGTCAATCACATGGTGGAACTGGCTGCGAATCTCCCCTTTGGCTTTGATCCCGTTTGGCCAGTGCATCACCATGCCGTTGCGGGTTCCTCCAAAGTGGCTGGCGACCTGCTTGGTCCATTGGAATGGAGTGTTTCCGGCCCAGGCCCAGCCAATCGCGAAGTGCGGGTACGTGGACGGACTTCCCCAGTCATCAATGTGGTTCAACATCTGTTCAGCTTTGCCGACGATCCCGTTAAGGGCCATCATCTCGTTGTAGGTCCCTTCCGGGCCCCCTTCGGCGCTCGAGCCGTTGTCACCGGCGATATAGAAGAACAGCGTGTTGTCGAGTTCTCCGATCGCTTCCAGTTGAGAAACGAGGCGCCCGATTTCGTGATCGGTATGGGCTCCAAAACCTGCGAACGTCTCCATCTGGCGTTCGAAAAGCCGCTTCTGATCGGCATTCATATCATCCCAGGCAGGGATCTCCTTCGGTCGCGGAGTGAGTTTGGTCCCCGGAGGAATCACGCCCGCTTTCAGCTGCCGGGCATAGGTTTCCTCACGCAGCTTGTCCCAGCCTCCGCTGAACTTTCCCTTGTACTTCTCGATCCATTCCTTGGGAGCATGATGCGGAGCATGTGTGGCCCCGGTCGCGAAGTACACGTAAAAAGGCTTGTCGGGGGTCAGGGACTGCTGGGCACTGACCCATTGAATCGCCTGATCGGTCATGTCGGTCGTGAAGTGATAGTCCGGCGACTTCTTGTGTTCGACTCGCGTGACCCCGTCGAAAATCGCTGGAGCCCACTGATTCGTTTCGCCGCCGATGAATCCATAGAACTTGTCGAAGCCCGAGCCCGTCGGCCAGCGATCATAGGGCCCCGAGGTCGAGACCTCCCACGGCGGAGTCTCGTGATACTTGCCAAAGGCAGCTGTGCTGTAACCGTTCTGCCGCAGGATCTCGGCCAGTGGAGTGATGGTCTTGGGACGAACTCCGGTGTTGCCGGGAAACGCGGTGGCCAGTTCCATGATCGCGCCGGCGTTGTTGGCATGGTGGTTGTGACCCGTCAGCAGTGCGACGCGAGTCGGACTGCATAGAGCTGTGGTGTGAAACCGGTTGTACCGCACTCCGCCCTGAGCCAGCTTCTCGAACGTCGGCATCTCAATCGGTCCGCCGAACGCACTACTGTGACCGAATCCGAAATCGTCAATCAGTACGATCACGACGTTTGGTGCCTTCTCCGGAGCCTTGATCTCCAATCGCGGCGGAGCCTTGGCGTTACGGGCATCCAGTTCGGTAATCGGTTCCGATACCGGCACGTGGATGGGCAGTACGGTCCGATCCATCTTCCAAACCGAGGCACTCGGCGCTGCAGCCTTCGCCGGGGTCTGTCCACCAGCGAAGTACCAGGTCGCACAAGCTGCCAGGAGGCAGGCGAGCGAGACGGTGGTGATCTGGAAGCGGTGAGTCATGGTCCATTCCTCAATGGCTGAAGCGAGTCGATCAAGGTTGGTGCAGGTGGAAGTGTCGCCAAAGCGACTGTCACTACTGCTTGTTGAAGTCGAGCCCGGGGTCCTTCGGGTCGCTGCCGATCATCGTGAACAGCATCTCGCTGGGCGAGACGAGGACGACATCAGCCAGCATGGTGCCCCCGGCATCGGGCTCCAGTGCCAGATTGTTCTTGTCGACGGCAAACACTCCCTTCACCGATTGGGTGTTCTTGTCACGCGTGAACGACCAGACAAAGTGCCCATCCTGGCCGAGTTCCAATTGGAAGTCCGAGCCGTTGCTGGAGGCCTTCCAGTTCCCGACCACTTTCTCGACAGTCAGGATGTCCGCAGTGGGGACGGTCACAGGGGCCGGAGCTGCTGTCTTGGCCTTGTCCGGGGGAGTGGTCATCCGGACCAGCTGGGTCAGAAGCTTATCTCCAGGAAGCAGCTCGGAGGCCAGTTGGAACTGCTGGTTCGCCGTCGTGGTATGTCCCGCAGTCAAGTAGTGGTAGCCGAGCAGGAACCGCGCATCAGACGAACGAGGATTGGCCTTGGAAAACGCCTCAAGTGCCCGAAGCTGCTGCGTGTATCGATCCGCAGAGCCATACAGCCCAACCATCGTCGTCCAGTCCCACCCCGGTCCAGCAGCCAGGACCGCGTAAATCGCAGCTGCCGATTCGGGATACTTCTGCATTGAGAAGAGGACGAGACTGCGGAACTCATGCACGACCGTATCATTCGGCATGGTCTTCAGAGTGGTGTCGAGCAGCGACAGGGCCTTCTCAGAGTTTCCTTCAAAGAATGCAGTGCGGGCGTCATTGAAGGCCTGCATTCCGGGTTCATCAGGGACCGGGGCGGTCGCTTCTGCAGGAGCCGCTTCCGGCGTTGTCGACGTGACGTTCACCGTTGTCGGGCTGGAGTAGACCACCAGTGGCTGCGAATAGTCGTAGCCCCCTGCTACGTAGTACGGGTTGGCATAGGTCGCATACCCGAATCCGTAGGCCAGCCGATTCACTCCCCAGGCAGTCACACCAAAGGCCGACGCCACGGGGTAATTGTCCCACATGTAGTTCCAGCTGGCTCCCGGATACCAGTTCCCGCTGCAGCAGCCGTGGTACCAGTCTCCATAGTGGCCGTGGTAGTCACCGGCAAAGTCCTGCCAGTCTTCGCGGTTCTGATCGCGCCAGTCCTGGCGATTCCCCTGCATGTCATTGCGGTGCTGCTGCCAGTCCTCACGACCGGAACTCATCCGATCGCTGAGATTCGACTGACGGTCCTGCAGGGTCTGAGGACGGTTGGCGACGCGGTCCTGCAGATTGGCTCCCTGATTCGGAAGCCGAGAGCCAGCTGTGCCGCTCCCGAGACCCGGAAGCGTTCCCGGCAAGGTCGAGGCACCTGGCCGGATATTGACGTTGTTGATGTTCCCGCCCGACACGTTCGTCGGTCGATTCACGATGCCGGTCCCGCTCCCAATCCCCTGCCCTGATCCGATTCCCGTGGCGGGGCGAGTGGCCGGAAGTGTGGTCGGGCGAGACACCGCTCCAGAACCCAGGCCTGATCCCGTTCCCAGGTTCGGACGGCTTCCGGGTTGAACATTGGGACGCGTGGCACCGCCGGGAAGCGTGGTGGGACGATTGATACCAGCGGCCCCGGCCCCGCCGGACGGGCGACTGACCGGTGCTGGGTTCGGACGACTCATCGAAGGAGAACTTCCAATCGAAGGTCGGGCTCCTCCGGAGAATCCGCCACCTGCACTACCCCCTCCTCCGCTGAATCCGCCGGAGGGACGTGCTCCCCCGCCTCCGGAGAATCCACCACCCCCGCCTCCCACACGACCGCCGCCGCCACCGAATCCTCCACCACCACCCCGGCCACCCAGGCCAAAGGCGGACTGGCTATCCATGGTCGAGAAGACGAGCGCAGAAGACAGACCGAGGCAAATCCAGACACGACGATTCATCATGGAACTCCAAAGTGCGGTGGGTGATATCGAGGTCACAAACAAGCTGTCGAAAGGAGACAGGAACTATTCCGCAGGTGCGGGTGGGCGACGGACGACTCGGACCGTGGAGTCGGGAAGCAGCTCTCCCCCGACAATCCGGTGCGTCGTATCGATCTGATAACCGTCATTCGAAGTGGGGGTAAACACACGGGTGAATGACACGGCCTGCCCCTCAGCTGTATGTCCCTTTCCATGAACGAGCCACGAACCCGCAGCTGGAGTCCATTCCGACTCAATCACTCCGCCGCTCTCGTCGAAGACCCAGCCTCGAATTGACCGACGCAGTGGATCCCAACCGAGCCGCTGGGTCCCCTTGAGCTCTCCACCCCGCTTGGCCTTGACGACATAGTCGAGCAACAGATAGTTGCCATCCTTCGACCACTCGCAGGCAGTCTCCACCCGGCCATCGGGGCTTTCATCGACCCAGTTCCCGACCATCCATTCCAGAGCGGTAAGGTGATCGTGAGGCGTCGCGACCACTTCCGGAGGAAAGTCGCGAACGCTGGCAAACTGCCATTTCCCATCCTTCTTGAGATGAACCAGTGTGTAGGAATTGACCGACGCCGGTTCATCGGGGACCAGTGTGATCGACGTCACACCCTCTTCGATCGCGACCGCTGGGCTGATCTGCCGCAGGGAAGTGATCTCCACAACCACGCTGGCTTTCGGGAACCCCTGGAACAGCTCCGCAAATCGGGCCTGAATGTTCTCGCGCCCCTGCACGAGGTTTCCGTCCTCGTCGACGACTTCGGCCTTCTCCACGAAAAGAGAGCCGATGGCCTTCGCATCGCCAGAGTTGAATGCTTTGACGAACTCATCAGCGGAAGCCTGCAGCAATTCCAGTTCTGCCTCAGCTGCGGAGGGTGTCGCGACCGGGGTATCTTGGGAGATCGCTTTCGAACTCAGGGGAATCCAAACTCCCCCGAAACCAAGCAGCGCTGTCGCCACAACAGGAATGACGAACTTCGGCTTCATGAGCATCTCCCAGGTGTTTGGTAGGCAACTTCCGCGATCCCGCCAATCCAACGTCTGGATTGATCCTACACCTCCCGAATTCTGCTTTCCATTCTCAAAGTGCGAGAACTTGAGCTGAGACTTGTAAGCTGTGCCTGATGAAGGGCTTTGTCCCCGGAGGCGGGATCCCTTTTGAAGGATTCGCAACCTCCCTATGCCAATCGGTCGGCCAGATGTTCTTGATTCGGATGGCGTCGAATGCTTCTGCGGGTGATCCAGCCCAATGAGGTCGCAGCGGCGTTCGCCCGGTTCGATCCGCTGTGGAACGCGATGTCGCTGCAGGAACAGAACGATCTGCTCCGGCTGTTGATCGAGCGGGTCGACTTCGACGGCCCGTCGGGCGAGATCCAGCTGCAGCTGCACCCGGACGGAATCCAGGCCTTGATTGACCAGAACAGGGACACCCCATGACCGATTCGCCGCTCACGCTCCGCCGCAAGTTCCACATCGCCACCGGTCGGACGGGCCACCGCGTGGTCCGCGACACAGCCCCACCCGCCCCGCCCCCAGCGGGCCGCATCCCCCGGATCTCCCGCCTGATGGCCCTGGCGATCCGGTTCGAACAGCTGATCCGCGACGGAGTGGTCAAAGACCAAGCCGACCTCGCCCGCCTGGCCCAGATCACCCGGGCCCGGGTCACGCAGATCATGGATCTGCTGTTACTGGCACCGGAGATTCAGGAGGAGATTCTGTTCCTGGCGGACTCAAAGAATGGGAAGGTAAATCCCACTGAACGAACTCTGAGACCACTCGTTCATTCGCCCGTTTGGCTGAATCAAGTGTTTGCGTGGCAGAGACTCACGACAAATCGAACTGAAAAATAGCCGCGCACAGCCCCTCCCCGTACTCAACCCCCGTTCGAACAAGTCGGCGCGAGCGATTTTGCCGTAAGTCGTTTGGAGTCAATGGAGTCGCGATTTCGCGTTGAGTCCGGTCGCTGTTTTGGAAACTCAAGTTTTTCGAACGGGTTAACAGACCGAGGAGAAAACGGCCACTGGAGGAGAGAATTTGGTTAACAGTTTTGAGAGCGCAGGCCGTTTTGGAGGGGGTTTTGGGTGCTCGGCGCTCGCGCGTTTAACAGGCTGATTCCAGCTGCGATCGTCAGATCCGGAACGTCGTCATCGACGGGTCAATGTTCCGGGACTTGAGCCGTCAGAATCGGGAAAACGCAGAGGTTCCAGCGGGGTAAGAAAACTCTGATTCCTTGGGAATCACCTGTTCCTCGCCCCAGCGCCACGTTAGTCCAATGTCGCACCTGTTGCACCCACTTTTCGCCCTGTTGGCGTCCGTGACCCGGCAGGACCTGGCTCGCCAGGTGGCCTACCTGAAGGAGGAGAACAAGATCCTGCGCGCCCGACTGCCGGAGCGTCTGGTCGCGACCGATTCGGAGAAACGTCGACTGCTGCGATACGGTCAGAAACTGGGACAACAGCTGAAAGAACTGATCTCGATCGTCAGCTACCAGACGTTCCGCAGATGGGTACGTGAGAAAGAGGAAACTCAAACTGCAAAGAAGTCGACCGCGAAACGGAAACCCGGCCGACCTCGGACACCGGATGAAGTCCGAGATCTGGTCCTGCAACTGGCCCGCGAGAACACCTGGGGTTACACCCGCATCCTCGGCGAACTCCGAAAGCTGGGGATCACGCTGTCGAAGCAGACGGTGAAGGTGATCCTGAAAGAGAACGGGATCGATCCGACCTCGCAGCGAGGTGTAGGATCGTGGGACGAGTTCCTGTCCCGCCACTCCCAGACCCTGTGGCAGTGCGACTTCCTTTCGAAGCCAATGTGGACTGCCAAAGGACTGGTCGATCTGTACTTCCTGGTGTTCCTGCACCTGGGGACAAGACGGGTCTGGCTGTCGCCATGTACGCACAAGCCCGACTCAGCATGGGTCGTTCAGCAAGGGCGAAACTTCCTGCAGCACGCAGAGGATGTCGACCTACCGGTTGAGATCGTGATGCGAGACAACGACGGGAAGTATGCGGCTCAATTTGACGAAGTGCTGAAATCCGGCGGTGCCAAAATCAAACGCAACACACCTTGGTCACCGAACCTGAGGGCCCACGTGGAACGAGTCATCCAGACTTTGAAGCAAGAGGTTCTGAATCACTTCGTAGTGGTCGGTGAAAGGCATCTGAATCACATCAATCGCGAGGCCATGGCCTGGTACAATAAGGAGCGACCGCACAGTGCCCGCGACCATTTGCCGCCTGCCTGTGAGAAGCCACCCGAAGCGCAGGTCTCGCTCAAAATGAGCGAGGTCGTCTGCACCACCCGGCTTGGTGGGCTTCTAAAGTCGTACTCCCGCCGCGCGGCTTGAATGCTGCGAGGTCGGACGAGTCCCCCCGAATCGCGAGTCGCGATCATCGACTCGCGCTCTCCCGATCCGCGATGAATGCTGGCTGAACCCGAGAAACCGGGTCCCCCCCCTCCCCGCGACGGGTTGACAGCCACCCACCGACCACTTCGAGTGGGCGATTCGCCATCGGCGCCAATGAACGGAAGCCAGGAATCGGCCTTGCCCAACGCTTGCAGAATACTTGTACCGCGCGGGGCATGATGTTAACGTCAGCAGTGAAAAGTGTCCGGAGCGGTTCCAGGCTCATGCGAAATGGGATACCCGGATAACCCCTCTGTTTTTCCCGCGTTTTTCCTTCGATGGAAAGCCGGAGCAATGACTCAACATCGCAAAATCAAGACTGACCCGCGAGATTTGCAAACAAATACTGATTCTCAGTCGCAAATTGCCTTGTTGATTGAAACATTGAATGCGTCTGTTCTTGGTTCGGCGATGGCCTTGACCGCCGCCTTGTTGTGTTCCTCAAACCTACTTTTTGCTCAGGCCGGCAAGACAAACACTCCCATTTTCGCGGACAAAAAGGCCTTCGACGAAACCGTCTCCCCTTTCTTGCGCAAGTACTGTGCCGATTGTCACGGCGAGATCGGTAATGAGTCAGATGTCGTCCTGTCCAACATCCGTTTTGATCTGGCATCCGGCCATGACATGGAGCTTTGGAAAACGGTACTCCGGGCACTGCACGTGGAAGAGATGCCACCGACCGGAAGTGAGCAACCCGAGCAACACGAAAGAGACGCCGTGATGCATTGGATCAATGCGGAATTGAAAAAGTCCGGTAACGCGTCCGATCTCTACGCGAAGCTGGAGAGCCCGAGCTTCGGCAATTATGTGAACCACGAAAAGCTTTTCAGTGGAGAAATCACGGCTGAACCGTTCTCACCCGCACGTCTGTGGAGAACGAGTCCTGAAGTGTTCGACAATACGAAAGCCGACTATGGAAAGGCCGCGAAGGATTTCCGGCAGCCATTTCCGCTGGAGGACAAAGTCGGCATCAAGGATTATGCCAGCCTCTTGTTCGCCGATTCAGCGGTTGTGAGTGTTTTGCTGAGCAATGCGGCTGGCGCTGCGGACGAACTCATCAAACATTCGTCCATCGCGTCGTCGGGCACGAGCCCATCGGATGACATGCTGGCTTCGGCCATCATCGACCATTTCCGGAAGGTCGTCTATCGAGAACCCCTGAAGGAAGAGATTGACAATTACTCGAAGCTGTTCCGAGAGACGGCCCAAGAGGGTGGTAATGCCGAGGCCATGCGATTGGTCTTGATGGCGGTGATGTTACACCATGAGTCCGTTTACCGAATTGAGGTTGGTCTTGGCAAAGAAGACTCCCACGGGCGTCGGCTGTTGTCCGGGACCGAAATGGCGTTTGCCATTGCCTTTGCACTTACGGACCGCCGACCCGATGCGGCACTTCTTCAGGCCGCACAACAGGGTCAACTCAACAGCAGTGCGGATGTGCAGGCGCAAGTCGCGCGGATACTCCAGGATGCCGCGATTGACAAGCCGAGGATTCTGCGCTTCTTCCAGGAGTTTTTTGGCTACACCCAGGCCCACAAGGTCTTCAAGGACGAAGATCGCTCCGGCGGATTCGCTTATTACGGAGAAAACTACCCTGCCATGTACGAAAAGGATGCCGACTTTTTCGTCATGAACATCCTCGAGAAAGACAAGGATGTGTTCAGGCATTTGCTGACGTCAGACGAGTATTACATCTTCAACAGAGCCACTTTCCGAAACACGGTTTACGATTTCTACAAGAAGAACCAGCAGGAACTTGATGCAGGGCAATATCCGGAAGCCAGGCAGCAAGAACTGTTGCAGCGACTGAGCCTGAAGGGCTGGCATGAACTGAACGTGAAATACAATCTGCACAATTTCAACAAGGGATTTAATGGGAGCCTCGCTGCGATCAAACAGATCGTTCATGAGCAATATACCTGGATGGGAACAAAAGACGAGGATGTGCTGCGGCACCGCATGCAGCCGCTGTATGCGAAGTACCCCATGGTTTACGACCTCAGAGATGATGAGCAGGATTTTCTGTTGCCGCAGCCTTACCGGCGACCAAACCGTGCCGGGATGTTGACTCACCCCGCATGGCTGATCGCACATTCCTTGAATGACAGCACGGACCCCATTCGACGGGGCAAGTGGGTGAGGGAGCGACTTCTGGGAGGAGTGATTCCGGACATTCCCATCACCGTGGACGCCTCGATTCCGGAAGACCACACGAAAACCCTGAGGGAACGGCTGAAGAAGACCGAAAGGAGTGAGTGCTGGCGCTGTCACAGGAAAATGAATCCGCTCGGATATGCCTTCGAGATCTATGATGACTTCGGACGGTATCGAACGGGGGAAGTCCTCGGCAACGGAGACACCACACCGGTGAATGCCAAAGCCGAGTTGTCAGACACAGGCGATGACGAATTGGACGGCGAATTCAAGGACGTTCTCGAGCTCGTGCCAAAGTTGGCCGAGTCGGACAAGGTCCGTCAATGCATGATCCGGCATGTGTTTCGCTACTTTATGGGCAGGAATGAACTGCTCAGCGATTCAAAAACACTCATTTCCGCCGATCGTGCCTATCTGCAAAGCGGGGGCAGCTTCAAGGCGCTGTTGATTTCCATTCTGTCGTCCGACTCGTTTCTCTACCGCAAAACGCTCGAACCGACCACAAGGCACGCACCATGAACTTCACACGCCGCGACACGCTCAAGAGTCTTTCTCTGGGGGCAGGTGCGTTACTGCTGACGCCGTTGTTGCGCCAGGTGGAGATCCAGGCCGCAGGCCAGTCGACTGCGATTCCCAATCGCTTTGTATTTGTCGTGAAATCGAGCGGTATCGTTCCGGGTGGAATCACGCCTGAGGCATTCAAGGGCAAGGATTCAAGCAGCAGCTTGTTTAATGAGGACCTGACAAAGGTCCCGTTGCCTCTGCCTATGCGCGCCCTGGAGCCATTCAAGGACCAGCTTGCGATCGTGCAGGGTCTCTCGGGGAAAATGTGCCGTGGTGGTCACTCCAGCTGGTTTGGCATGCTGGGTGTCTACATGACGGGAGGTGAGTTTGATGGGGGTGCGGTCATACGAGCCACCGCCGACGCCGAATTGGCCAAACTCAACCCGGCCCCCTTCAACCATTTGGGACTGGCGATCAAGGGGAAAGCGCTCAGCAGCGACTATGGCGGGACCATGTATCCCGGCATCTCCGCCGTCGGGCCAGGACAGGAGCTGCCCTTCCAGGGGTCTCCCGACATCGCCTACGAACAACTCTTTGGCTCCGCCGTTTCGACCAATCGCGGAGCTGAAAAGAGCTTCAAGCTGCAACGGAATCTCCTTGATTTCATGATAGATGATATCAAGAAAGTGACGAAGGCGATTCCTGCAGCCGAACATGGCAAGATGGATGCCTATCTGAACGCTTTCGAGGAACTTCAGGTGCGTCACAGCAAATTGACAAGTATGGAGAAGCAGATCTCGGCCAATGCGCCGGGGTACTCCGACAAATTCACGTCGACCGTGGAGGAGGTTCGTCAGGAAGCGCAGTTTGATCTGGCCACAGCTTCATTGATTGCGGGCCTCACCAACGTCGTCACCATTCGCCTGGATAATGTCGACATGACCTACAGGCGGCTGGGTATCGACGAAGATAACCATGGCATTGGACACAATGAGGGGACTCGAAGTCAGGAAGAGTACCGCAACGTCATCTGGAAACATCATGCAGAGCTTCTGGCCACGATGGCCGGTAAGCTGAGAGCGGTTCCCGAGGGTGATGGGAACATGCTCGACAACACCATGATCATCTTCCTGTCCGATTCGAGCGATAACCATCATGGAACCGGCATGGAGTGGCCCTATGTGATTGTTGGCGGAGGCGGAGGTAAACTGAAGCTTCCTGGTCGGTATCTGCGGTACCCGAAATATGGTGAGAAGGGCTGCCGCACTATTGGCGACTGGTGGACCACCCTGCTGAATGCGTATGGCAACCCGATCAAATATTATGGCAACGAAGACCTCGTGCTTAAGCAGAACGGTTGCTCGCATGCGGGGCCGCTGGAGGAGCTATTCGTTTGATCGTGGCGGTGCCGAACTTGAGGCGAATCAAAGTAGTAAGCGACGGAACTTGAGTTTGGTCAATGCGATCTCTCGGTGCTAACGGATAGCCTTTGCCAGTCTACTGATGTGGTCCGGTGTTGTGCCGCGTCTCCCCGTACTCAACCCCCGTTCGAACAAGTCGGCGCGAGCGCTTTTGCCGTAAGTCGTTTGGCCCCAATGAAGTCGCGATTTCGCGTTGAGTACATTCGCTGCTTTGGAAACCTGAGATCTGGTCCGGCGACTGGCCCGAGAGAACTCCTGGGGTTACATCCGCATCCTCGGTGAGCTCCGGAAACTGGGGATCACGTTGTCGAAGCAGACGGTGAAGGTGATCCTGAAAGAGAATGGGATCGATCCGACATCCAGTCGAGGTGAGGGAACATGGGATGAGCTCCAGTCCCGCCACTCCCAGACCCTGTGGCAGTGCGACTTCCTGTCGAAGCCGATGTGGACCGCCAAAGGGCTGGTGGACCTGTATTTCCTGGTGTTCCAGCATCTCGGCACACGGCGGATCTGGCTGTCACTATGTACCCACAAGCCCGACTCAGCGTGGGTAGTCCAGCAGGGACGAAACTTTCTGCAGCATGCCGAGGATGTCGACCTGCCGGTCGAGATCGTGATGCGAGACAACGATGGAAAGTACCCGGCTCAATTCGACGAAGTGCTGAAATCCGGCGGTGCCAAAATCAAACGCAACACACCCTGGTCACCGAACCTGAGGGCCCACGTGGAACGAGTCATTCAGACGTTGAAGCAGGAAGTCCTGGACCACTTCGTAGTTGTGGCTGAGCGGCACTTAAACCACCTGATCCGCGAGGCGACTGCCTGGTACAACAAGGAACGACCGCACAGTGCCCGCGACCACTTGCCGCCCGCATACGAGAAACCACCCGATCCGCAGGTCTCGCTCAAAATGAGTGAAATCATCTGCACGGCAAGGCTCGGTGGGCTCCTCAAGTCCTACTCCCGCCGTGCGGCTTGAATGCTGTGATGTCCGTCGAGCCCATCGTTGTCACGAGCCGCGACCAGCGACTCACCCACTGCCGCTCCGCGCGGGTCGTGGTTCCGAGGCTGTGGCTCGGGTTACGGCTGGTCCATTCGGTCGATTGACAACCGGACTCAGGCCACTTCGGAGTGCGAAAACCATAACGGACGCGATGGATGCAGGCCAAGAATCTGCCTTGCAGAACGGGCGCAGAGTTTCTGTACCGCGCGGGTGACAATTCAGATGCTTGTGTTGCTCTAACTCGCACTGAGCAGGTCATTTCTCTGTATTAGTCGACTGGAACTGGAGTCGCTCAGCGAGCTTGTAGTGCCGTTCCGCCTCTTGCAGATTGTTCTCTCGCTGGTATACCTCGGCCAGCCAGGCGTGGGCCTGACTGAGAGAAGGGTTGAGTTCTAACGATTTGAGTACCGCGACTTTGGCATTGTTGAAGTCCCCCATTTGGCCCAGGACATGAGCCAGACGCCCGTAGTACATCGATCGTGTGGGGTTCACCCCGACAGCCATCGAGTAATACTTTCTTGCCTGGTTCAGGTCTTTCGCTTCATGGAACATGATGGCCATCGAATCAATGGCCTCTTCGTGAGTGGGGCGAATTTTCAGGACCTGTTCCCAGGCTTTGGCGGCCAGCTGAGTCTGCTGCAAGACGCTGAAAGCCTGCCCCATCGCATAGTAGGTTTCCTCGTCCTGGGAGTTCTGGTCTGCAATCGGGGCGAGCAGTTGTATTGCCTCCGTCGCCATGCTCTGGTCGCGATTGGCGTAGGCCCGCCCGGCCTGATAGATCCCGCGTGCTCGATTCTTCTCGACGGGTGAACTGAGGTATCCCTTCTCCTGAAATACGTTGATATCGTTCGCCGCCAGGGGGGGCGTCAACTCGAGCGCCGGTTCCGCAGGGCGCCGGAGGATACGGTGTTCCGTCTGAGCCGCATGCACATCTTTCGCGGGGAACGACGGCATGTGGCATTGGATGCACGAGTCCTGGGCTGCGGTGCGGAGATCGGCTTTCTCGCTGCACTCTGTCTGTCCTGAACCGTGGCAGGTGAGGCAGCGACTGCGAAAATAGCCGATTCTTTCGGACTCATCGGGAAGTCCGTGAGGGTCATGACAATCGATGCAGGACAGCTTTCCCCCGGACTTCTGAAAGCACTGACTGGCGTGCATCTGTTCGACCTGACTGACCGCCGCGGCCTGGCCCGTGGCTACTCCCTCGGTCTTGACGAACGTGGTCCAGATCTCGCTGAGATACATCCCTGGTCGAAAATCGAACTCGGACCGCCCGTACTTCAACACACGTCTGCGCCCCTGCAAGTGACACTGGTTGCAGGTGGCATCTCGTCGATCGTCCGTAAAGTGAATCGGATTGACGATCGGATCACTGGCTCCGGGGGGAAGATTCCCTTTCTCGCGCAAGGCCACGTGATCGCCGCCGGGACCATGGCATCGTTCGCAGCCAATGGCTTCCTCCAGGAATGGATTCCTCTCGTCGAAGCGGTTCAAGTCGGTCGGATGGCGATTCATTCGGCCGGAATGGCAGGTCAAGCAACCGTCGCTGGCCTGACGTTCGAATCGCTCATTCATTTCCGGCTGATACCCCGGTGACAAGGCCCAGATGTTGCCCTCGTGAAACCAGCTGATCATCGATTCACAGAGCCTCCCCCCCTGGTTGGTCAGATAGGTTCGACCGCGCTGGCCGGACCCCACGGCAAAGTGGACCGGGACCGCCTGATCGTAGATGACCTCTCCCGCGGCGTCTTCGCGGATCTCGTGATGGAACTGCTGCTGATCGCGAAACTCCACGCGATAGGTCAGCTCAGGGATCGGAGAAAACTCCGTATGATCTCGAGGCTCCTTGACGCTGGCCTTCTCAACGGCAGCCAGTGATTGTGCCATGGGGTGTGCCTGATACCGCTTGGCGATCTCTGCGTGGCACTTGGTACAGGCTGCGCTTCCCACGAAATTGAGTGAGACCGGCGTCGGTTCCGGAAGAACTAAGTCGACTGAACTGTCCTCCGCGACATCTGGATTTACCTTCGGTGCAGGTGCCGATCGGAGGAGGGAAATGACGAGCCCGAGCCCCGCCATAAGAGCAATCGCAATGCCTCCGCGGACCAGCCGGTTTCGCAGGGACGATGAGGTCGCGGACGGGACGGGATTCGACATTCAAGACCTCAGTTTCGATCAGGCTGCGGCAGGGCCACGGGCCCCAATCCTTCAACGACAGTGACCCAGTTCGATTCCGAAGGGAGATCGAACTGATCGTTTTGTCCCGACGGCCAGGCGATCGAGACATGCACGGGCCCGGTCCAGTCGCCGATGCCGAACCAGACCGCCCGCTCGTGGGATGCGGCATAGCTGGTGCCGCCGGCCAGTTCCAGCTTTCGCTCGATTCCGTTGTACTGCACCCGGACCTTGACCCCCAGCCCATTCCGATTGGACTGGCGACCGATTGGACGAATCGACAGAACGCGCCCCATGCGGGACTCGTTCCGGAGGATCGACAGGGGGCTGTTCTGGTGAACGACACACAAGTCGATGTCGCCATCCTGATCGTAGTCCGCAGTTGCGACTCCGCGCCCCACCAGAGACTCTCGAAAGTAGGGACCTCCAGAATCGCCCGCATCGCGCCAGCGGGTTCCATCGAACGAATGCAGCTGCGGCTTCATGCGATACCCCTCTCCGTCGGCGTAGCGGGGATCGATATGGCCGTTGGCAATGAACATGTCGGCCTGGGCATCTCCGTTGAAGTCGGCCATGACAATTCCAAACCCGAGTTTGGGAAGTGACAGATCCCGAAGTCCGACCATCGCGCTGACATCGGCCAGGCCGTTGGGACCGGAGTTCTGGTACAAGGTATTGTGCTCGCCCGTGAAGTGGGAGAGGCACAAGTCCGGAAAGCCGTTGTTGTCATAGTCCGCGAAGGCGACTCCCATGCTGGCCTGGGCTTCTCCGGTCGCGGCATAGCCTCCTCCCAGCAGCAGGGCCGATTCGTGGAAGTGAGCTTGCGAAGCGCGTTCATTCACAAAGTAGAAGTTGGCGGTCGTGTCGTTCGCCACATAGATATCGGGCCAGTCGTCTCCGTTCAGGTCTGCGATGACGACCCCCAGAGCCCGATTGCCCGGCCCCGACAGTCCCTGAGACTGAGACGATTCCTCGAACCGGGACTCATCCAGATTGAGAAAGAACTGGTCAGGCACCGGATCGACGTTTCGCGGATGGCAGACTGATGCGATCCCCTCTTTGTCGAGGCACTGCTTGGGGTGGTACGGGTCGTAGTCCGCGTAGCAGCAGACATACAGATCGAGATCCCCGTCCTTGTCAACATCACCCCACGCGGGGGTCGAGCACCAGATCGATTTGAGACCCGTCAGGAGATGCGTCGCATCCTCAAACGTTCCATCGCCCTGGTTGTGCCACAGCCGGCTCGTTCCGACGTTGGCCACAAAGATGTCGTCGAATCCGTCGTTGTCAAAGTCCCCGACGCTGACCCCCTGGCTGTAGCGCTGTTCGCGAATGCCGGACTGAGCGGAGCAGTCCGCGAATCTGCCGGATCGTTGACGATACAGGCAATCGTTCGGGCGTCCGGTTTCGTCGATGGCGTCGGGTTGGCCGCCCTGAGGCAGATACAGGTCCAGCCAGCCGTCTCGGTCAAAGTCGCCCCAGCCGCAACCGCCTCCGGTCGACTCGACCATCAACGCTTTGGGGCTGGTACCATTGTCGTAGGTATAGTCAATTCCCAGTTCGCGAGCTGCGTCTTCGAACTGGGGGTAAACGACTTCGACCGCAGCGGATGTCGTCCGAACTTCGCTCGGTCGAAAGTCGAATTTGCGGGTGGGAGCAGGCGGCGCCGGGGCTTGTTCGACCAGCGCCGGTGGAGCTGGCTGCGAACTCGGACAACCGGAGCCCATAACTGCCAGAATCAAGAGCAGCAGATTCCCGAGTCGTCGAAGCATCTCACTGCAGACCTGAAGAAAAAATCTCCGCCCAATCGAAACTGGACGGAGATTTGGTGTCACTCTGAAACAGACCCATGCAGATCAGCTTAGAACTCGCCCAGCACTTCGGCGTCGTTGCGGACGGCCAGCTTGTAGCGGGTGAAGTGATCCAGGTTTTCGCTGATGAAGCGGACCGAACCGTCGCACAGCAGAATCTGGGCACCACCCGTGTGGCGGCTGCTGGCCCCGTTCGAATTACGCACGTCACCCTGCCCGTACTGCCAGGCCGGGTTGCGGTTGTTTGTCGGGTGACGCATGCTGCTGACGGAGCCCAGGGCACTGGCCCAGTTGGCGGTGTCCAGCGGTTCGTAGCTGAAGTTCGTTGGATTGTCTCCACCGCGCCAGTGCATGTTCTCCATCACGAGCACAGTGTTCGACGTTCCATCGGTGATGCGGTTGATGCCCACCGAACCGCGGAAGAAGAACACCCCGTTGATTGCGGGATTGTCGTTGTTCCACCGCTCGCTGATCCACGGGGTCCCGGGATTCGAGCCCTTGGCGAACTTGGGGCTGGAAGCGGTGAAGTCTGGAACGTTGGCGCAGTCCTTCCAACCGGCCCAGATGTGTCCCATGTTGCCGCAGTAGTCCAAGCCACCCGCGGTGCTGCTGTAGGGAGCGTTCCAGCCGCCGTTGTCCGGCTCAATGATCTGTCCCAGACGGATCGGGGACTGCTCGTTGGAGGGGCAAATGAACGTCGGAATCGCACGCTTGGCCAGTTCGCGGGGAGCGGGAATTCCGCCGACTGAAGTCGTGTACCCCATCCCCACGTTCGGTGCGGCACCGTTCGCAATCGTGAAGTAGGAGGATATCTGATTGTACAGGGGAGCATTGTCCATATAGGGCAGCGCCATCACTGTCCACGGCCACGACCCGTTCGGGTAGTTCGGATTGCTCGGATCCCCTGTGGTATTATTCTGACCGTTGTACCAGTTCAGGGGGAACTGGTTGAACGTGTCGTGGTAGTTGTGGCAGGCCAAGCCCAACTGCTTCAGATTGTTCTTGCACTGGCTACGGCGAGCAGCCTCTCTCGCC
>JBIIOI010000042.1:0-47010 GCA_044337025.1 Planctomycetaceae bacterium
ATACCGCCCATAGGACGGAAACCACGACAGCGTGATGAGCATGACTGAGCACTCCTTTGCTCAACACTCATGCAAATGCCTTGCCAACTGAAAGTTGTTGTGGAAGGGTTTTGAAACCGGCTCTAGGCATTCCGAAACGGGCCATCAGTTCCGCTCCCGCCGCGAATCGATCAGAATCGTCAGCGTGTCGCCCGCCGGTGCGGGCCAACGTTCATTCCTGGATTTCGCATGTCTCTGTTTCGTCCCGATGTCGACCGGATCGCTGGCTATGTCCCCGGTGAACAGCCGCAGGATGCTGGCTGGGTCAAGCTGAACACCAACGAGAACCCGTACCCGCCGTCTCCGCTGGTCGCAGACGCGGTTGCGGCGGCGGCGCGGCGGCTGCATGTCTATCCCGATCCGCTGGGGACGTCGTTTCGCAAGACAGCTGCGGAGCTGTTCGGGCTCGACCCGGAGTGGATTCTGCCGGGGAACGGCAGCGATGAGGTGCTGACGATTCTGGTCCGCACGTTCGTCGATGCGGGCGAGCTGATTGCTTATCCGTATCCGAGTTACATTCTCTACGAGACCCTGGCCGATCTTCAGGGAGCCAGTCACCAGCGGTTGCCGCTGAACCCCGACTGGAGCTGGAACCTGGAGGCTGCCGCTCCGGCTCTCAAGCGGGCCAAGATGCTGTTCACGCCCAACCCGAACTCACCATCGGGGAATCGCTGGAGCGACAGCACGATCGAGTCGCTCGTCCCGCCGCAGGGTGTGCTGGTGCTGGATGAAGCGTACGGCGACTTCGCCGATCAGCCGCACAATATGGAGCTGCTGAAGTCCTCGATCGGGAAGAAGCTGATCGTGACACGCACCTTCAGCAAAAGCTACAGCCTGGCCGGGCTGCGGTTCGGGTTCGCAGTCGCCCACCCCGATCTGATTGCCGGGATGCGCAAGGTCAAAGACAGCTACAATTGTGATTCCCTGTCACTGGCCGCAGCCGAAGCGGCGCTGCGGGATCAGGCCTGGATGCTGAGCAACCGCGCCAAGATCATCGCCACGCGCACACGCATGACGGCGGCGCTCCGGGCTCTTGGCTTCGACGCCGTCGACAGCCAAGCGAACTTCGTCTGGATCACCCACCCGACCGGAAAGCACCAGGCGATCTACGACCAGCTGAAAGCTCGCAAGATCCTGGTGCGGTTCATGAAGTTCCCCGGCCTCTCCAGCACGGGTGAGTCGCGGGCCGATGCGGTCTGGGACGGGCTGCGAATTACCGTGGGGACGGATGAGCAGGTCGATACCCTGTTGAAGGCCCTGGGAGAGATTGTCCCGGGAATCGGTTGAGGTGACCTGTCGGGCTCTGCTCAAGCACCCTCACCCCCAACCCCTCTCCCGCGGGGAGAGGGGAGCCAGCACCGCAGGAAGCCACGCAATCCGGCGGGGCAATACTCAACTCGCCGGCAGGGTCTCGTGTTCAATCTTCTTCGTCGCATCAATGAACATCCCGGTGATGCCAGCGATTAAGAAGGCCCCGCAGCAGACGACGAAGACCAGGTCCCAGTTGTCTTTGGATTCTCCGAGCAGCATCGGGCTGATACGCGGCAGCAGGGCAGCACCGAGATTGCCCCACATGTTGCTCCAGCCCAGGATTGCAGCTGTGTGCCGGCCTCCGACATCCTGGCTGTAGGCCCACATCGGCGGAGCACTGAAATCGGTCGTAAAGGCCACCACGGCGAACAGCACTGTGGCCGTCCAGGCCCCGGGGTGCAGCAGAAAGGCTGCGAATGCCCCAGCTCCGATGAAACGGCTGATCCCGACCGGCCAGCTGCGACCGATCTTCAATCCCATCGATCTGGTCAGCCGGTCGGTTGCCCAGCCTCCACTGACCATGCCAAACCAGCCGATCCACAGCGGGATCGAGGCCATCAGGCTGCGACTCTCAAAGGGGACTTGATGGACCTCCTGCAGGTAGCGAGGCAGGAGCGTCACCAGGAACACCCACCCCACGTTGTTGCAGAATTGCGAGATGCTGAGGTTCCACAGGCTGGGGCTGGAGAGCAGTGCCTTCCAGGGGAACTGGGGCTTTGAGGTCGAAATCTGCGGGGTGCCCTCCGTGATCAGCGCACACTCCGCCGCATTGACGCTCGGGTGCTCCTCGGGGCGGTTCCGGACGATCCAGAACCAGCCCGCAGCTGCAATCAGCCCCAGACTGCCCAACAGCATGACCACAGATCGCCAGCCGTTGCCGTACACCTTGCGAACACCGGCCGGACACGCCGCCTCCAGCAGAAGCCGATTAAGCCGCACGCGTTCCGCATCGCTCAATGACGGGCGTTTCCAGAGTCGACGAGCCTCTTTCTCCACGGGCAGGGCGGTGGACTCATTCTCCTGAAGCAGCAGCGGGCCGGACAAGGCCGCGTTTAAGGCCTTCGCCAGGCTTTCACGATGAGGATCGTCCCACTCTCCAAACTGCATGGCTGGCTGGTCTGTTCCCTCGGAAGGCTTATCGCCGAACTTCCGACCAGCGCCCATCGTGAGGACAGATAGATCACTCGGGAGCTTCTTAGCAATTCGCTCCGCCACCCGATGTCGGCTGAGCAGTTCCTCGGAGACCTTCGGAGCGTCGGGACTGGCTGCAAGGGACAGTTGCTCGACGAGGTAGCTCGAATTCAGCAGATCTCGCGAACTGATCAATGACGATTCCGGCGTCGAGGGAGGGACCATACTGACGATCAGCAGCGACACGATGATCGGAGCCAGGGCCCCTCCCACGCGGCCTCCCAGAGCGATCAGACTGCTCACGAAAGCCCGAACGGAGAACGGGGCCCAGTTCCGCACCACAGCTGCACAGGTGGGATAGGCTCCCGCCTGTCCCAGCCCGACAGCGGCTCGAACGAGGATCAGCCCCAGGAACCCCGTCACCAGTCCCATCGTGACGGTGAATCCGGCCCAAAGCAGGATGTACAGCGTGAGCATTCGGCGAGACCCGAACCGGTCGGCCAGCCCCCCCGAGGGAACTTGCGCGAGGGCATACGCCAGGAAAAACGCCGTCTGGGCATTCTGAATCTGCGAATCACTGACTCCCAAGTCCTCGCGAATGAACGGCTCGGCATAGGTCAGAATGAAGCGGTGCAGATAGAGCAGCACCGCGACCAGAAACGCTGTCACCAGCACCAGATATCGAAAGGCCGTGGGCGGGCTCGCATCCCGAGGCTGCGTCGCATCTGGCACTGACATCGCGGACTCCCAACCATCAAGCACAGCTGATGAGAGCATCGTGACCAGTTTGCCTTCGAAAGGCGAGCATGCGAGAAGGGGACTCGGGCCGTGGGCAGTGGGCAGTGGGTGAACTCCTGTTCCGTGATTCTTGTCCAAACTCTCTTTCGGCGCTGCACGCGCTCGTTCGAATAAACTATGATTGATGATCGGTCGTCTCGCCGATCTTGATTGGCAGACGACCGCCCCGCCTCACTTGCCCGCCTGAGCCTCACCCCGGAGGTCAACTTGACTCCCTTCGAACAACTTTCTCGTCGATCCTGGATGCAGGTCGGGGCGGCCGGAGTCATGGGAGCTGCGCTCCCCAGCGTCGCACGGGCCAATTCCGCTCACCCGGCCAAGTCGGTGATCTGGATCCATTTGAGCGGCGGCCCCAGCCAGCTCGACATGTGGGACCCCAAGCCGCTCGCCCCCGATGTCATTCGAGGAGAGTTTTCCGCGATCGATACCGCCCTTTCCGGAGTCCATATCGGCGAGCATATGCCGCGTCTGGCCCGGATGATGAAGAAGTGGGCTCTGGTCCGGACGCTGTCCCACGGCGAGGGGAACCACCTGCTGGCAACCCATGTGGCTTTGACGGGGCGCCCCACGCCGCTGCCGCGCGGAGGCAGCGACCTCGACCGCGTGCAGTCCCGCAGCGACTTTCCCAACATGGCTTCGGCCATCGATTACCTTTACCCTCGTAAAGATGGCATTCCGACTGGTGTTTCACTGCCGAACTACTTCATCGAAGGTCCGCTGACCTGGCCGGGGCAGTACTCCGGCTTCCTGGGGATGAAGCACGACCCGTGGCAGATCAACCAGGACCCCAACGCCGACAACTTCAAGGTCGACTCGCTGGCACTGCCTGCCGAAGTCTCACCGCAGCGGCTGGTCTCCCGGCATGAGCTGACCTCTGTCTTGGAGCGTGAGAACCCGATGGCCGGCCGCGCGAGTGGGTTCCAGGAGCAGCAGGAGCTGGCCTTCTCACTGCTGACCTCAGCCAAGGTCACCAAGGCCTTTGAGATTCAGTCCGAGTCACCTGAGACGCGAGATCGGTACGGTCGCAACAAGTTTGGCCAGTCAATTCTCCTGGCGCGCCGACTGGCCGAAGCGGGGGTCCCGCTGATTCAGGCGGCGATGGGGATCGTCCAGACCTGGGACACGCATGTCGACAACTGGGGACGGCTGAAGAACGACCTGCTCCCGAAGCTGGACCAGGGACTGGAAGCTCTGCTGACCGACCTGGAGGCGAGTGGCCTGCTGGACTCGACGATGGTCGTCGTCATGGGCGAGTTCGGTCGCACACCGCGAATCTCCACGCTCGCCGGGCAAAGCGTTCCGGGTCGCGATCACTGGCCCCCCGTTTATTCCGGGCTGTTCGCGGGAGCCGGAATCCGTGGCGGACAGGTCCTGGGCCAGTCCGATGCGCAGGCGGCCTACCCGATCACGCGGTCCTGGTCACCGGCCGACGTCTGCTCCACGATCTATCAAGCGCTCGGAGTGGACGAGCATGCCGAGCTGTATGACCCACTGCGTCGCCCTCACAAGCTGATCAACGGCGAGGTGATGGAGCAGCTTTACACCGGAGCATGAACTCAGCGGGCGCCCCTGTGCCTTTCGTCCTCCAGAACTTCCAAACGATGTCTGGGTGACCCGCCCCTTGCTAGTCCATCTGCGGCGGTAACTCCGCAGATTCGATGTGCTCATCCTGCACAACAATAATGAAGATGACCATGTGATAAATGGGACGACCGTCCTCGTCCGCTTCCGACGGATCCATTGTGAATATGTGTCTTTTTCTGTTCTTGGACGGATCGTGATACACCCAATCCGCCAGATCGAGCAGAGGCTGAATGTCGAGTTCCAACTTTCCTTCCAGGGATGGAGCATGCATCACATCCCACTGCTGTCGTTTCCTCGCGACTACCCCCTGAATGATTGGCAAGATGAGTTTATCCCTTTCCGCGAGCTGAGCGTCTGTCAACAGACGGCGTTCGACCCAAGTCTGTGGTCGGCAATCGATCGCCAAAAGTAACAACACGATAGCCACGAGTGTGGTGCAACTTCCAAGTTGGGAGGGCATCAATTGAACTCCAATTCGTGGGAGGCGTAATCAATCATGGATACGTCCGATGCGTCGCAACCCGCAAACAAAAATACCCTGCGGGAAGCGTATCCCACAGGGTGTAGGAACATGGCATTCGGACGGGCCAAATGGGCCCGTCCCACTCCCGAGGGTGATCATCAGTAGAGGTGGTTAGGCTTTGCCTGATCGCAGAGCTGATTCCTGACAGCAAAACGGGACCAGAGCCAATCCACTGAGAAGCGTTCAGGCAAAGCCTGAGCTACCGGAACTCGGTCAAGCGGGAGAAGAATCTGAGCCCGGCTTTGGGGATTCGTCAGGCTCAGACTCTTGCATCATTCTCAAGCAGCTGAGAATCGTTGAGAGTTCCGATCGGTTCTCCGGCCCGGAGAAATGGCGACGGAGGAAGGTCTCCAGAGAGGGAATGTGCAACGACAGGACATACAGGTAGTCGACAACCCCTTCTCCAGACACGCGTCCCACCGATCGTGTAAACGCTCCGAGCACGGCGTCCTGGATCTCGGGGTTCCAGACATGAGACTCCCAGAGGGCAAACAGAGTCGAGCGTACCGCTTCGATGTTCGAGTCGGACAGGCCCTGAGTCACAATGCGAGTGACGTTACTGTCCGCTGGAAAGCACTTCAGAAACGTGGCAATGGCCGCCCCGCGTACGGCACCGTGTTCATCCGAGGTTGTCCCGTAGAGATCATCACGAAATTCCGGGCGAGCGGGAGTTCGATAGAGCGCCTCGCATGCCGCCAGACGGATTGATGCCTCGCGATGCCGGAGCAAGGGCAAGAGATCCTCCGGGGCAACACGAATACCCGAGGCAACGATATCCCAAAGCGATCCGAGCCTCTCGGTATCTGTTTGAGACTTTTTGAGACGGTTCCGTCTGGACGAATGTAGCGACCTCGATTCTCCCAAAGGGGACAGCCAGCAGTCGCCCGTACTGCGGAGGTATTTCAGTCCACGGATGAATGTCTCTTTCGCATCCAAACTCAGCAAGCGGGTCCACTCGGGAATCTCTTCCTCACCATTCCGCCAATGCAGCACGGCCAGTGCGTATCCAAGATCCAGCGCGGTCAGGTACCCAGTTCGCCACATTTGCCACTTGCTGTAGGTCCCTGTGGTTTCGCTTTCGAAGGCCAGCGTCGAATTGGCCAGTGGGATGCCGCAGCCGAACAGGCACGCAGACAGGTCCGTCAGATGTTCCAGGTCACTCTCGTCTCCACGCAGGATGCCTTCCCTCAGAAGACGATCATGGAGTAACTCGTGAATCAGAGTGCTGACCAAAAGGGCGGGCTTGTCGAGCAAATCTCGATACAGACGAATCGTTCGCGTTTCCTGGGTGGATGTTCCTGGTGCATCCTCTTCCGTGGCCGATGGGGACGATGAGTCGACAACCTGGAGATCAATTCCATGGCGACTGATCCTTAACTGTTCGCACAGCCGCCACAGCAGATCTTCCAGATGCCCCTTCTGGGCTGGCGCGATCTCCGGAAGATCGTTCGCCGTCGGGATCAAGATCGGGTACCGACGGAGCTCTGTCTCTCCGATGCGATCAATCAAATGTTGAAGTCGATACTCGACCCAGACTTTATTGCGCAGGTCGATCGGACATCGTGGTCGAAACCAGGAGAACATCGGTGGCCCGCCTCCATATCCTGAAAAAAGCCCAGGGGTTGCAACCCCTGGGCTTGGAAGATCGAATTGAGAGTTCGTCTACTCGACCGGCGCACTCCGAGGATACGACCCCAGGATCGAGAGCCGGACCGCTTTCTTCTCCAGGGCGGCGATCGCCTTCGCGACGGTCGGGTCTTTCTGGTGTCCCTCGAAGTCGAGGAAGAACAGGTAGCCCGATTCCGGTCCCCGCAGGGGGAACGACTCGATCCAGGTCAGGTTGACCTTGAAGTTCTTGAACGCCTGCAGAGCGTCGGACAGGGCTCCGGGAGCGTGCGGGATCTGCAGTAGGACAGCGGTCCGGTCCTTACGGGTCGGAACGGTGGCCTCGTCGCCGATGATGGCAAACCGCGTGATGTTGTGCGGGTTGTCTTCGATGCACTCCGCGACGATCTGCAGATCGTACTGCACCGCCGCCTGCTTGCCGGCGACAGCTGCGGCTCCTGGTTTATCGCGGGCGAGCTGGGCAGCGGTCGAGGTGCTGGTGACCTCGATCGTGCGGGCGCGGGGCATGTTGCGTGCCAGCCAGTCGCGGCACTGCGAGAGGGCCTGCGGCTTGCTGTAGATTTCGGTGATCTCGCTGCGGGCCGAACGCGACAGCAGGTTGTGGTGCACAGCCAGCTGGACTTCGCCGCAGATCCGCAGCGGCAGCCGGGTGAACATGTCGAGGGTATCGACGATGCGTCCGTCCGTGCTGTTCTCGATCGGGACCACACCGTAGTCGGCGTGCCCGCGGTTCACTTCCTCGAAGACCGAGGCGATCGTGTTGACCGGCACCAGATCCGCACTCTTGCCGAAGTGCTCAATGGCAGCCAGGTGAGAGAAGCTGAACGGAGGCCCGAGGTACGCCGCCCGGACGATCTTTACACGGCTGCGGGCCGCACTGAGGACTTCGCGGAAGATCGAACGCAGTGTCTGGTTCGGAATCGTTCCGCCGCTCTCGGCTTCGATCCGGTCCCACAGCTCCTGGTCCCCATTCGGGTCGAACCAGACCGTGTGTCGGTCCTTGTCCTTGATATCGCTGAGCTGTTCCACCGACAGCTCCATCCGCTTGTTCAGGAGCTTGACGATGTCTTTGTCGATCGTCTTAATCAGAGATTCGGTCGAAGCAGCGGTCTTCTTACGGACGACCGTCTTCGGTTCCGCCTTGGCCGGGGCGGGTTTCCGCACAGCCACCGGCTTTTTCGGCGGAGCGGCCTTCTTCACCTTAGCGGCGGGCTTTGCTTTGGCGGGGGGAACCCGCTTGATGACTTTTTTGGCCATGGGAGCTTTCCAGCCAGTCCTGGTTGCGGGACTCCCTTCCGCTCGATCCGTTGTCTTTTCGCCAGCCGGGTGGTTCCTTTCCCAATCCAGCTGGAGGCCTGCCATCAGCCCACCCGTCCAGCTCGCAAGCGAGCCGGAAATCGTGCCTTCGAAACAGGTTGTGCCACCGAGACGCGTTCCGCGCCGCAAGTGAACCCATTTGTGAAGACGAATCTCTTTTGTACAGGCGTCCGATCCCGACTGTCAAGCAGGCAGACCGTCCCCAAGGCTCTTGAACTCAAAAGAGCTGAGTTCGAGACGCTGCAGTTTACCAGAAACTCTTCCCGCATCTTAAAGGGAACAACAGTAAAGACTTACGCAGCTGGGGAGTGTTCCCACCGCCCAGCTCCGGCCATCTGCCATCCGCCATAAGCCACACGCCCCCTAATGCTTACGTCGCATCGCCTGCTGGATCTCGCGGCGGGCGTCATCGGCCTTCAGCTTTTCGCGTTTATCGTGCATCTTGCGCCCCTTGCCAACGCCTAGGCGAACCTTCACAAACCCCCGCGAGAAATGGACATCCAGCGGAATCAGGCTCATGCCGGACTCATCCGCCCGGGCGGCAAACTTGCGAATCTCGCTCTTTTTGAGCAACAGCTTGCGGGGCCGCCGGAGCGGGTGATTCATCTGATTGGCTTGCGAGTACTCCGAGATGTCGACGTTGTAGAGCCAGACCTCTCCCCGCTCGACCTTCGCGAAACCTTCCTCGATCGTGACCTTGTTGTCACGAACGCTCTTCACCTCGCTCCCGTGCAGCATGATGCCGCAGTCGAGCTCGTCGACGATTTCGTATTCGTGGGAGGCCCGGCGATTTCGGCACACGATGCGGTCGGGATCGCCGGTCGGTTTGTTGGACATAGGTGAAGAGCTGTCAGATTCAGACGAGTGAGAAGAGACGAGAGGTTAGAGCCAGAAGTCGGAACCGCTGACTCTCAACCCTCAACTCTCAACCCTCAACAGTTACGGCAGTGCGAGGGTCTTCAGGTCGGTCCGGCCCTCCACTGAGGTCAGTACCACCGCCGAAGTGTCGTTCAGACGATCCAGCTGGACAACCCCCTTCCAGCTGGGGTTCGCTTCGTCGACCCGCTCGTAGCTCTGGCCGGCCTTGTCGGCCACGCGGGACTCGATCCCGGCATCGCGGTCGAGGTCCTCGGTGCTGATCTTCATGACACCGCGGGCACTGTTGGCCAGCAGCAGGTAATCCTTGTCACCCTGCTTGTAAGAGATCATGTCGATCGGCTGATTGCGGTTCCCCAATTCCGCCACGGTCGTCCCGCGGACCTGTTCGCCGGTGCCGATCGCCTTGACGGGGAACTTGACCAGCGGCGTGCAGACGAACCCGGCCAGCACGTTCGGCTCACCATTGATCACGAACGGGACAAACGTCTTGATCGGAGCGTAGTTCTCCAACTGTCCGTGGGCCCCGTGGTAGATCTCCAGCCCCGTGGCTGCGACCTTGTCGTTGAACGGGAACACGAACGACCGAACGGTCGAGGGCACATCGCCCGCTGCGATCCCGGAGACCAGCAGCTTGCCATCGACAAACGCCAAGTCGGTCACCGAATTCGGACGATTGTTGCGAGCCCGGCGGCCTTCGCCCACGACCTTGTCTTCCGGAGCGTTCGGAATGTCGAGCGCCGCGTGAGCGATCTTGGAGAGGTCGAGCGCCTTGATCGCTCCGGACCCGTCGAGTGCCACCAGCTTCGGCCCCTTGTCGGTCACGACTGAAACCACCAGATGCCCGCTCAGCGGATTGACGGCCATATCGGCGACATCGGCCTTGGCGGTGCCCAACTCCTTCGCGAGCTTGCCCGACAGGTCCTCGACGTTCTGCTGCACATCCGCCGCATCACCCGGCTTGTCGCCGGTCTGAATCGCATAGATCTTCGCAGCCTGGGCATCGCCGACGAACAGGACGCCATCCGGACCAAAGGCCAGCACATTGGCCGACTTGAGGTCCACAGCCCCTTCCTTCAGTCCGTACTGATCCGCACGAACGGCCCCACACATTGCGAGCAGACAGGCTGCCCCCAGACTCAGGCTCAATCGACGCATGGTTCTCCCCTTGTTCGGCAGACAGGTTTCTCCGCAGAGCCCAACTTTCCGCGCGCAAGGGGTGATTGTCAACCGAGTGCCGCATCTGTTTCGCCGCGACCACATCGCCAACTGCAAAGAACCAACAACCAAGAACAAAGAACCAGGAAAGGTCAACCTCCTACTTAATCACTTCCTTCGGCACCGACCCATCCAGATACCGCCAGTTCTTCACGAACGAGATCACATCGGCCATCTGCGCGACAGAGAGCTGCTTCTCGAACCCAACCGGCATCAGCGAGACGCCGTTCGGCTTGAGCTGCTCGATGTCGGAACGCAGTACGGTCAGCGTCTTTCCCTCGGGCTGTTTGAGGGTCACGCTGCTGCTGGTCTCGGCGCTGATGATGCCGGTGGCGACGGTGCCCGCTTTGTCGACCAGCGTGTAGCTGAAGTAGTTGTTATCGATCGCCCGGTTGGGGTCGAGGATATCGGTCAACAGCTGGGCCTGCGTCTTGACGCGCGAGTCGGAGATATTGGGAGCCACCTCCACACCCAGGTCGCCGATCTTGTGACACTGGGCACAGTTCTTGGCGAACAGCTCCCGCCCGCG
This sequence comes from Planctomycetaceae bacterium, assembly GCA_044337025.1. Lineage (GTDB taxonomy): Bacteria > Planctomycetota > Planctomycetia > Planctomycetales > Planctomycetaceae > TH-plancto1. The sequence continues at coordinate 10,953 of JBIIOI010000042.1, forward strand.
TAGCGGATCATGCTCATGAGCCAGCGCCGCCTGGTACTCTTCCAGCACCTTCGACCGATCTGCCGGAGCGTTGGCCGCGATCAGCTTCTGCAAGCGAGCCTGAATCTCCGGGTTCTTGACCTGCTGCAAACTGGCGAGCCGCGTCTGGCCGATTTCGAGGAACGAGACCTGGTTCGATTCGACGAGGTCGAGGAGCTTGGTGATGCGCTGTTCGGAAGTGAGGAGGGCCGAGATGATGGTACCGCGAATCATCGGAGAACGTTGCTCAAATTCAGACAGTAAGAGTTCACTGCCAGATGGCTCGGGCAATTGTCCAGCGACTTCCAACGCTGCTGTTACAACGCTGGCAGGTGAATTGGCTGAGAGCAACATCCGAACGTCGTCGGAAATCTGATCTGCCGGAAGCAAATGCAGGCATCGGACAGCCTCAATTCGTACATCGGGCGGAAGTGTCAGGTCACGAATCAGAGGCTGCAGCCGATTGATCAGTTTATCGTGCCAGGCACCAGACTTCTCGAACAGGCTTTGAGTAGGGATTTGTCCAGCACGCATGGATCGAGTCAAGGTGTCGAGAACGATCAGTCGAGCGCGATTCTGAGGATCGGTGGGGTTCGGATGAGTCGGTGAGGAATCCTCAAAACATCGCTTGAGTGTCTCGTTCTGATAGTGCCAATTCTTGGCATCTCTGCTCAATGTTCCGTAGAGCAACTGCAGGCATCGTCTAAACTCTGCAGGGTTCTTCATGGCTTCGTCAATTGCCCCCGGCGGAATATCGGGGTGACCAAGCAGGAATCCGACACAATCCCTGGCCACTCGATCCAGCATTGTAGGATTGCTGGCGATAATTCGCGTCATCACCGATTCTGAATTCGGTGCAGCCAGAAACGTGATTGCTGCCATATAGGGGCGCTGGCAGGTGTGACGATCTTCCAGCACTTCCAGCAATGTCATAATCCTCAATCGCGTTTCGACGTCCGTCGTTCGATATTGGATCGATGCGAGTTCCGTTCCGAGATCAAGTCTCACATGCGATTTCGACTTAGCCGGAGTGAACTGCCCTCGTTCCGCTTGATTGAGAACTTCAAACAAAAGATCCCCTCGGACCTGTTGCTTCAACAACGAGAGGAGATCATCGAGTTGAACCTGTCCAATTCCGCTCAATGCTCGCAGAGCAACCGCTCGGCTTACGCCATGAGACGAACTCACAAGAAGACTGTGCAACGGACTTGCGGAGTTGGGCTCTTGAGACTCGACAATCTTTCGGTGTGCAATATCCCGGTGCCATCCGTTTGGGTGCTTGACCAAATTCGCAATTTCCACCAGATCAGTCGGTAACAGCGCACTCCGGGGGCTCACGCCACCCGGATCGCCTGTCTTTGCGGTGATCCGCCAGAGGCGACCACGCCCAGCACCGATGGCCAAATCGGGGCGAGTCTTCAGTTCTGCGGGCATATACTCCGGGTGCTCGATCACGGCGCGGTACATGTCGACGATATACAGTGCCCCATCTGGTCCCATGGCTGTATTCACGGGACGGAACCATGTCTCATCGCTGGCCAGGAACTCGCGTTTGGCCTCGTTGTAAGCTGTATTATTGAAGTGGACGAGATTGCCTGTCGGATCACATGTGAAGCTCTGGTTATAGAACCTCTCCGGCAGCGAGGTCCCTCGGTAGAAGATGAGCCCGCACGCTGCCGAGAACTGCCCCGCGTGCAGGTTCGACGTCGTCCAAGCCCGGCTGATTGGGTAGAGCTTCGATTGCTCGCCCGCCGGGGACACATCTTCCACCACACGCGGCACAGCCAGGTTCGGGTTCAGCTTCAGGTGCCGTTCCTCGATGATCACCTTCATGCAGGGGTTGCGGTTGCTGCAGACGTAGCGGTTCCCCTCGTCGTCGAACGTCAGGCCGAACTGCCCGTAGCCGCTGACCGCTTCGCACTCGCCGGTGAACGGGTTGAACCGGAAGTCGCGGCCGCTGATGTCGACCGGCTCGCCGAGTTTGGCTCCCTCGGGAGCGGGCTTCGGCCACTTCGAACGGACCGCGCGAACCTTGCCGTTTCGCAGACCGTTGGCCACATAGATCCAGTTGTCCGGGCCGAAGGTCGGGTGGTTGCAGCGCAGCTGGGGGTTCTCGGTGGCGAACCCTTCGAACCAGACCTCGCGCAAGTCGGACTTGCCGTCCCCGTCGGTGTCCTTGAAGTAGATCAGCTTGCCGTCGGTCGTGACCAGCACGCCGCCATCCCAGTGCATCAGCGAGTTGGCGAACAGCAGCTGATCGACGAACACACGCGGGTTCGAGTACTTCCCATCGCCGTCTTCATCGGTCAGCACGCGAATCCGCGACTTCCCCGGCTCGCCCGGTGCGGGACCGTTGGGGTAGTCGTGCATCTCGACGACCCACAGCTGTCCCTTTTCGTCAAAGGCAATCGACACGGGAGCCGAGACATCGGGCTCAGCGGCCACCAGCTCGATCCGGCAATCGGGGTCGATCTGGAAGTGCTTTTGCGACTCTTCGGGGGAGAGGGGGCTGTTGACGAGCGGAGGCGGTTCGGGAGGGGTGTCCTGGCCCGCGACGGGTTCCGCCAGCCACAGACCAAGGCCCAAACCAAGAAGCGAGGAGGTCAGCCAGTTCCGCATGTTGCGTCTCCCGAAGGTAGGTCGCTAGGAGCATAGCAGACGGGCGGAGTCAGGATCATCCGAAGCGGGCCCGCGGTGGGCAAAGCTCTTTCTCCCTCGCCCCCGCAATCGATTCGAGTCACAAGGAGAACTCAATTGCGGGGGAGAGGGGGGCAAGAGAACACACGGAGTCTATTGAGGGGCGACCTGGACCTCGAAGTGCCCGCGGTTATCACCAAGCTCATTCCAACGATCATTGACTCTCAGAAACAGCGTCCCGGCAGATTGAGGTTCGATCATCGCCGAGGGCCCGATGTCAAAGAACTCCCAGTGCCGCGTGGTCCCCTCGGGGGCGGGTTCATCACGAAGCACAGCTCCCAGCAGGCGGCCAATCGGGCGGCCTTCGGAGTAGCGGATGCTGATCCCTTGTGGTTCGCTCTCCCAGGGTTTGGGCCCTTTCCCTACGACCACGCGACCGGTGGCTGTGATCGCCAGCTTCTGTCCGGGGGTGACCTTCAGGCCAGTGCTCTGCCATCCACCACCAGCTTCGATCTGGAGCTTACCCTTGGGGGCCTCCAGCACACTGGCTCCGCGTTCCAGGTCCCATCCATAACAGAGCGAGTCGCGGTAGATCTCCCACTCGGACGAGATCAGTTGCTCGTGCTTGTTCCAGAATGCCTCGAACGCTTTCTGGAACGGTTCGGTCTCCCAAATCTGGCAGACAGCGAGAAAGTCGGCAGAGAGACGTGGGTGCCGGGCCAGGAACGTGCAGAAGGCCCACGACCAGGCGTAGGGGGTAGTGCGCGATTCGCTGAACTCGACCGGGCCGAGCTGGATGATCTCGGCTGCAGAGAGCGCCCGTCCGGCGGCGCACTCCTCGCGAATCATCTCGATCCGCCCAAAGCCGGGCGCAGCCTGTCGGCTGGCGGGAATGATTCCGAATCGCAGCCCGGACTGCGTGGGTTCGTGCGAGCCGAAGAACTCGGCCATTCCCTCCAGATACCAGACTGGCTTGAGTCCATCATCCAGGCACTGCATCACGCAGTGGCTGGCCTCGTGCAGCAGCAGATGCTCGCGGTAGTAGTCGTAGTCGGCGTCCTTCATCCAGAACTCATACCCGGCATGCTGTCCGTGAAGGATCTTCAGGTTCGGACGCACGAGCCCGGCCCGCTCGAACTTCGCCTCGTCTCGCATCAGGTAGCCGGTGATCTGGAATTCCTTCTTGTCGCGAGCGGCGGGGAGCGGACCGAGTTGCTGCTCCCAGGTGGCGTAGACCTGATCGATGAGCGTCACCAGCTTGCGGGCCTTGTCGGGCTCGATATCGGTGAGCAGGATCAACCGCTGGGAGGTGTAGCGCTCGATCCCCGCTGCCTGGGCCTTCTTGATGTCGAGCGCGGGGCGGTCGTCGTGGCGGCGGAGGGATTGGGCGAAGGAGGGCGTGGTGAGGGCGAGTAGGAGCAAGAGAAACCGGGCGAAACATGGGAGTGCCCTGCCATTCACCGACGTATCGATCTCGCATTCGGGAGGGCGAAGCTCCTGCTGAGCCGCACACAAAGGTGAACCTTGCTCCCGCGCATGCGGCTCGGCGGGAGCCTCGCCCTCCCAAGGCTGCGTGGGCTCAAGCACCCTCACCCCCAGCCCCTCTCCCGGGGGGAGAGGGGGGCAAGCAGCTGCCGAGACCGAGTTCCGTGTTTCCATCGTTCCGATCACGGTGACCTCCGCCCCGGCGTGCGATCCTCCGGTGTGACGGTCAACAACAGCTGGAACCCCAGGAAGATTCCCAACGGGAGAAACAGCAGCACCCAGGCTGCGACCATCAGTTGCTTGAACCATTTTCCATGCAGTGGGCGAACCAGCGTGCGGGTCTCTGCAGCGGGCAGGCGGGCCTCTTCGAGTGCCTTCACGACAGTGCCTCGTCGCGATTGGGCGACCGGGTCGGCTTCGGAGTCGCCCTCAATCAGGATGGTCGCGTTGCGTCGTGCGTAGCTCTCGATGATCTCGTCAAAGGTTTCGCGTCCGAAGCTGTTGAGGGTGGCACCCTCGAAGTCGGTCTCGCGCAGCACGAACCCGGCGACTTCCGACTGCTTCTGTTGAGCGTCCCGCGGATCGAACATCCTCCCCGCGAACAACATCCCGATCAGTCCAAACATCGTGAACAGCAACAGCCCGCAGCCGATCGTGGTCATGTGGGTTTTAAACTGGCTGCGTTCGGAAGTTGACTCGAACTGCAGCTCGACCGTGCGGCGACGCTTCAGAGAGCGACGAGCCGCATCGAGCAGATCAAACGCCCGCACCGCATCGGTCCAGGCAGTCACGCCCTCGGGCAGAGACGCGTTGTTCGGCTCCCCTCGCCCCTCGGGAGGGCGAGGCTCCTGCCGAGCCGCGTGCGCGGGAGGACCTTCTACTTGAGGGTGCGGCTCAGCGGGAGCTTCGCCCTCCCGTTTTTGAGCCTCGCCTCCAGACACAGCCGAACTCTTCCGAATCCTGCTGATCAGAGACACCTCTTTGCAGTTAACAGTCAGCATCGGCGATCCACTCTCACCCCAGGCCAGAACCGCCGCCCCAGCAACGGTCGTGACCGTCAGCTCGCAGCGGGCAGTGGGACCGGTTCGCAGAGCCCACATCGCATCGGGAACGCCCTGTCCTGCCAGGCTGACCGAGGCCGTGCTGACCCCCTGGTCCGAGAGCCCCGAGTGAATCGCGGTCACTTGCCGGTACTCGCCACCACAAAGCGACCGCAGCAGGTCGGCATCCTGCAGCCACGCGGCCTCGATGTCACTGATTGATAGCCTGGTCCCAACTGCGAGTACTCGCTCCATCTGCAGGTGCAGTGTGTGGCCGAACTCCGGGGATTCGAGCAGCTGCTTAAGTTCCTTGACAGCTGGAGAGAGTCGCAGCGGCCAGACGGCCCGCAGCCGGTTCGGGTATTCCTCATCGAGCGGGATCAGGCGGTAGACCACATCGGAGCCGAGATGCGCCTCGGGAATCAGCCAGATCGGGGACTGGCTCAAATTGGCCCGAATGAACTCCTCATGCGTTGGAAAGCCCGGGGGTTGCAGCCCCTGGGCTTGGGGGGAGTAGAGGATCGCTTCGAACGACTCATCGCGAGTGTGAACCGTCCGCGCTCCGAGCAGCGCAGCCAACTCCGCGAGCGGAGCGGACTGCGAATCTTCAATCAGGAGAGCGAGGTTCATGGGGATCCGTTAACGCGTGGGTTGTCCCCATGGTAACTGACATGCGATTCCCCCAACAGGTGGCAAAGCGGTTGTTCAACTTGGGAAAGTCCCAATAGTTAGCCGTCGGGCTCGCCCGACGTGCCTAGCGTGTCCGAATCCGCTCGTCAATCGATTCGCTCCGATCTGTCGGCTCATCGCTTGATGGTCGCTTCCGCTTGGCGATAGACTCCCCCCTGCAATCCGCCCGGATGCCTTGCTCAGGGTTCGTGCGGTCGCTCCTCGTGAGGCCTGTTGTTGGCCTGGGAGCGATTCTCGTCCCTCAGTTTTCGGAGATCTCCTGTGTCAGTCAAAGTGGCCATCAACGGCTTTGGACGTATCGGTCGGCTCGTGTTTCGTGCGATGGTCGAACAGGGGATTATCGGCAAGGATGTCCAGGTCGTCGCTGTCGGCGATATCGTCCCGGCGGACAACCTCGCTTACCTCGTGAAGTACGACTCAGCTCAGGGACGCTTCAACGGCGAAGTCTCCTCCAAGAAGTCCAGCCCAGACAAAGCCGAAGACGATGTCCTCGTCGTCAACGGCCACGACATCCTCGTGGTCAGCGCCAAGACTCCTGCCGAACTGCCTTGGAAGGCCCTGGGCGTCGACGTCGTCATCGAGTCGACCGGTCTGTTCACCGAAGCCGAAAAGGCGAAGGGCCACATCACCGCCGGTGCCAAGAAGGTCATCATCTCCGCCCCAGCCAAGGGCGAAGATATCACCATCGTCATGGGCGTGAACTGCGGCAAGTACGATCCCAAGAACCACCACATCGTCTCCAACGCCAGCTGCACGACCAACTGCCTGGCTCCCGTCGTCGACGTGCTGCTGAAGGAATTCGGCATCGATGAAGGTCTGATGACCACCATCCATGCCTACACCGCGACCCAGAAGACGGTCGACGGCCCCAGCAAGAAGGACTGGAAGGGTGGCCGTACCGCTGCTCAGAACATCATCCCCAGCGCCACCGGTGCTGCGAAGGCTGTGGCTCTGGTCTGCCCCGAAGTGAAGGGCAAGCTGACCGGGATGGCGTTCCGCGTTCCCGTTCAGACCGTGTCGGTGGTCGACCTGACCGTCAAGACGACCAAGGCCACCAGCTACGCCGAAATCGCAGCTGCGATGAAGAAGGCCAGCGAGACCTACCTGAAGGGTGTGCTGCAGGTGACCGGCGACGAAGTCGTCAGCACCGACTTCATCCACTGCCCGGCCTCGTCGATCTTCGACATCGGCAGCGGCATCGAGCTGAACAGCAACTTCTTCAAGCTGGTCAGCTGGTACGACAACGAGTGGGGCTACAGCAACCGCGTCTGCGACCTGCTGAAGCTGATGATCAAGAAGGGCCTGTAGGCCCAGGCGAGCGGCAGACGTGAGTCTGCCGTGTCTTCAACATGCGAACCACCCGGCGGGAGCCTCTCCCGCCGGGTGGTTTCTTTAAGGGGGGAGGGTGACCCAGACATCGCTTTGGATGTCTAGGTGACGAAGGCACAAGAGGGATGGAATGGCGAGTGTGTCCTCCTTATCCTCTTGTTGTTCCATAACCCAGACGCGCGGGTGCCACTGCTGGCTTGCCGAGCAGTGCCCGCTGGAGGGGCTATGACCGAACATGGCTCACATGGGGCACTCTGGATTTTCCGCCATTTCAGCGTACCGGACAAACGGGGTGGTTCTGTCTCCAGCCGCCTTCGCAGGCCACTGCTGGACGAGCCAGCAGTGGCACACGTGAGCTTCTCCCACCAGCGGGTGGCGGGGTGGCCCAGACTTCGCTTTGGATGTCTGGGTTCCGCAGGAACGAGAGGGATTGACCGCAATCCGGCCCGTTCGTAACCTCTTGTTGTTGCACAACCCAGACGCTCAAAGCAGCGTCTGGGCCACCCCGCCGAATACCTTTTAGGCCACTCAACACCAACTATGCGAATCAATTGGGAATACAAAACGCTGAAGATTCCGACCGACTTCGGCTTCTTCTCCGGGACTGATTTTGATTCGGATCGGCTCGCCGAGTTGCTGAACGGACAGGGAGCAGAAGGTTGGGAGTTGGTATCAGTCTTCGACATTGAGAAGGTTAAGGGCGGCTCAAAGTTTGTCGTGGCCGTCCTGAAGCGTCCAACTGAGTAGAGTTATGTCGAAGATGTGGCGGAATGGCCGCGTGCCGGGTGCCATGGCGACGGCTTTGCGTCGCCATGTCTTCGCGGCAAATCCCGCAGAACGGTCTCTTGGGAGATCAACGCCCCGAGACGCTCGCATGCTCACCCTGCTTCGCGATGTGAGCATGGCACCCAGTCTGGTGTTTTTGTTTGATTCTGAAGGGGACGGCTCGGGTGGCACACGTGAGCTTCTCCCACCACCGGGAGCGCCCAGCACGAGCGTAGTGATCCGGAGCGAGTTGTCACACAGGTCGAGTCGTACGCGCGCCTTGCTGGGGGCTTCGCTTCGCTCAGACCCCAGCCACCCCGACTATATACGCATCGCCTGAAACTCTGCCCCAACTTCGGCGGATCGTCTTGATGTCGCGAGTCCCCAGCGAGCGGGCGGACGTTAGTCCCCCGTGCCAGACCGAACGTGGCCTGGCACCGCCAGTTGCTCTAAGGAGAGACTAGGGCGGTGATGAATTCTCCCGCGTGACACCCCCGACTCACGTCGGAGGCTCGCTGGGTGACGCAGGAACACGAGGCATGATATGCCGAGTGTCCTCCTGTCGTTCCACAACCCAGGCGCTCAAAGTAGCCTCTGGGCCACCCCGGTCAGATCCGTTGATACGATTCCTTTTTCGAATTCCGCTGGGAAATGGCCTCGCTCACAAGCTAAAACTCCTCGTCAGTCGATCCCCCATGCGTGATGCAGGCCCCTTCAGAGATTTCGATGAGCGCGACTCGCAAACCTACCGTCACCCGACCCGTGGAAGGCCGAACCATCGGCGTCGTCGGGGATGTCTATCGTTTTCTCGTGACCGGCGAGGAGACCAACGGGCAGTACGCCATGTGGGAAGCGATTGTGTCGCCGGGCGGTGGCCCGCCGCCGCATCTCCACAGCCGGGAGGAAGAGTCGTTCTACATCCTTGAAGGCGAAATCCGCTTCCAGATTGGCGATGAGACGCTCATCGCCACTGCGGGCATGTTCGCCAACATGCCCGTCGGGTGTCTGCACTGTTTCAAGAACGAATCGAACGCGCCGGCCCGGATGCTGATCTCGGTTGCCCCCGCTGGACTGGAGCAGATGTTTTTTGAGGTCGGAGCGTCCCTCGATCCCGCAGCCACATCGGCTCCGTTGCCATCACCGGCCGACATCCAGAAACTGCTGGCTGTGGCTCCGCGGTATGGAATCGAGATTCGAGTTCCAGGACACTGACCGAGGCGTAGCCCAGACATCGCTTGGGATGTCTGGGTGCGAAAGGCACAAAAGGGGATGGAATGTCGAGCGTGTCCCCCGATCTTCTTGTTGTTCCACAACCCAGACGCTCAAAGCAGCATCCGGGCAACCCCTGCAGGTGTAAAATGATTGGGCTCTGGGACGTTGGTCTGATGAAGTGATTTGTCAGTCTTGAAATCGTGTGAGTTGAGCAGCACGCAACAGTTCACCGGCTCCAGTTGATCTTCTGAAACAGCGCCAGCAGCTTCTGCCCGCGAGCCGGGTTCACTGATAGCCAGTGCCCGATGCGGCCTCGCAAGTGGCAGGCAAAGTTCTCATGACCATCGCGATTCTGCGAGGCCGGGCCCTTGCGAATGCAGTTGGTCAGGATCGCCTTGAGTGTGTCGAAATCGGCTCGGCTCAAGCTCAGCTTCTGATTGACGACGAGCCCGGTCACGTTCTGCTGCTGGTGCCTTTTCAGAATCCGTTGCTTGGGGCCGTTGATCGTGAACCGCTCCGCCGACACGATTTGCCGGGCAAACGGAATGATCTCTCGCAATGCGGGGATCGAGCGTCCCTTTCCGGAGAACGTCATGTCGTCTGCGTAACGGGTATAGCGGACATCGTATTTCTCAGCCATCGCCGAAAGCCGTACATCCAGGCTGAACGCCGACAGGTTCGCCAGCGCCGGCGAAGTCGGAGCCCCCTGCGGCAGATGCCGATTGCGATACCCCCACACCGTCCCCATCCGCGAATCCGGTGCGGTCAGGTTCGACGGAATTGTGGATGTCGTCAGCCGACTCAGCCAGAGGCTGACCTCGCGGCAGTAACCGAGGGCCCGAAAGATCGCGACCACGCGCGAGTGGCTGACCGACGGATAGAAGTTCTGCAAGTCGAGTTTCAGCACCCACGCCTGCCCGACATGCGGCAGCGCGTTGGAGCGGATCGAACGTCCCTGCACAAATCCGTGGGCATGCGGATGGGCTGGGACCTTGTCGAGAATTCCCCGCAGGATCTGAGTCTGGACCTGCTTGAGCAGCGGCTTAGGGGCCTCAATCAACCGGTAGCCCCCGGTCTTCTTGCCGACCCAGTGAAAGTGATAATGCGCTTCGGCCTCGGACTGCGGTCGCTGGTTTTCAAAGAATCGCCCCGCCAGCCACCCCAATTGTCCCAGGGGAACGCCCAGCCACCTCGCCAGCTCTTCCGGGGTTCGAAACGCCGGGAGCCCGAACGAATCGAGCCGGGCCGGATCGTGATCTCGGGTCAGGTCGACGAACTCGGAGCCACCCGCCTCGGTGCAGCGGGCGAATCGGTACGGAGCCACATCGCTGGTGGGCCCGAACTTCGGCGGACGGCGCGCGGGCGAGTACCGCAGCGGCAAGGCACCGCGAAACTGCCTTGAGACTTGAACCGGCGGCGAGATCGGCCCGGAGGGGACCGTTGGCGATCGATCGGGAATCGGATCCGGTTCAGGCTGTGAAGGAGCGCCCAGGAACAGCCGCTTCAGAAAGGCGATCAGTCCCATCAACAAGGCCCCATGGTGTCAGCCCCGGTCCAGAGTGTGAGAAAGCGGTCGCGGGTGGCACAACGCATCCTGTGGCGAGTTTGCTGGAACTGACTTGCTCAGGTCCGGCAAACTCACGGTGAGTGTCGAGCAACGAGTCTCCCACGGGGTAACCCCGCAGCGTCCCGAAGGACAAAGGCTTGGCATCCCCGCGAACCGCGAGGGGATTATTCCGGCGATCCGACCAAGGCGTCAATGGGGAACGGAACAAGTCCCCGTGTAGCGGTTGGTTTCATTGAATGTCCGCCGGTCGGGAGGGCGAGGCTCCTGCCGAGCCGCATGCGCGGGAGCAAGGTTCTCTGGAAGTCGTGGCTCAGCCGGAGCTGCGCCCTCCCGACCGCACAAACTTCCCAGATGGACCTTCCGGCCAGCCGGGCGGGATTTCCCACGTCTCTTGCCCCCAGTGGCCGATAGAATCACACTGTATCTACACGAGTGCATTCGACCCGCCTGTCGCTCCCGGGAGCCCCGCCATGTCTCGCCCCGCCTCACGTCGTGAGTTCCTTCGCCGGTTTGGCCTCAGTGCAGCTGCATTCCCGTTTCTGTGCAATTTGCCGAGCCTGGGGTTTGCGAGCACGGAAGGCCGCAAGAAGCGGCTGATCATCATGTTCAGCCCGAACGGAATCGTCCCGTCGGCCTTCTGGCCGGAAGTCGACAAAGAGAAGGATATCGTCAAGGAGTTCGTGACGGGTCTGGGGCAGCGATTGGTCGGGCCGATGGGCTCCGAGATGCCGCTGACCGGGTTCAAGGAGATCCTGACGCCGCTGGAGCCATTCCGGGACAAGGTGCTGACACTGCACGGAGTCTGTGACCGCGTGCGCGGGGATGGCGATGCCCACATGCGCGGGATAGGCTGTCTGCTCACCGGGATCGAGCTGTTCCCGGGGAACATTCAAGGCGGGTCGGATACCCCCGCCGGCTGGTCGAGTGGTCACTCGATCGACCAGGAGATCCGGAACTACCTGCAGTCGAGCCCCGCGACCCAGACCCGCTTCGGCTCGCTCGAATTCGGCGTCGTGGTTCCCGACCGGGCCGATACCTGGACCCGCATGGTCTACGCCGGTCCGAACAAGCCGATCACTCCGATCGATGATCCGTACCAGATGCTGACCAAGATGTATGGCAACGTGGCGGATCGGGAGACTCTCCGCAGCGTGCTGGACGACCTGAAGACTGACCTCGACAAGCTCAAGACTCTGGTGGGCAAAGAAGATCAGCAGATGCTCGAAGAGCAGGCAACCTTCGTCCGCGACATGGAGAAGGAACTGGCCGAAGCTCAACAGGCTGCGGGCCATGCGATTCCGGTTCTGGAGCCCGGCATCCGCGAATCGAACGACAATCTCCCCAAGATCAGCCAGATGCAGGTCGACCTGCTGGTTCACTCACTGGCCAACGATTTCACGCGTGTGGCCACGCTGCAGTTCACGAACTCCGTGGGGCAGGCCAAGATGACCTGGCTCGGGATCGATGAGAACCATCACACGCTGTCCCACGAACCTGACAGCAACGCCGATGCGCAGACCAAGCTGATCAAGATCAACAAGTGGTACTGCGAGCAGCTGGCCTACCTGTGCAAGCGGCTGTCCGAGACTCCCGAGCCGGGCGGGAATGGCACGCTGCTGGACAATACGCAGATCGTCTGGACGAACGAGCTGGGTAAGGGGAACTCGCACACGCTGGATAATATCCCGTTCGTGATGGTCGGCGGCGGGTTCGATTACAAGGGCGGTCGCGCTCTCGAATTCGGCGGTGTGCCGCACAACCGCCTGCTGATGTCGCTGGCCCACGGCATGGGGCATCACCTGGAGCGGTTCGGGAATCCGGATCACTGCAGTGACGGGCCGCTGGGTGGCCTGGCCTGATGTGGTCGCGGAGTTCGTGAGAATTCTGGCGCCCAAGTCTGTTTGGCATCCTGCTGAGAGTTGATCGGAGAGCCATCAAGATGTCGCAGTTCAATCTCTCACCATCCACCCGCCGTGACGCCCTGATTCGAGGCGGTGCCGGTTTTGGAGCACTTGCGCTGGCGGGAATGCTCGGTCGCACTTCGCTGGCCGAGGGCGTCAGTGACTCTCCGTTCACAGCCCGTATGCCCCAGCTGCCGGCGCAGGCCAAGAGCGTCATCTTCCTGTTCATGGAGGGCGGCCCGAGCCACATGGACACGTTTGACCCCAAACCCAAGCTCAATGAGCTGGCGGGTCAGCCGCTGCCGCCGGGGTACAAGCGGGTCATCACAGCCATGGGCGAGATCAACTCCCCGCTGCTGGCCTCGAAACGTAAATGGAAGCAGCACGGCGAGTCCGGGCTGTGGGTCAGTGACTGGTTGCCGCACACCGCAGAGTGTGCCGACGATCTGGCTGTGATTCGCTCCTGCTGGACGAACGGGATCAATCACTCAGGCGGCGTCTGCCAGATGAACACGGGAACTCCGATCGCGGGGCGGCCGTGTCTGGGCTCGTGGGTGACCTACGGACTGGGGACCGAGAATCAGAACCTGCCCTCGTTCGTCGTGCTGACCGACTCCAACACGCCGCCCATCAATGGGCCCCGCAACTGGAGTGCGGGGTTCATGCCGGCGGTCTATCAGGGGACGAAGCTCGACTTCGGCGAAGAGCCGATCCGCTATCTGAAGAACCCCAAGGGGATCAGCGAAGAGACCCAGCGGGCCAAGCTGGAACTGCTCAACCAAATGAACCGCGAGCACTCTTTGCCGCGGCAGTTCCAGACCGAACTCGACGCCCGCATCGGCTCGTACGAACTGGCCTTCCGCATGCAGGCTCGGGCTCCGGAAGCGGTGAACCTCGCCGAAGAAACCGCCGAGACGCAGCAGCTGTACGGCCTCGACAACAAGACGACCGAGACGTTCGGGCGGATGTGCCTGCTGTCGCGGCGGCTGGTCGAGCGCGGCGTGCGGTTCGTCCAGCTGTACCACGGAGCGGGCAGCAAGTGGGACGCGCACTCCGGCATCGAGAAGAATCACACCGACCGGTTCGCCGAGTCGGACAAGGGAGTCGCGGGGCTGCTGAAGGACCTGAAGCGGCGGGGACTGCTCGAGAGTACGCTGGTGATCTGGGGCGGAGAGTTCGGCCGTACCCCGATGAGCGAGAAGGGCGATGGCCGCGATCACAACCCGACCGGCTTCACAATGTGGATGGCCGGCGGCGGCGTCAAAGGAGGCCAGACAATCGGCTCCACCGATGACCTGGGGTTCCACGCCGTCGAGAACCGGCTGCACGTCCACGACCTGCACGCCACGGTCCTGTACCTGATGGGACTGGACAACATGATGTTGACCTACATGCACAAAGGCCGCCCGGAACGCCCAACCCAGAACGAGGGGGCGGCGTACAAGCTGATCACTGGTCGCGAGTTGGGATAGCAGTCAATCGGGGGCATTACAGCCCGATGCCCAGCTTCCGCTGCACGGCCTGGCCGAGCGTTTCCCGCACCAGTTCCACCGGAATGCGGTCGTAGACCTGGGCAAAGAAACCTTCGACGATGACGTGCATCGCTTCGTACCGCGACAGGCCGCGGGCCATGGCGTAGAAGAGCTGTTCGTCGTCGACGCGGCCGGTGGTGGCTCCGTGGGTGCAGCGGACATCGTCGGCTTCGATTTCGAGGCCGGGGATCGCGTCGGCGCGGGCGTCCTGGCTGAGCATCAGGGCGTCGCTGCGCTGGTAGCCGTCGGTCTTCTGGGCGTCCTTGGCAACCTTGATCATGCCGCGCCAGACAACGCGGGACTGGTCTCGCAGCACTTCCTTGTACAGCAGGTCCGAGTTCGTGTTCGGAGCGTTGTGTGTCTGCTGCGTGTAGTACGAGAGCAACTGGCGGTCGGTCGCGAAGGTGACGCCGTTGACCTGCGCATTGGCCCCCGGGCCGTCGAGGTGTACATGCTGATGGATGTGCTGCATCCGCGAGCCGAGGGCGCCCACTGTCCACTGCAGCATCCCGTCCCGCTCGACGCGGCCGACCTGGTGGGCGAAGTGGCGGACCTTGGTGTTCCAGTTCTGCAGCTGGACATACCGCAGACGTGCCCCCGCTCCGACCAGCAGTTCGACAGCCCCGTTGTGCAGGCCGCCGGCCTTGGGATCGGCGGAGGCGGTCTCCTCCAGAAGCGTGGCGCTGGCACCGTCTTCGAGGATCACGAGCGTGTGCGACAGGTCCGCGACGTTGTTCCCCTGCAATCCGATGAGGCTGTAGAGCGGAGCGGTCACCTCGACGTTGCGGGGGACATACAGCACGGTCCCGCCGGTCCAGTAGGCGTTGTGCCAGGCTGTGAAGCGGTCCCCGGTGAGCCCGGCCCC
Source organism: Planctomycetaceae bacterium (assembly GCA_044337025.1). Lineage (GTDB taxonomy): Bacteria > Planctomycetota > Planctomycetia > Planctomycetales > Planctomycetaceae > TH-plancto1. The sequence continues at coordinate 25,994 of JBIIOI010000042.1, forward strand.
GCGGGTCATGAAGTGCGGTTCGAGCACTTCGCGATGGGAGGCCAACAGATCGGACAAGCTGCCGAACAGGACGCCTTGCTTTGCCAATTCGGCATTCAGCGACGACTGCACCGGCAGGCCATCGACATGCACCACCGCTCCGCCGAATTCGGCCCGGTTCTGCATCAATGTGCTGAATTGGACGTTGCTGACCGGCGTTGTCCGAAGCGAGTAAGCGTCAGCCTGAAACGACCTTAGGTCGAGGCGGCGATACTCCTCGGGATCGAGATCCCGCGTCAGCGAGTCGAGATAGGCTTCGAACGCCGCAGACCGCTTGGCGGTCACCCAATCGGGCTCGGTGCGTGACTCCAGAAAGGCCTCGAAGGCAGTGGAGCTGAACGAAGAGGTTTCGGCGGTGAGCATGGAAAGTCTGGCGATCGAGGGGTCAGTGTTCGTGGAGTGAGATGAGGGGCAGCGTTATGTGGGGCTGATCGATGAGTTCACAATCGCATTCAGGTCAAGGGGCAGCCCCTATCGAAACAGGTCGCTAACCTTCAGAGAGAAACCTGGCAGTTCCTGTTCACAGCTCAAGACCTGGTCGCTGCTGAAGAACTGGGGAGGAGTCTCCCGGCGGTAGAGCCGGACAGTCTGATCATCCGGATCAACGATCCAGACCACAGCTGTTCCATGGCTCAGGTACAGGCGGACCTTGTCGAGAATCTCCTTCTGGACGTCGGAGGGCGAAAGAATCTCCACAGCCACATGAGGAGCGCCGCGAACCATCGAGGACTCCGGCCCGGCGACTGGCTCGCGATGCCGGAGATTCACAGCCACGTCAACACCCACAACCAGGCGATCGACTTCATCCAGGATGAAACCGGCCTCTCCGCACAAGACTTCGTACGTCTTAGCGGATGAACTGGCCGCCCAGTTTCCGAGGTGACGAGCGGTGCTGGCCATCGTTCGGCTGTGGACTTCGTTCCGGCCCGTGATCCCTTTCTCCCGCACTTCGCCATAGATCAGCTCCCGAGGCACACCATCTTCGGGCAGAGCCAGGAACTCCTCGATGGTCATCGTCTTGGGAGCCGGGGTGACCGGCAGTTCGATCGTGGCCATTGGTGACCTTTCGTTGAAGGCTCGTCGGGAGAGCCCGGCGGCTAACCCACCGATCCTTCCATCTGCAGTTCGATCAGGCGGTTCATCTCAACGGCGTACTCCATCGGGAGTTCTTTCACGAGCGGCTCGATGAAGCCGGTCACGATCATCGCGCTGGCCTCGGCTTCGGTCAGTCCGCGGCTCATCAGGTAGAGCAACTGATCTTCAGCGATCTTCGAGACACTGGCCTCGTGCTCAATGGCGACGTTCTGCTCGTCGATCTCGATGTACGGGTAGGTATCGCTCCGGCTGGCCGGGTCGAGGATCAGGGCGTCACAGACGACGTTGCTCTTGCAGTCGTGGGCCCCCTTCTGGACCTTGACCAGACCGCGATAGCTCGACCGGCCGCCGTTCTTGCTGATCGACTTGGAGATGATGCGACTGCTGGTGTTCGGGGCACAGTGGACCATCTTGGCCCCGGCGTCCTGATGCTGGCCATCACCGGCGAAGGCGATCGACAGCGTCTCACCACGGGCTCCCGGCTCCATCAGATAGATGGCCGGGTACTTCATTGTGAGCTTGGAGCCCAGGTTGCCGTCGATCCACTCCATGAGCGAATCGCCGTAGGCCATGGCCCGCTTGGTCACGAGGTTGTAGACGTTGTTCGACCAGTTCTGGATCGTGGTGTAGCGGCACCGGGCGTTCCGCTTGACGATGATCTCAACGACGGCCGAGTGCAACGAGTCGGAGCTGTAGGTCGGGGCAGTGCAGCCTTCGACATAGTGTACGCTGGCTCCCTCATCGACGATGATCAAGGTGCGTTCGAACTGCCCCATGTTCATCGTGTTGATGCGGAAGTAAGCCTGCAGCGGGAAGTCGATCTTCACCCCGGGCGGAACATAGATAAACGAACCACCCGACCAGACAGCTGAGTTCAGGGCCGCGAACTTATTGTCGTTGGGAGGGATGACAGCTGCGAAGTGCTCGCGGAAGATCTCCGGATGATCGCGGAGGGCAGAGTCGGTGTCGGTGAACAGCACGCCCTGCTTGGCCAGGTCTTCCTGCAGTGAGCCGTAGATCACTTCGGACTCGTACTGAGCCTTCACGCCGGAGAGGTACTTCTTCTCCGCTTCGGGGATGCCCAGGCGGTCGTACGTCTTGCGGATGTCCTCGGGCACATCGTCCCAAGTCTTGCCTTGGCGGTCGGACGCCTTGACGTAGTAGAACATCTCCTGGAAGTTCAGCTCCGACATGTCTCCGCCCCAGTAGGGCATCGGCATGCGCTCGAACTGCTCCAGCGACTTGAGACGGAAGTCCCGCATCCAGCCGGGCTCTTTCTTCATCTCGCTGATCTGGGCGACAATGTCGCGGTCCAGACCCCGGCGGGACTTGAACTCGTACTTGTCTTCCGGATCGTGGAATCCATACTGATAGTCTCCAATGGAGACATCGGACTTTTCGTTTTCGAGCGGGTCAGTGAGGACGGCGGCGGATGACATGGTGGTCAGCTTTCTCCGAGTGAAAGTCGGGATCGCGGTAGGAGTGGGTGAATACCGAACGATCAGTTCGGGGTTCTCTGCGGGTCAGTGAGGAACTCATGGCGGCGTCAGCCCATGAATAGCTCCATGACGGGCAGGGAGAAGTCAGGCAGGCAGCGGGAGGTGACGGTGTCTTGTTTCCCGAAGGTCTGGTCGCCTTCGTTCTCGTGGTAAACGTGGATCACGCGCATTTCGGGATCGATCACCCAGACCTCGGTCACGCCCGCGCTGAGGTAGAGGGCGACTTTTTCCAGAACTTCCGAGGTTCGATCGGACGGCGACCGGACTTCGATGGCGAGTTCCGGGGCCACCGTCAGGTGCTTCTTGGGGAACTGACCGGATGGCAGTCGCGACTTGTTGAGAACGAGCAGGTCAGGTCCACGAATTGTGTCCGGATGCTGCTCCAGGAGGACTCCGGTGTCGTTGGATGCGGCGTCGTACTCCGGATGACGCGCGAGCCATTGGAACAGAATCCCCCCCAATCGAAAGCAGATGTTGCCATGCCGTCCGCCGGGATTGGTCATTTCAATGATCTTCCCGCGCACCAGTTCCACGGGCCTGTCAAATGACATGACGGCGAACTCTTCAGCGGTGATGAGTGTCGCTGTGGACATCACTTAGACCCCGGCAGCAATCTTGGCGGGTTTGATGGCTTCTTCTTCGGCGGCTTCCTGGGGATGGCGCTCGCGAACGCCCGCGTAGCCGTTCGAATAGAGTTCGTGAGCGAGCGAAGCGTCGCCAGTCTCGACGATTCGGCCCGCGAGCATCACATGCGTGAACTGAGGAACGTTGTATTCCAGCAGCTTGCGATGGTGGGTGATGATCAGCACGCCCATCTGCGGACCGGACAACTTGGCCAGCCCTTCGCTCACGACGCGAACCGCGTCGCTGTCGAGGCCCGAATCGGTCTCATCGAGGAAGGCGAACTTCGGCCTGAGCATCGCGAGCTGGAGAATCTCCATCCGCTTCTTCTCACCGCCGGAGAAACCGTCGTTGAGGTAGCGCCGCGCGAACTCTTGATCGATGTTCAGCTCGGTCATTGTCTGACGAAGTTCCTGGCGGAACTCCTTCATCGGCATCAGGTCTCCGCCTTCCTTGCGGTCCGGATTGCGGACGTTGGTGATCGCATGTCGCAGGAAGTCAGCCACCTTCACGCCGGGAATTGTCACCGGGTACTGGAAGGCCAGGAACATCCCGAGTCGTGCCCGCTCGCACGGGTCGAGTTCGCTGATGTCGCGACCATCCAGCTCGATCGACCCACTGGTGATCTCGTACTTGGGGTGACCGGCCAGAGTGTAGGCCAGCGTACTCTTACCCGAGCCGTTCGGGCCCATCAGAGCGTGGACTTCACCCTGGCGGATGGTGAGGTTCACACCCTTCAAAATGGGGGTTTCCCCCACGTTGACGTGCAGGTCGGTAATCTTCAGTGTGGCAGACATGAGGCAGGGTTTCAGGAACGGGACAGTGAGTCAAACAATCGGGGGCAGGTGCCGGGCAGGTTCATTCCACTCCGGCGAACAGCTCCACAACGGGAACTGAAAACTCAGCCAAGTCGGGACTGGTCAGCACCATCGCCTGGCGGTGCAGTTGCGGTGCTGAGTCAGTGCGAAAAGTCTCAACGGTGCGAGCTTCCGGGTCGACAATCCAGACTTCGCGAACACCCACGGCGAGGTATTCGTCGATCTTGCGGCGCATCTGAGTCCAGCTATTGGAGGGCGACAAAACCTCCACAGCCAGAACCGGTACGAGCCCGGATTGACCGCGAGGAAGCTTGCCGTCCATGAGCTGAGAGGCGGCAAAGAATGCGACATCGGCTCCCCGCAGGGTGTCGGGGTCGCGCTCGGTGAGAATGCCACTGTCGTTGGTCGTGACCTCGCCTCGGTGATTCGGCACTGCCCATCGCATCAGAGCGAATGCGACTCGGGCGCAGACGTTTCCGTGCGATTGATCCGGTCGAGTCATCCCAACAATCTCCCCGCGCACCAGCTCACACGGTCCGTCGAATTGCATTTCGGCGAACTGCTCAGCTGTGATCAGACCAGGAGAGAAGACGGTGGGCATGGCTGCGAGCGACTTATCCTCGGATGAGTTCGGGTTCCTGGGCATAGCCCGTGTGATGCGGGACCGGCAGGAGTTCGGCGACTCCCTTACCGATTCGCTTGGACTTGATCTTGTCCTGAATCCGCATCAGCCCTTCGAGCAGGGCTTCCGGACGTGGTGGACATCCCGGGACATAGACATCAACGGGGACCACGAGGTCCACACCCTTGACGACATGGTAGCCGTACTTGAAGTACGGCCCACCGCCCACGGTGCAGGCACCCATGGCGATCACGTACTTCGGATCGGGCATCTGTTCCCAGAGGCGCCGCACCCGGCTGGCCATCTTGTAGGTCACGGTACCCGCGACGATCATCAGGTCGGCCTGACGCGGAGTGGCCCGGAACGCCCCCGCCCCAAACCGGTCGATGTCGAAACGGCTGGCTCCTGTGGCCATCATCTCGATTGCACAGCAGGCCAGTCCAAACGTCATCGGCCAGATACTGGATTCTTTGGCCCAGTTCATGGCCTGCTCCAGGGTGGTGGTGACGACGTTCTCTTCGAAGCGACCTTCGATCCAGGTCATTGTCTCTCTCCAGAGGCGGTGGGAATTCGAACTTGAACTCCGGAATTTACCGCCCGATCATCCTCGCGTGAATCAACTTCCGCCACTTTCGGTGTTCCGGGAATCGAAGCGGCGGTACCAGCTTCCCTCAGCTGGCGACCGCGACATCCCCGCCCACCGAGGGAGAAAACTCGCAGCACCGATCGCCGTCCCGGCAGCAGGAGGTCCGACTCATCGGAACTCCCAGGACTTCCGAGAAGACGGTCTGCTCCAGTTCGCAGATCGACTCATCCTGAGCCGCCAGATCGTGGTAGGGGCAGGTGTTCTCTCGCAGAATCGGAAGCAACGCCCCCGAAGCGTCCTGGCGGACTTCCACGTCAAAACCGAGCGTCGAAAGCAGTCCCTGCAGTTCGCGGAATCGTTCAGGCAGGGCTGATGAACGGACGTTCTTTCCGTATTGCCGAACCAGTCGCTCTCGCAACCGGCCGATCAACTTGGACCGGACTGCCCCGTCGTCGATCTGAGTGATTTCTTCCCACAACATCAGGGCCAGTTCGCGGTAGTTATCCCCGAGCTGTCTCAGCCCCTCCGTGGTCACGGCATAGGCGTGAGACGGTCGTCCGCGATCCTGGCGCTGCGTTTCCCGCGAAATGAGTCCCAATGCCTGCAAGCGGTTCAGCCGCTGGCGGATTGCCGTGGCCGTAACTCCTTGCCGGTCACACAGTTGCTGCACCGTCGACGCACCGGCGCGTTGGAGTTCCGACAGGAACTCGCGATCACCGGCTTCGACTCCCACACGCATGACTGCTCTCCGTTCGACTCGGGCTACGGGTTTATGGTAGACACCTTGCTGCTATTTGACAATTTGCAATGCGAAAATTGGCCAAGATCGGGAATTCTGAACTAGGTGAGACGAAGGTATCGCCCTAAACTGCATGCTCACCCACATTTCGAGCCATGCCATGTCTGATTCTTCGCCGCTCATCAGCCGTCCGCAAGTCTCTGAAGGCAGCCCGCTTCCGACCGAATCGGCCGTCTTCGACGAAACGAAAGCCAACCAGTTTCTCGAAGACATGCGGGAAACCATCGAGAAGCTCGACCGCGACAACACGGTCCCCGGCGACCTGAGAATTCTGTCCCGGGCGGTCAAAGAGCTGCGGTACGCGTTCAAGGTGTTTACCCCGTATCGGCGGATGCGGAAAGTCACCGTCTTCGGCTCCGCCCGGATGCAACCGGATCACCCGTCCTATCAGCAGGCTGTCGAGTTCGGGCGGGAGATGGCCCAGGCGGGCTGGTACGTCGTCACCGGAGCGGGCGGCGGGATCATGGAGGCCGCTCATGTCGGTGCGGGCCGCGAGATGTCGATGGGCCTGAACATCATCCTGCCCTTCGAGCAGGAAGCCAACAAGATTATCAACGACGACAAGAAGCTCGTGAACCTCAAGTACTTCTTCACCCGCAAGCTGATGTTCGTCAAAGAGGTTCACGCCATCGCCATGTTCCCCGGCGGGTACGGAACCCTCGATGAGTTCTTCGAAACGATCACTTTGATCCAGACCGGCAAACGCGATCTGATGCCGATCGTGGCTGTCGATGCCCCGGGCGACAGCTACTACGCCGACCTGCTGGAGTACATGAAGAAGCATCTGCTGAAGACGAAACTGATCTCTCCGGAGGATCTGTCGCTGGTCAAAGTGACCCAGGACGTCAATGAAGCGTTCCGCGAAGTGATCCGCTTTTACACCGTTTACAACAGTATGCGGTACATCAAGAACAAGCTCTACCTGCGGCTACATATCGCCCCGCCGCCGGAGTTCCTGGAGCAGCTCAATACTGAGTTCAAGGATATCGTCACCGAGGGCCGCATCGAATGCGTCCCGGCGCACCCGTATGAGGCGGACGAACCCCATCTGGCATCGCTGCCGCGAATCGCCTTCCAGTTCAATCGCCGTGCGCTGTCACGCCTGCGGCAGATGGTGGACCGGATCAACGAATCGCTGGCATCGGCCTGTGTCAGCGAAACCGAGGACTGCATCCGCTGCAAGGCGTACTGATGGGGGCTTTGCCGCTCGGCTCATCGGACGCCTTGCGAGTTTTTCTCTTCCCGGCTCGCTCGATTTCGGTGATCCCTCACCGGCATGGAAGCGTATCGTTTATAATTCGTGGACTCTCTCGCCGCCGGGCCAATCCGATGAAGGTCAGTCCTGTCACCTGTTGCCAATGTGCCAGCCCGTTGACTTTGTTTGAGGCACCGACAGCCTCCAAGCTGGTTGTCTGCAGCCATTGTTCGGCATTATTGCTGGTATCTCTCACACCGGGCCAGATTGCAACGACCAGCCCGCCTGCCCCCCCGCCCGCGCGGAAGTCTCAGCAGGTCTCTCCCGAAGAGGAAGCGATGGACCTGATCCGGCGGATCAACCACCTCGACCGGCGCTGGTCCCTGAGATGGCCGATGCTGGGCTCGATTATATTGAGCCGAGCGGAATTGATTCAGAGGTCGATTGCATGGACCACACTGGTGGTCATTGCCGTCGGAGTCCTGGCCAGCTATTGGTCCCGAATCTCACCCGTGATCCCAATCGTTGCGGGAATCCTGGGAATCGCTGGCTGTGCCTTGGCCGGCACCTACCGATCGGAGCGACGTCGGTATGAAGAAGATCGCGGTAATCTTTATGTGAGATTGATTGCGATCTACTTCCCCGAGGATTGAAGTTCGTCCGAATCGATGATCAATACCGCGAGCCGGTGTGCGTGAGCCCCCGGACTCGCCGTATCTCCGGAATCCCTGTCCGAGGGCTTACGCCGCCGGGCTCGCCTGATACCATGGGGCCACAACTCCTCTCGCTCACGGAGACGATCCATGCGTTTCACCTTTGCCGCACTGCTGCTGGGCACTCTGTTGTCGGTCTCTGCACAAGCGGCTGATCCGCCGATCAAGAACCTGATCCTCCCTGGCGAGGCGTTCCTTCTTGAAGGCCGGGCGGCGTTTGTGTTTCTCCCTCCCGAGGAGAAACGCACCCAGCCCCAGCCGTGGGTCATCTACGGACCGACACTCCCCGCTTACCCGGACTCGCACGAGAAGTGGATGCACGAACAGCTTCTGGCAGCGGGCGTCGCAGTCGCGGGGATCGATGTCGGCGAAGGGTACGGCAGCCCCAAGAGCCAGGCCCTGTTCTCGGCCCTCTATCGCGAGATGACAGAGAAACGCAGTTACGCCAAGAAGCCCTGCCTGCTCGGTCGCAGCCGCGGCGGGCTGTGGGTCACAAGCTGGGCCGCAGCCAACCCGGACAAGGTGGCCGGGATCGCCGGGATCTACCCGGTGTTCGATTTCCGCACCTACCCCAAGATCGAAAACGCCGCTCCCGCCTATGAACTGACCGTCGAACAGCTGACCGCCAAGCTGAGCGAGCACAACCCGATTGAAAAGGTCTCGATTCTGGCGAAGGCCAAAATCCCCGTCTGCATCATCCACGGCGATGTCGACACCGTGGTTCCGCTTAAGGAGAACTCGGCCGAACTTCTCGCCCGCTATCAGGCCGCCGGAGCCGGGGATCAGGTCCAGCTGATTGTTGCAAAGGGGCAAGGCCACAACTTCTGGGAGGGGTTCTTCCGCTGCCAGGAGCTGGTTGATTTCACGATCCAGAGAGCGAAAGCGGGAGCGAAGTCGGACTAATCCGCGCGATCGAGAGAATGATGTAACGAGCCCTTTGCGGATTGTGATCCGCCGAGGGCTTTTTTGTTTTCGGGGCGAAGCTGGACCGTGGCATCGCGGTGGAACAAACCGGGTATCCACGCGGCACGTCGGGCAAGCCCGACGGCTAACAATGAGTATCAAAGAAGTTTCGAGTATCAAAGAAGTTTCATCGCATGGGCACGGCGCCCTGCCCTTCGGCAGATTTGGCTGAAGATCTCAATCATCTACACCCGGTTCGGCAGGGATCGCCCCTTTTCCGGACGCATGCCGTGTTGAACTGGATCGCTGCTATCGACTTAACCGATTCTACCAAGTGTAGCGGCCAAGCCGCAGTTGCGGAGACTTTGCGCACTGACTGCGGCCGCGCGGTCCTCTCGGAATGGATTCCCCCATGCAAGCTCCCACCGAGCCACAGATCGAACTGGAAGAAGTCTCCGACTGGAGCCGGGTGATCGTGCAATCCCCCTGGGTCTGGGGCGGACTGCTGACGCTGGGGTTCTACACGGCGATTCCGCATATCACGGTCTGGCAGGCAGAACTGCAGCGCTACTGCTGCATGCACTGGGTCGAGTACCTGGAAGTCGGGCTGTTTTTTGTCGGCCTGGTGGTCCTGGTCCAGAAGGCGCTGACGCTGCGGCACGAGTACGCTGCCTTTCGTACATCGTCACTTCGAGCCCTAAGTCCCGACACGACTGAGGCGCGGCAACAGCTGCTCGCGGAGTCGACACTGCTGCCCGATTCGCAGCTCGACACCGTCTGGGCTCGTCGGCTGCGTGGGATCTCGCGCTTCCTCCGAGAACGTAAGACCGCATCGGGACTCAAAGATCAGCTCAGCTACCTCTCGAACACGGCAGCCGATGCGTTGCATGACAGCCACTCTCTGCTGCAGACGATCATCTGGGCGATCCCGATCATGGGATTCCTAGGGACCGTGCTGGGGATCACGCTGGCGATTGCGAATGTCACCCCCGAGCAGCTCGATACCTCCTTGCCGGAAGTCACCGGGGGCTTGGCGGTCGCGTTCGACACGACGGCCATCGCGCTGGTGTTCTCGTTGGGGCTGGTGTTTGGCTCGCTGTTTGTGAAGCGATCGGAGGACTCGATCGTCTCGATGGCGGAAGAGACCGCCCTCAGCCTGTGTGGCCCGCTGCTGGATGCCCCGTCCGACTCCGGCACGGCCATCGCCCAAGCCGAAGGCGAATCGGCCCGTCGCTTGCTGGAGTCGACCGGCGGTCTGATCGAGAAGCAGACCGGCCTGTGGCAAGAGTCGCTCGACACATTGCGAGAGCGCTGGTCCCAGACGATCTCGGCCCATGAAGAAGTCCTCGGTGAATCACTGCGGCGCGGGACAACCGAGTCCCTGAATGCTCATCTCTCCCAGCTCGAGACCTTGCGGCAGGAGTTCCTAACCGCGTGCCAACTGGTCTCGCAGCACGTGTCGGCGTCGGTCGAGAAGATCGAGCACGACCGCCGGACGTATGACTCGGCCCAGCAGCAGCAACTGGAATACTGGACCACGATGCTCCGCGAGGACATCAATGCCGCAGGCCGCACCCAGCAGCGCCAGCTGCGTCACATGCTCGATGAGTTTGCCGACCGGCTCGACCGCTGGACCGGCAGCTTCACACATCTGGCGACCGCCAGCGAGCAGAACGCCGCCGCTCTGTCACAGCACAGCGAGCAGCTGTTGAAGATCGTGGCCCACGAGGAGCAGCTTGCCGGGCTGCACGGCCAGCTCAACCAGAACCTCGATTCACTGCGTGCGACCGAGCAGTTCGAGGAGTCGATTCACAGTCTCAACGCGGCGATTCACCTGCTGACGGCCAAGGCCCACAACCGCGCGGCGTGATGTTCTTCCCCACTGCCCACTGCCCATTCCCCACTGCCCTTCGAAAACAGCGTGAGCAAACGACAGACCGGACAAGCTGTCTCGCTCTTTCCCTTTCTGGCTGTTCTGGTCAGTGCGATGGGGGCGCTGATTCTGTTGCTGCTGGTGACGACGCGTAAGCTTCACAACGACGCGGTCGCCAAGGCCAAAGCCGACAAGGCCGCGATTGACGCCACTCAAGCCGCCGATGCCGAGGCCGCTCGCAACCTTGTCCCGCTGCCGCTTCCCGAGGATCACCCGGCGTTTCAGACCGATGCCGCCGAGTTTGTGATCGCAGTGAAGTCACCGTCGAAGCACCTGCTGCCGCCAGCCGCTCCGCCGGACCGAAGTTTCGAGAAAGACCTGCTCCGCCGCGAGTGGGAATCAAAACTCGCCGAACTTCGCGAGAAGTGGGACTCGCTGCAGCAGCGTCTGCGAACGGCTCAACGATTGCTCAGTGAACGTCAAGCTACGGATGCAGAGCTCGAAGCTGAGCTGGCCCGGTTGCAGGAGATCCTCGACAAGCTGCGAGCCGAGAAGGGTGACGTCACGACGGACACGGAGAAGGTTCAGACGACCAAGAAGTCGCTGGCCCAGCAGATCGCGGAGCTGCAGGCGGAACTGGAGCGACTCAAGTCCGAGAAGTTCGCCCGAGCCGAGAAGTTCCAACTCGTTCCGTACTCGGGGAACTCACCCAGTCGCAGCCGTCCGATCATCATCGAATGCGATGAGAAGTCGCTGCGGTTCGCGTCGGAAGAGATCGCCCTCGCGCCGCGTGATCTGTCGGGGTTTACCAATGACTACAACCCACTCCGCGCGGGGACCGAGGCCCTGCTCGCGTACTGGGATGCTCAGCGTCTCTCCGGAAGTCTGACATCGCTGCCTCAGAAGCCGTATCTGCTGTTCGTGATCCGGCCCGGCGGAACGGTCTCATATTACATCGCTCGCGGAATGCTGGAGAAGATTCCATGCGAGTCGGGGTATGAACTGGTTCCCGCGTCGTCGGAGCTGGTCTGGCCCACCACGACTCCTGAAGCCAAAGAGGTCTGCCAGACTGCGGTCGATGAGGTCCTGGGAGCGCGGCGGCGGTTGATGGCCAAAGCGCCGGAGGGACCGCTGCCGATCACCGGCTCACTGCAGTTCGAGGGGGCCCAGGGAGAGTTCGTCTTTCACGAAGTTGAACAACTCCGCCGCCCCAAGTCACGCACGTTTCTCGGCGGAGAACGGATCAGTCGCGAAGAGCGCCCCAATCCGGGTCGAGGTCTGGCCTATACACCCCCGACAGCTCCGGAGAACTCTGGGTTCGTAGGGCCCAGGCTGGAAGATATGAAGGACGAGTTCGGCAATCCGGTTCGGCCCAAACCGCTGCGGGATGTGGATCTGGCCCAGTCCCCAGCCGGACAGGGACGACCGCAGTCGATGGAGCCGCGGGCCTTTGGGCGTGCTCATGGGACGGAGACGGTCCGCGACTTCTTAAGTGATGCTGATCGGGTGCCGCTGCAAACAACCGATGGCCCCCCGACGGCTCGTGAGCCGTCGGGGCAGTACGGCGAGGCCGGGCGCGGGGCCGGCACCGTAGAGGGCGAGGCCACTTCCCGACACGCCGATGGCGGTGCGTTTGGGAACTTGTTATCGAGCAACAGTCAGCAGGCCGAAGCTCCCCAACTTCGCCTCAGGCCCCCTACGAACGAACTGGACGCCCCAAAGAACGCCGCAACCAATCCGCACGACCCACGCGGGAACCCTCACGGAGACCGGACCGAGGTGCATGAGGCCACCGACGATCCCAACCTGGCCGGGGACTGGAAGTCGGAAGGCGTCGCGGGCGGCAAAGGGACGTTCAACGGTCAGGGCTCCAGTGCTCAGCCCGCGCCGGATCACATTCCGGTTCAGTCGGGAACGACGAGTGACCCGATCGCGAAGCGCTTGCCGCGACCTTTCCCGGAGCCAACGGCGTCGAGTATCGCTGCCGAGCGGTATGTCGTGATCACCATCGACTCTCACGCAGTGAAGTTTGGACGACACGAGATCCCGATCGACGACTCGTATGGCACGATCGATCTGGGGGCCGAGTTCTCTGAGAAGCTTCAGCTGCAAGTCAGCCAATGGGGCCGCCCGCCGAAGGGGTTCCACTGGCAACCTGCGCTCAGATTTCGCGTCCGTCCCGGCGGCAATCAGTACTACGCCTGGCTGCACACAGCCTCGGAAGAGTGGGGTCTCCGGTCAACGGTGGAGTATGTGTTTGATTAGTCCCTCGTCCCTAGTCCTTGGTACCTGGTCATTAGCAGACGCTAATGACCAGGTACCAGGGACTAATGACTAATGACTCAGGACCAGTTTATGGCACGCAGAGAACCATCATCGATCGGCTTCGGCTCGGACTCCTTTCTGGACGTCCTGTGCAACATGGTCGGCATTCTGGTGATCCTGATCGTGATCGCCGGAATGCGGGTCAGCCGTGCCCCGGTGGTTCTGCCGGATGAAGTGGCCAAGGTCGAGCCCGCTCCGCCCACGGTCCTGGATGATCCCATTGAACTCGGAGAGCCGGCCACACTCACCTGGGCTGTCGAGGCCCCGCCACCAGAGATCCCCGCCCCGCTGCCGCCTTCCAAGCCCGCTGAGCTGGCGCCGCTCGATCCTCCGAAAGAACTCGTCAGCGAGTCCAGCTCACTGCAGGCCGACATTGTGGCACTCACTGCCGAGCTGGCCGAGGCCGAGTCCTCTGCCGAGACGATGCAGGCACGAACCTCCGAGACCGACAAACGTGTCAGCGAACTCCGCGAGCAGGTCAACGCCGCCTCGGTCGACAAGCAGACGCTGGCACAGCTGGCCCTCGCGGAGGAGCAGGATCTGGCCTCGCTCAAGTCCCGGCTGACGTCTTTGGAGTCTGAGCTTCGCGAGGCGCGCGCCACGGCTCCGAAGGTCAAAGTCCTCAAACATACGACCACCCCGGTCAGCCGCTTCGTCAGTGGTCCCGAAGTTCATCTGCGACTGTCGCAGAACAAGGTCAGTGTTGTCCCGATTGATGCCCTGATCGAGCGGTTGCAGGCCCAGATCCAGCGGCAGCGAGATTTTCTGCTCTCTCGGGAGTACTACGAAAGCAGCACAGGACCGATCGACGGATACACGATGGAGTTCACTCTCGAACGTGCCAAAGCGACAGCTGTCGAAGAGCTGAACATGATGCGGACGATCAAGATGCAGGTCACCAGCTGGACTGTCCGTCCCGATCCGGGATTGCTCGAAGAAACCGCCGAGCAGGCCTTACAGCGCGGCTCAACTTTCTTGAGAACGATCGAGACCGCAGGCCCCTCGGCGACGCTGACGTTCTGGGTCTACTCCGACAGCTTTGATGCGCAGCGACAGCTGCAGGACTATGCTCAATCGAAAGGGTGGCGTGTCGCGGCCCGCCCGCTGCCTGATGGGATTCCGATTGCGGGCAGCCCTCAGGGATCGAAGTCACTGGCCCAGTAAGCAATCGACGTCGCTCGATTCGTAACGCGTACGCTGCCTGCAGCGGTCCGGAATGAGTTACACTCCGCCGGTTCATCCCGAGCTTCGGAGTCCCCGCATGTCTGCCGAGTCTGACTGGAACCATCGACTCGATCTCGTCCTCGACATGGTCCGGGAGATGAGCGAGCAGACTGACCCGCAGCAGATGGTTTATCTCTACGGACAGCGGAATCAGCAGCTCGTTCAAGTCGATGGTCTCCTGGGGCTCAGCCGCCGGGGGCTCAAGGATGGTGAGTATAAGATCACGCGTTCCCGGGCATGGGCGACTCCGATTGACCCCTGGAAAGAACCGCATCGGCTGCCGCAGTATCGCGGAGGGTTGCTCAGCGACCTGATTTACGGAGACCAGCCAGTTGTCATCGACGACTTGCGGTTGAACGACGATGAGCCCGCTGCCGAGCACCTGCGCGGATTCCGGTCACTGCTGGCGATTCCGAATTTTGACGGTGGCAAGGCACTCAACATGGTCATCCTGCTGCAGAAGGCACCACATGCCTTTGAGCGGGAGAAGATTCCCGAGATCGTACTGCGGAGCAATCTCTTCGGCCGTGCGACCCAGAACCTGGTTCTGGCTGCGGAGCTGCGAACTGCCTATGCCGAGGTCGACCGCGAGCTGCGAGCTGTGGCAGAGATCCAGCGCGGCCTGCTGCCGCAGGCGATGCCGCAGATTCCCCGCCTGGAGCTGGCAGCCTCCTACCAGATGTGTCGCCGGGCGGGGGGAGACTATTACGACTTCTTTCCTCTGGCCGATGGTCGCTGGGGCCTGCTGATTGCCGACGTCAGCGGACACGGAACCCCCGCTGCGGTGGTGATGGCTGTCACGCACTCGCTGGCTCATACGGTGCCCGGTTCGGCCCAGCCTCCCTCGCGGCTGCTGGGCTACGTGAATGAACAGCTCAGTGCCCGCTACTCCCCCGCTTCCGGGACGTTCGTGACGGCGTTCTATGCGGTGTTTGATCCGAGCGACCTGTCGCTGACGTACTCGTCAGCGGGTCACAATCCACCGCGTGTCAAACGCTGCAGCGACGGGACCGTGCGATCACTCACGTCCGAGGATGGGCTCCCGCTGGGGCTGCTGGAGAGCTGCCAGTACTCGGACACACGAATCCAGTTGATGACCGGAGACCAGCTGGTGCTGTACACCGATGGGATCACGGAAGCGATGAACCCGGAAGGGGAACTGTTCAGCACACAAAGGCTCGATCTGATCCTCTCCGGCTGTAGTCCCGCCCAGCAGCTGCACGATGCGATTCTGGAGTCGCTGGCCGGTTTTGCGCGGGGACGTGCTGCGGACGACGACCGGACCCTCGTGATTGGAAGAGTGCTGTAGCTCATGGTCGATCTGATTCCCGATGATCTCCTGAACCCGATGTCCTTGCATGACCACTACATGCGGCGGGCGATCGAACTGGCCATGATGGCTTACGATCTGGAAGAGGTTCCGGTCGGAGCGGTCGTCGTTCACGATGGCCGGATCATCGGCGAAGGGTACAACCAGCGGGAGTTGCTCAAAGACCCGACCGCCCACGCCGAAATGCTGGCGATCACGCAGGCCGCCGGAGCGATGGAGTCGTGGCGGCTGCTGGACTGCACGCTGTATGTGACGCTGGAGCCGTGTCCGATGTGCGCGGGGGCGATCGTGCAGGCCCGCATCCCGATGGTGGTCTACGGCACCACCGACCCCAAGGGAGGGGCCTGTCACACGCTCTATTCGATCACGGACGATTCGCGGCTCAATCACCGCTGTCAGGTTCTGGGCGGAGTGATGAAGGGGGACTGCCAGCTGATGCTGCAGCAGTTCTTTGCCGAGCAGCGGGCCAAGGGAAAGAAATGAAAGCGTAGCATGGGCGTCTAGCCCATGTGTCTGGCGTTCGTCTGTCTCGAGTTCGTCCGTGAACCTCGGTCGTTGGAAAGTGCGAAGAGACTGTTGAGGGACGAACGGCTCGATTGGCTCTGCCGCGCGAACTCTCTACCCTTGCACCAACGTATCCTCGGAATCCTCGCGCGGAGATCACGATGAGTAGACACTTTGTCCTGCCGTTGCTGGTGGCTGGCCTGCTCGTGGCTGTGGCGTTGTCTCTGCAGACGGAGGCGGTCGAATTGGCCGAAGGGACAACTGTGCTGGCTGCCACCGAGGGGCAGCACTGGCAGCGCGGGAATATGCACACGCATTCTCACTGGAGTGATGGGGATGACTATCTGGAGTCGATCGCCAATTGGTATCAGAAGGCCGGGTACCAGTTCCTGGTTTTTACGGACCACAACGTCCTGGCTGACAAAGAACGCTGGGTGGAAGTCGCCAAATCCAAGGGCAAGCAGAAGGCCTTCGATAAGCTGAAGCAGCAGTTTCCAGATTGGGTCGAAGAGCGGATGGTCGACGGCAGACACGAGGTTCGGCTGCGGCGATTCGATGAGGTGAGTGCCCGACTCAATCGAGCTGGCGAGTTCCTGCTCATTCAAGGCGAAGAGGTCAGCGACGCGTTTCACAAACATCCGATTCACATGAACGCCAGCAATGTGAAGGAACTGCTGACTCCGCGCGGGGGCACCAGTGTTCGCGAGGTGATGCAGAACAACGTCGATGCGGTGGTGGCCCAGCGGGAGCGGACCGGCCAGCCGATGATCATTCACCTGAATCATCCGAACTTCGGATACGCGGTGACCGCTGAGGACTTGGCCCATGTGATCGGCGAGAAGTTCTTTGAGGTCTACAACGGGCACCCGGGAGTGCATAACACTGGCGATAAGCACCATGCCGGGTGCGAGCCGATCTGGGACATTGTGCTGACGAAGCGGCTGGCGGAACTCAATCTGCCGCTGATGTACGGGCTGGCTGTCGATGATGGCCACGAGTACCACAACATCCCGAGCCGGGCCTCCGAGCCGGGGCGCGGTTGGGTGATGGTGCTGACTCAGGAGTTGAATGCCCAATCGCTGATCGAGGCGCTCGAAGCGGGGCGGTTCTATGCCACCAGCGGGGTCAAGCTGTCACGAGTGGAGTCGACGACTGGGAGCCTGTCGGTCGAAGTCGATCCCCAGCCCGGAGAGACCTATACCATTGAGTTTATCGGAACTCGAAAGGGATATGACCCTGTCGGGAAACCCGTTCTGGACGACAAAGGGATGGCGGTTGCCGCCACTTTGCAATACGGAGCCGCCGTCGGTGAAGTCCTGGCCACGGTGCAGGACTCGAAGGCCAAGTACGAATTTCGCGGGGATGAGATCTATGTCCGCGCTCGCGTGACCTCTTCCGCGAAACACCCCAATCCCAGCGAACCGGGCGAGTTGCAGCGAGCCTGGGTTCAGCCAATTGTGGGGCCGGCCAAAAAAGCGAAGCGGTAACTCGCAGTCGTGTCGGCCTGATCTGCCAACTCACGGCCTCTCCCTGAACGCCAGAATTCTTACGAATTCTGCTACGCGATGGGTTAGCCTGAACCAAGAACTAGGGAAGACCGGCCAACAGCTCTGAGAACTTATCAGCACGTGCGAAACTTCCCCCAAAGAGCGATGGGAGTGCCGGATCCTCCAGGACCAAGTACGGAGCTGTCGATTCGACTTCCTGATAGAGGAGTCCGCCGCCGTAGGTTCCACCGGGAACCAGGAACAACTTGTCGGTTCCCTTGCTTCCATTGAGTTGCAGCAGCGATGTGACGTTGACCGTCCCCAATCCAATGGTGGCTCGATCGTTCCCCTTCCCCAGATTGATCGTCGCCTGCCGGGCGGCGTCGGTCTGAATGAGGTCATTCAAGAACAGTCCGTCATTTCCCGCTTCCATATCGACGGCAACCCCAGCCCCGTCCAACTCTCCCAAAATGAGATCGTTTCCGCTGCCCGTGGACAGCACAATCAGTTCGGCTGACTGAATGTCACCACCGATCAGATCATCACCGCTTCCGGTGATCACCACAACATCATCCGTCGTCGTCACGTCCAAGCTCACGAGGTCATGGCCTGTGCCCGTGACCACCAGGATGAAATCGGCCGTCACATTATCCATCGAAACCGCATCGTTTCCCGGATCATCAGTCGTAGGGAATATCGATCCCAATTCAATGTCGCCGCCGACGGTCACGGTGTCGAGTACGGTCGTGTCATTCCCCGCGCCCGGCGCGACAATCAGGTCATCCGTCACGACGACCGCATCGTCGACATAGAGCAGATCGTTTCCCTTGCCGAGTGTGACCTCAAGATTCCCAGGCAGCGTGTCCGATGCCGCCACAGCCAGGAAATCGGCGGCGACCCCGTTGACTGTGGTCCCGCTCAACCCCCGAACCAGCACGTCGACTCCATTGTACAGGACTTCGACCTGATTGTTGGCGCTATCCCCGGTGATCACCAGATTCGCGCCATTAAAGGCTGCTGTCACATTGCCAGCCAGTAGTGCTCGCCGCTCCAAAGCGGGGAGTGAATTGATCAGAGAATGGTTTTGTGAACGCCGCATGTTTGCCCCCAGGAAGTAAATCCGACCTCTCATACTACCCAGGTTGTGCTGTTTGTCAACATCTCGTTTCGGGCCTTCGGGCCTTCACGGCTGGCCAGAAGGTCGATCTGGGAAGTTTGTGCGGTTAAGAGAGCGAAGCTCCGACTGACCCGCGATTTTAAGAAAACCTTGTTCCCGCGTATGCGGCTCTGAGATGGTGCAACAGATCTCCGCTTCTCCTTCCAAGGTCGCTGGTGAGGATTCCGGAACCACTGTGATTTCGCACGTGTTCATTGGCCCAGCTCCACAAGCACAAGGCGATCTGCTGCGGGAGTTGGTGATAACCTTGGGAAGAACAACGGAATCGATACTTTTAGGCCCTCCTTGGCGGCGAGTTCACCGAGGCAGCCACAATCCTTGCTGTCGAAACCGTTCCGCTATGGGGCCTTCTGCATGCGTCGGCGGAATGCCTCTTCGGAGGACTGATGGCGTTTGGGAGTTGGGAGGCGATTACTCCCGGTGCTCTGTGAGGCCTCGCGTTCGCCGGTTCCGCCGGACTTCAGTTCGCCCTGCGTAGTTTGGTCCACCCCCTTGAGCAGCTCTTCAAACTGCCGCTGCTTGGCCTGAGCCTCGGGAGAGGAAGAGTCAGTGTTGTGCAGCTGCTGGTCGAGTTGTCGCAGGAACGCTTCGAGCTCCTCGGCGGAGTAGCCCGTATCTTTGAGGTCTTCGGGGACCTCGCCCCGCGAGAGCTCGTCTTGCAGCTGCTTGATCTGCAGGCCGATGGACTTTTTGCGGTTTTCGAGGTCGATCTCCTCCGGAGTCTGATTCACCGGTCCCGAGTCCGGAGCCGGACCCGCTGTTTCAGAGGCCGGTCCATGTCCGGTGGCTGTTCCGCCAGTCCCGGACTGGTTGCCGCCTTCTCCCTGCATCGGAGGTCCCTCGCCGCCGGGCTGGCCTCCTGGTTGTCCCTGGCCGGGCTGTCCCTGGCCGGATTGGCCCGGATTCTGTCCCGGTTGCTTGTTATCGCCGGACTTATTGCTACCGGGTTTGTTTGTGCCAGGTTTGTTCTGTGGATTCGGCGGAGACTGTCCCTCTGGGGAGGGCTCAGCCATCGGATCCTCGGACGGTGTGCCGTCCGAGCCTTCCGGCTTGGAACCGCCGCTCTGGCCACCTTGACCACCCTGACCACCATCTTCCGGTGGGGTGTCAGAATTCCCGGGCATCGGCTCTTCACCAGCGGGCTTTTCGCCTGCAGGTGAATTGCCTTGAGGCTGCTTCTTGCCCCCGGGCTTCTTCCCTGTCCCCTCGGAACCACTTTCAGAGGATTCGCCGCTTTCGCCGGACTCGGATGGCTCGCCGCCTTCGCCGGACTGGGACGATTTACCGCCCTCCCCGGACTGAGAAGACTTACCAGCTCCGGACTTGGACTTACCAGATTTGCCGCCGGATTGGCTGTCCGATTCACCGTCGCCGGGCTTCCCGGATTCCGAGGGCATGTCGCCCGAGGACGAGGGCTCGCCAGTTCCCGACTCTCCCTGCTGCCCCGGTTCCTGGCCCGGCTGTTCGCCGCTGGCAGACGGATCGGAACTCGATTCCTCTCCGGTCTTCGCCTGGTTCATCGGCGAGTCAGACGACTTTCCGGGCCCCTTCGGCTGTTGCTGGTTGGCCGGAGACTTGCCCCCGGAGGATGGATTCTTCTGAGAGGGCTGATCGCCTTCGGTGGGGTTCTCGCCCGGTTCTCCAGGTTCCTGGCTGTTCTCACCGGGCATTTTTCCGGGCTGTTTCTCTGCAGGCTGATTCTCTCCGGATTGCTGCCCAGCCGGTTGCTTCTCACCAGTGCCTGGTTCTTTTCCCGGTGTCTTCTTCGGAGCTTGTTCACCGGGCTTTTTGGGAGCCTGATTCTGGGGGTGCGAATTCTTCTGCGGGCCTTCCGCAGGATTGGACATCTCGGCCCCGGGAGTCTTCGGCTCCTGGCCCGGCATCGGTTCGGTCTCAGCTCCCGGTTCTGCCGGCTGATTCGGATCGTTCATCGGGGCCGGTTGACCGGGCTCCTGTTCGGTCCCCGGCTTCTTGCCGGGAGTCATCGGAGCTGGTCCATTGGCGTTTGGTTTCCCGGTCCCAGAGTCACTTTCGCTCGCCATCGGCTCCGTCGACTCGCCCGGCATCGTCGATTCATTCGGTCCTGCAGGTTCAGTCTTCTCAGTGCCGGTCTTCTCAGTGCCGGTCTTCTCAGTGCCGGTCTTCTCAGTGCCGGTCTTCTCAGTGCCGGTCTTCTCAGTGCCGGTCTTCTCAGTGCCGGTCTTCTC
>JBIIOI010000136.1:0-3918 GCA_044337025.1 Planctomycetaceae bacterium
CGACGCCTTGCGTCGAGGTCGTCGCATCCCCCGCCAGAATTCGGCCCAGGTCGCCGTCGATAGTGACAGCTCCGATGTCGATCCCGGTCGCATTGATCTGGCCCAAGGCTGCGAACCCGTCGCCGCCAGTCGTGGCGCTTCGCACAGCTGCCGTCGTGATCGTGGTGCCCGCGATCCCAGCCACTCCGGTCAGGTTGATCGTCCGCAGTTGCTGCTTGGTCGTGTTGCTGCCATCCACAGTTCCCACGTCGAACGTGAAGATCGAGTTGACATTCCCCGCCGTGAGGACTGCCTTCGACAAGGTGACGGTGACGTTGTCCCCGTCGGCATCCTGGTAGGAGATCTTCGTCGCACTGACCAGCGAGGCCAGTAGCGTGCGCGACTCCAGTGCGTGGGCGTTGCCGGTTCGCGACCGATGTCGCAACGAACTCGCCTTCAGCTTGCGATCAACGGATTGCCAAATGGAACGAATCGAGCGCAGCATGAGAGATTTCCCGGTGGAACCGATGAGACAGGAGTTGGCCAGCGCGTCGCACGCTCTCCTGGTACTTCCTGACCGGAGTTCACCGCATAGATCGGCCACAGAAAATTCGCAAATCGCACAGACTTCTGATTGCGACACGCTGGGCCGCGCAGTAACGTATTTCCACGGAGTGAGTTAAGGCGTCTTGACCGCCTGGCGCCGACGCTGATCATCGCATGCCTGACCCGCGGTTCACCGACTCCACTGTCGCTGTCCAAGACTGCTTGAATCGCCTTTCGGGGAACGAGGAGGCGGCCTCACGCGAGCTGCTAAATGTCGCAATGCATCGATTGCGGCTGATTTCTCGAAAAATATTGGCCGACATTCCGGGGGTCAAACGGTGGGATAGTACAGACGACCTGCTTCAAAACGCATTGTTGCGTCTTTGGAAGGCCGTCGAGAAGCATCATCCCGCCACTCCCGTCGATTTCTATCGACTGGCAGCTCACATCATCCGCCACGAGATGATCGACCTGGCCCGATCGAGATTTGGTCCTCATGGATGGGGGGCGAATCATCATTCGCCAGCGGTCGAGAGCGACGGACTCGAACGCTCCCCGCTCGAACAGATCGCCCCCTCCCCCGACTCTTGTGATCCCGAGAAGCTGCAGGAATGGACCGAGTTTCACACCTACGTCGAGAACCTGCCCGACGCGGAGCGACAGCTGTTCGATCTGCTCTGGTATCAGGGGCTCTCGATGGCCGAAACGTCGGAGCTCTTGAACATTCCGCTGCGCACGCTGAGTCGGCACTGGGCTCTCGCCCGGGTGCGGCTGTCCGAGTCGGTCTTCCAGATGCCGAGCCTCGACTGATCCTGGGAGTGAGCTATGCCATCGGTCGATGACTTGCTCGCCGACTGGGTTACCGGTGTCGATGAGGGTTGCGAGCCCACTCCGGAGGAGCTGTGTATCGACTGCCCGGAACTGCTGGGGCCACTGCTTCAGAAGATCAAAGCATTCCAGCTGTTTTCGAGCCGCTTTGGTCTCCCAGGCAGTTCTGACAACGAGGACAGCCCCGAGGATACTCCAGATACGCCCAGGCTTCCCCTCCGGTCTGTGCAGATTCAAACGGGCTACCAGATTGAGAAGTTGCATGCCGTTGGAGGCCTCGGCAGCGTTTATCTCGCCTTTGACCCGGACTTGAATCGCCGGGTGGCTGTGAAGATACCTCGTGGCCGGCGACAGACCGCTGCCGCTCGCGCCCGGTTTGAGCGAGAGGCCCGCATCACGAGCCGGCTGGATCATCCCGGAGTCGTTCCGGTTCTGACGATTCACAACTCGAAGGATGGTTTGCCCTGGTTCGCGATGCGGTTCATTGAGGGCCAGTCGCTGCAACAGGCGATCGACCTCTTTCATCAGACTCCGATCCAGAATCGATACGGCAGCTCTGAGTTCCGCAACCTGCTGCATCGCTTTCAGGTCGTCTGCGACATTGTGGGTTATGCGCATCGCCAGGGTGTCCTGCATCGCGATATCAAGCCCGGAAATATCCTTCTCGGAGAGTTTGGAGAGACACTGCTGGTCGATTGGGGGCTGGCCAAGGTTCTGAACCAGCCGGATGACGTCGTCGATTCACAGGCAGGGACGGAAGAGAACCCTCCGAAGATCAGCGAGGTGGAGACCGAACAGGGGAAAGTGATCGGAACACCGGCCTACGCCAGTCCGGAGCAACTGCTCGGTCAATCGGATCGGATCGGAGTCCGGTCTGACGTGTTTTCACTCGGAGCGACGCTGTACTGTTTGCTCACGGGCGAGCATCTGTTGCAACGGGCCGATCTCCCCGAACACCTGCAGCGTATACAAAACAATCAGCTGCCCCATCCGCGATCTCTGCAACCGGCGATCCCCGCCCCGCTCGATGCGATCTGCCGCAAGGCTCTGGCGATCGACCCGCTGCAGAGATATGTCACTCCGCAAGACCTGTCCCAGGACATCGAACGCGTTCTGGCCGATGAGCCGATCAGCATTCCGGGGGAATCGTGGTGGGCGCGAAGCAACCGCTGGCTGCGCCGGCATACCGTTGTTGCTGGCTCGACGATGGCCGCAATCCTCGTCGGCCTGGTCGCATCGATGGTGTACACCTCACTGCTGCATGATAAGAATCAGCAGCTTGCCAAGATGCTCGATGATCAATTGACAGCGTTCGGAGAAAGCCAGAACTATGGAGAGTCCGAACGGCGGATGAGGGTCGACTACGAGCGTGCCCTGGAGACCAAGTCCCAGGTGTTGAAGGCGCTCCAACTCTTGAGCGATGAAGCCGCATCAACATATCCGCGGCGGGATGAGGTGAACTCCGCGCTGACCCAGCCATTACGGGAAGCCCTGCTGAAGCGGCACCTGGAGTATGCCGCGTTCCCCGGCAACAACACCGAGAATCTGTACATTCGGGCGCTGGGCCATCTGCATGCCGGTGGACTGATCCTCAGTCTGGGGAACACCTCAGAATCAGAAGTTCACTTGCTGGCGGCGCGGCTAGACCTGCAGAAGCTGCAGATCATTTCCCGCGCAGACACATTCGATCATTGCCTGGCCCAGTGTTGCTCGCTTCTTGGTCAGTGCCACGAGAGTATCGATCCGCCACGAGCCCAACTCGACTTCACCGAAGCGCTCTCGCGGTTCGACCTGCTCTTGTCTCGTACCGCGCCGAGCCAGACTCTGGAGATTCAATTGCATCGGGCCGAAGCTCTCAACGGCTTGGCCCGTCTGCGAAGATCCGGACCGGATTCCACGAAGGTTCGAGATCAGCTGGTGGCTTCAGAGAAGGAACTGGCTCGACGCTATGCGGAGGGGTATGAACAACTTGATGTCGGAATCGTGCAGATCGAAACCTTGATGGAGCTCGCTGTCCATCAGGCCACCGCCAGTGACTCCACGGCCACCAAAGAGGCCGCGCAGTCCAACCCCGATCGGGAGCGGGCTCATTCTGTCTGCCGGTCGCTGCTCCAGGTTGCCCCTCGCCATCCGAGACTCGAACTGCTGCTGTCGCAGTGCGGCGGTGGTGAAGGGCCGATTGAAGTCGCGGCCCTTCCGAAGAGGGACGATCCGACTCTGGTCTCCGGAATTCTTGAGCAGCGGCACGCGCTACGCAGGTCGCTGGAACAACTTCAGATCGAACACCTTCAGGCCAATCGCGTGGTGGAGGCCGTCGAAGTCTGGCAGCAACGCCAGCAACTGAAGCGGTCCGGACGGCAGTTGCGGTCAAGTGTTACTACTGGTGCCTTCAACGAACCGGAGGAGGGACTCTCCCAGCTCCGTCAGATTCGTGAAAACCAGGAAATCGACTTCCTCGAAGTTGAGGGGGCCATAGACGGTCACGTCTGGGGGGCAGGGCCCTACCGGGATGATTCCGACCTTTCAGCTGCTGCTGTCCACAGCGGCCACTTGAAGCCCGGTGAA
>JBIIOI010000150.1:0-17594 GCA_044337025.1 Planctomycetaceae bacterium
ACCGCCCATAGGACGGAAACCACGACAGCGTGATGAGCATGACTGAGCACTCCTTTGCTCAACACTCATGCAAATGCCTTGCCAACTGAAAGTTGTTGTGGAAGGGTTTTGAAACCGGCTCTACGAAGTGGAGGCCGTGAACCAGTCTCATTTAACATCGTCTGCAGCGGCAAAGCTGTGCCTCACTTTTGCCACGAGATCTGCTGGAACACACAGGCATAAGACTGGCCTCATCAGTGTTTGTTTCTCTTGATTCCGAGGAGCGCGAGGGGTTCCGCACGCTAAGTTGTTGAAGAGTGAACCCAAGGGGAGGCGAAGATGGCAATTGCATTGACGGATGAAGATGAGCTCTTGACACTCGTTGATTCGCTCGGTCATTTGTCGAACAGACGCCATGCGATCAGCATCGCCCTGAGGCAAGTGATTCTGCTCTACGCATCGGACCGAACAGAGGACCTGGAGGCAGCAGTTGACCACTGCCTCGCTCTTGCGGAAACCGACGGGCGATTCCGGCTTCAAGCTATGCTGGCTCTCTTTCGACGACTGATGGCTGCATCAGAAGTCGAAATTGCAGCTAGGGTTCTCGTGAACGTTACGCAGGACTTCAAGATCAATTGTCACAATCGTCGCGGCCAAACGACTAGACTTCATGGGGCAGGTGACACTGAGTTTATGACTCTCGCTGCGACGACCAAGTGAACTGTCGCAGATCCGCAACGTCGAAAGGGAAATGTTCAGATGTTCTTCAGCATTCTAGTGATGACAGCGCAGGCTCTTCTCGCCTCATTCGTGCTCTTTCAGGAGGGAGTTCCACTTTGCCATTTTATCATTCCAACGATTGTGACCGGGGGGGCACTCGTTGCCTATCATCACGTCTGCGTTTCCTCGCAAGTGCGTACTTCGAGACCGAACTGCAGCATCGACGTGAGTTGGATCAAAGCAGTCGAGGATGCTCTCGATCGTGACAGTCTTACCGGAGTAATGAATCGTCGTGCAATCGTACACAAAGCATCCGCGATGCAAAATGCCTGGTGCGGTGGGGGGCTGAGATGGTTCGTCGCCGTCGCGGACATTGACTTCTTCAAATCGATCAACGACGAGCATGGACACCGAGTTGGCGACACGGTACTTCAGTGTATCGCAACGCTCTTCCGAGCGAGGATGGGAAGCGATGAGTTTGTCGCGCGATATGGGGGAGAAGAGTTCTGCTTTATCCTTCAAGGCACCTGCATACTATCGATCATCGGACGCATTGAGGACTTACGCAGGGGCGTCGAAGAACACATCTGCGGAATGATTCCAGAACTCGTGTCGGCCGTCACCGTCAGTATTGGAATCTCAGAATGGCAGATTGACCACAGTGGCTTTGAACAGGCAGTCGACGATGCTGATCTGGCCCTGTATTCGGCGAAGGCAAGTGGACGTAATTGCATTCGCTGCTACCCTGTGGACAACAGAGAACCTCAAGATCGGTTGGATTCAGAGGAGAGGGTTCTTGCACTCACTCGTGACGATATGCTTAGGTAGCTGTTTTTACGGTTATCACTTTCGACTTTGCCCTTTCCATGGACGATACTTCGCTTAGAGCGTTGATCAGAGTTGGCCCGCACTGGTCATGAACGCTTGAGGCGGGGGGCGTGGCTTTTCGTCACGTCCCCCGCTGCCTTTTTTCACTCTTGCGTGGTATCATGTAGACAGGAACCCCAGTGACCCTGAAGCCGAGGGCAGAAGCTACGACTGATGCACGGACTGATCCTATTGCAGTTGCAGAAATACGTTTCCCGCATCGGTGGGCCATTTGCGTGGCAAATGATTCATGACGATGCAGGTTTGCCGCTTCATTCGTATTCACAGGCCGGAGTTTACTCTGACGAAGGTACGAAGGGCTTGGTGAGGGCGGCAGCTCGAGCGTTTTCTCAGAGCGACGATGAGTTTCAAGAAGACTTTGGCGTCTACCTGTTCCCGCAACTCTTGTCTATGCACCAACACGCGATTGATCCAAATTGGGATAGCTTGGACCTGTTGCAACATACCGCCTCGGTGATTCTCGCTGCAGTGCGAGCACAACTCCCGGGAGTTTCACCGCCCTCCCTCGACGTAGAGCGATTCAATCGCAATGAGGCGATCGTTCGCTACCGATCATCGAGGATGATGTGTCCATTGTTCGTCGGCATCCTGAAGGGAATGTCCGTGGCATTAGGCGAAAGTCTCCAGGTTTCAGAAATCGCCTGTTGTCGACGAGGCTCTCCGTGTTGTGTCTTTTCTTTGAAGGCAAAGGCGAGTGTGCGACCTGCCCAGTCGGAGCCTGTGCGATCGCCGCCATCCATCGCACGTGCGACAGTGGAGTCCCTTTCCTCGCTGTGCGGACTCTTCGCCAACGAGGGTTGGTTGCCAACGGTGGGACAGCCTCATTTGTACCATAGTGTCGATCCATCTGCGGGAAGCGTCCTGTTAGCGAATGACCAGATTCGAGGCGGAATAACTGGATTCGCCATCAGTCCCGAATTCGGATCAATCGGGAACTTGGTTGTTTCCCCTGAGTATCGTGGAGCCGGAAACGGCAAACGCCTATTCGAGAGATGCCTCGACGAACTCTCCTCGCGCCTCACCGCGAATGCATTGTTGTCCCTAGACTCCCCCCCCGAACTGATGCAGTTCTTCATGAGGTATTCATTCTTTCCGTGCGTCCAATTCTTACGAGTCAAAATGAATGCTCCGTTAGACATGAATGTTCGATACGACGTCCAGGACGCACACGAGTTGCCGCAGACCGAAGTTGTTGCATTCGACACGCTGGCACGAGGTTACTCGAGAGAGAAATACATTAAATCCATTCTCAACAACGAAGCAACAGACTGCATTGCGATGGTGAATGGCAGTGAGATCGTCGGCCTGTGTACCATGGCGCCCACCCGCCTTGGGTATCGCATCCGTGACCTCATCAGCAGAAGTAGCCAGGATGCATCTTCGCTATTGAATGAATGCATCCGACGATGCCGTCCGGATCCGGTCTTTCTGGACCTGTACTCCGGAAACCGTTGGGCCAGAGGGACTATGTCGGCGTTTGGAATGGTAGAAATCGCTAAAATTTCTCGGCTCTATCAGGGGAGGACGCCCGATTTGCAGCACGATTGGATTTACGGAATGTCTGTGTTTGGCTAGCGCCACTCCGGGTGATGACACTCTGCAACCCGCGCCCTGCATCTCGCCTGCACGGCCGTTCTCAAGATTTACGCTGCTGATTCTGTCAACTCCACAGCAACACGACCAGGGAGGGTCGCGATCACTGAGGTACCGAACCCTGGATCACTTATCGCAGTGATACTCCCTCGCATCGAATGCACGATCGCCCGACATATCGCCAGACCAAGTCCATTCCCTCCGGAGTTCACGTTTCGAGAAGCGTCAACACGATAGAACCGATCGAATATCCTTTCGAGGTGCTGCGCGGAAATCCCGACGCCCGTGTCGGTTACAGTCACGCTGCACGTCTGCCCGACGAGTCTTGAGGAAATAGTGACTCGACCGCCCGCTGGTGTGTACTTGATGGCGTTCTCGATCAGATTTGCAAACATCTGCCTGAGCAAAACTCGGTCACCTGGAAGTTCCCATTCAATAGTTTCCTGAAGGACCAGGAAGATCTGCCTTTCTCGCGCGCGGCTTTCGAACGCCTCGAACAGATTGTGGAGAACGTAGTCAACACGAACGACATCGTCGCTGTATACTTTCTGTTCGGACTCCAATCGCGTAATCGTCAATAGCTGCGTAATCAACTCGCTCATGTGGACGGATTCAAGATGAATGGATTTCAAGGCACGAATCGCGTGTTCATGACTGTCGCAAATACTTAGGGCGGACTCGGATAGCAGCCGAACCGCCGCTACTGGAGATCGAAGCTCGTGGGCCGCATCTGCCGTGAACTGTGACATTTTACGTGAGTCGGTTTGAATCTCCGAGAACGCCGCGTTGAGCACCTTTGTCAGATACAAGATTTCATCAACTTCGCAAGTGTCATCCAGCCGGATGATCCCATCTCCCTTGGAGATGCGTTTTGCCGACTCAGCCAATTCTGAGATTGGGCGCAGCAGCACTCGAAAGATCGTTAGGCCTCCAATCGCGGCGAGTAATGAGATTGTTGGTACGGCGACGATGTGAATCACTCTCTGAAAGAAAATGTGTTCTTCAATGTCCTTCATAGATCCAACTTTCCGCAACCAAGCCTCTTGATTTGAGGAGGTCTTGATCGGCGTGTCAACTATTCGGAAGTATCCAGTCGTATCCTTGAATCTCCGGGCGAGCTTACTTCTTGCACCCGGCAACGGGGGCATGTTGATATCAGCGACACGACAGGTCTGAAACAACGCTGAGCCTTCAGAAGTCGTAATCTGGAAGTCGTGGAGATGACCGATCTGACTGAAAATCTCCTTCATGTGTGCTACGGTTGACTCAAGGGAGTGATTGTTCAGATAGTCCGCCACCCATTGGGTCTCTTCCGTCATTGTCGAATCGAGCTTGGACGTCAAATGGTATCTGTCTGCCGCCAAGTCGACATAAGCAAATGCAGAAAGGGAGAACCCCACAATTATTGCAGCATACAACGGCAGTCGAAGGCGCAGCGGAAGTTTGTTCATTGCAATTCTCCAAACATGTATCCTTGGCCACGAATCGTATGGATCAACTCGGGCCAGACTCGTCGCTCCAGTTTCTGCCGAAGAGACCGCATCTGTACCTCGATGACGTTTGTCCAGCAGGCGGAGGGGCTTTTCCAGATTTCGGTAGCCAAAGTCTCTCGACTGACGACCTTTCCGGCATAGCGAACGAGGCATTCCAGCAACTGGTAGTCCCGGGGAGTGAGATCGAGGGTCTCGCCATTTCTCGTGACGCATCTTGTATAGCGATTGATCAGCACACCATTCGACTCGATTGACTTTGTTTCCGACTGGTTGGTGGGGTCCCTTCTCAACAAACAACGTAATCTGGCCATCAGTTCATCCAAGCTGAACGGCTTAACCATGTAATCGTCTGCGCCGCTGTCCAGTCCTTTGATCCGATCACCCACAGAGTCCCTCGCGGACAGAATCAAAACGGGAGTCTTGATGTTGTCTCGGCGAAGTGCTTTCAAAGCAGAGATCCCATCGAGATCGGGAAGCTGGAGGTCAAGTATGATCATGTCGGGCTGATTCGCTTTGGCGGACATCACTCCGTCCAACCCGTTACTCGCCGTGAAAACCTTAATGCCGGCATTTGTAAGACATTCCGCCAGTCCAGCAAGCAACGTTGGATGATCTTCGATCACCAAAACGGACTTCTCTTCCACCATCAAGTTCTCCCTTCCGCCCGCAGTGGAACTCCTCATCATCATGATCGGTTGATTCTAGCTTATTCCTCCGGATAATGAATGTTTTCTTGAATAATATGAGGGTGTCCTTATCTGTTTCACGGCGACGTGAACCATCAATCGCTCCGAAATGGTCGCAAAGCTTTTGATGCACAGGACTTCCAAAGAACAGAAGAGGGTTGCCGTCGATCCGATGATCAATGGCAACCCCCTGGTTTCCCCGAATCCCCGGACGTAAAACACGTATCGGAGCCTATGCTTACGCCACCATAACCCACATAGCCCCCCCATAACCCCCATGCACCCTACCTTGCCGTGACGCCTGAGGTGGCTTCCGCCCCGGTGCTCGTTACAACCTTGATCTGAGTTGGAACTCTCACAAAGTTCCTCGCATCCAGAACGAAAGTCCCATCTCCGGTGGCTGGATCGAGAATGACGTTGACTGTGCCTAGGTTTGAGTTGTTGCTTGCGTCGAACACGGTCACCGTCATTCCGGCGACGAACGGGGAGGCCCGACCCTCGACTTTCAATCGATTTCGGTTACTCGCTACCGACTGCGCCCGTAGGACGGTTACGGTGCCTGGGCGGATCAGGTCAAGCTCCAGGACAGTCACATAGAGGACGTTGTCGTACATGTATCCGACGGCGCCGGCTGCAATCCCGGTCTTTCCGTCAGCATCCGCCAGGCTGATTGGACCACCAGCTGCGTCCAAAACATCAGTTGAGAATCGCTCGTCGGGGCTCATGACACATTGAACACCGTTGATGGAGAAGTGTCCAGTCGCCACGTCTAATGATTCGAGTGAGCCAACGACGACATTTTCGGCGAGCTCAATAACGGCGTCTGTAGCTTGGTACTGCCGACCATTGACTCCGTCGACGACTACGCCTGCCGCCTTAAGCGTAGCACCGGAATACGCTACCGGGGATCCGAATGGCGACGCGTAGATTGAACGTACGCGGCTCGAGGCATTTCCATCCTCCAGCCTTGTCAGATCTGATCCCGTGATAGAATTGCTTCCACCAATTGTCAGCGTGGGTGGAATCGTAGCTGTGAATCCACTGACAGTAATTGTACCTCGCACCGGATCGATCGCTGTGATCGGACCCTCGATTGCCCACGGAGTGGGGATTTGCGCCAACAGGTGGCTTTCGTTGCAACTGCAGCAGATGATTGCCGCAAGAACAGCAATCCGGACGGGATAACATCTCATGATCGGCGGACTTTCTCGCAGAGTGACGCACAATGGTGACGAGCACAGAGCCGTCGTATAAACGGTCCATCATGCCTGACATTCGTGAACCAAGTACAATGTGTTGCTCTGGAAGAGCAGAAATCATCGCAAGGAGGAGGGGCACTCCTCGCAATGACTAGTTCGATGCATTTACCGAGACGAACGAGTTTCGTTGGTGGCGCTATCGCAGCTCAAGTCGGACTGATTCTGATCGCAGTCATCCCGCTGATCCTCGAAGTCCGAGCCGTAGGTAACGGCTGCAGTCTTGCCATGCGACTTCTTCGAGAACCCGGTGAAACTGAATCCCTGATTCAGTTCTCCGATGGCATCGGCCACATCATTGAGCTCCGACACGACTGAGTGCTGAACCTCGCTCAGACCAACAATCAAGCCAAGAACGCAGATTGTCGAAATCAGAATCAGCTCCGCACTCACCACAAAACCGGCATCATCATTCCACAGTTGAATCAACACAATCATCGGACCTTTCACAGAGTGACATCTCTTGTTCCCTGATGCCGACCGGCCAACCCGGCCAAACCCATCTTTTGCGGGACCAACCAGAACACCTGGCAGGACCCCCGCAAGCCACCACACACTCCAAGTCCCTGAGGATTCGTCTTCGCGTATGGGACGGGAACACTTCAATGTTCTGCATTCTTTGTGCCAACCTGCAGCTGGCCGCGAATGTTTTTACCATGCCGCCACTTCCCGTTGAGGCACAACGAGATGCGTGCAATGTAGGAAGTCCATTATATTTATGGCGTAGTCCTGATGATTAAAACCGAACACATGTCAACGCAACATGGTGAGATACGAATACATCCTGAGAAGCGATCAGAGTGCGATCAGACTCTCGCGGTTAATACCTATTTGCCAGAAGATGTCACCTAAAACACCAAGCCCCCCGAAAGTATTTCATTTCGGGGGGCTCGTGCTGTTTATATACCACTTACAATACTACTTTACATCGCACGATTTGTGCAACATTGGCCGTCGCCAGTGAGTTCTTTGTTACAACTGTGTCCGGTGACGTCACGTTTCTCAATGGACTTTCCGTATCGCTGAAGATCTGTCTCGCCAGCGAATCGAGTGATCGTCTTAACCAAATCCTCCGTGTCAGAGCCGGATGGAAGCGAGCAAATGCGATTCGTGCGATCATTCCCGAAGATCATGACAGCTGCGTGCTGAGTTTTGTCGCTATCGATCACAGGATCGCGATCATACAGGCCGAAAGCGCGGCGAAGATCATCAACGTCTTGTTCCATTCCAGTTAGAAAGACCCAGTTGGGGAGCATCCCATCATTGTGTATTCGATACCTCCCCATGTACTCGCGAAGCTCTTCCGGCCTGTCAACCTTTGGCTCTAAGCTCACCGACACGAATCTCATATCTGAACCGAAGTCGTTTCTCAGCCGTTCTCGAACCGCCTTCATCTTCGTGGTGGTACCAGGGCATGACCCGGTGCAGTTCGTGTAGAAGAAGACTACGCAGTAGCAGCGATCCTTGATCACGTCGTCGTAGAACCGCACCGTCTTTCCATTTTGATCCGTGACTGTGATGTTCGGGATCTTCCGCGTATACTTCTCTCCCCTGAACGAACTGATTCGTTCCGTACCGAGCTGTTTGATCATCTCTGTTGGCGACAGAGTGCCAGCCCTCCTTCCGTAGACCGATGGATTCATCGCGATCCACACTGAGCCTGTCAGAATGGTCGTGGCGGCGAATGGAACAAGCAGTTTTTTCAACATACGATGGCTCCTTGAAGATGATTGTTGCGCAACGAGAGGGCCGGCGGCTGAGGCACCCTGGAGCAGACGCCCCAACCGCACGGCCGGAGAGAGAAC
Source organism: Planctomycetaceae bacterium (assembly GCA_044337025.1). GTDB lineage: Bacteria > Planctomycetota > Planctomycetia > Planctomycetales > Planctomycetaceae > TH-plancto1. The sequence goes on from JBIIOI010000150.1 coordinate 8,421, forward strand.
GCAACGTGATGGGCGGCACCTCCCCTCGATGCCGGCCGTGGCGAAAGTCGCAATTACGGGAACGACTGCTGGATGACAGTTGGAGCCTGAGTGGGCTCAACCCGAGGATCGAAGTTGAACATCATTCGCATATCCTCATGAGCATTGTTGTGGCAATGGAATGAGAACGGCCCCTTGAACGTTCGGAACTTCATGAAGATTTCGGCAGTGGAACCTGCCCCGAGGATCGTTGTGTCGCTCTTGAATTGGTCCTCAAGAGGTGGCTTAACGCCATCGATGGAGACGAGCTGATGAGATTCAAGATGAATATGAATCGGATGCCACCAGCCTCCGCTCGGGTTCTCAAGAATCCAGCGTTCTGCAGTGTCGAGAGTCGGTGTCGCGTCCGCGCGGTCAGGGTTGTAGAACTGGCCGTTGATTTGCCAGGCCCCTTTGCTGCGGTGGAACGAGAATTTGCGTGTTGTAACGATCTCGCTCTCCAGAATCGGCACGTGGGGCCGCAGCGGAGTGCCGACGGTCACAGAAGCGTTGCTCGGCTGCTTGGGCCCCTGTACGACGAATTTCATGATCGGTACCCCCGGAATCTGGTGAACACGATCGTTCAGTTTCCCAGCAGGCCCCCGTCCACTTTCCTGAACCAGGATGTCTTCAAGAAACAGCTCGTCAGGAGCGTTTGTGAAGTCGATCACAACGTCAGCTCGCTTGGCCGGGCTGAGTAGCAATGTGTCGCGGGAAATTGCGTTCGGGTACAACCAGCTGTCTGACCCCAGCCCCAGAAAAGGTTGGCCATTACTGAGTCGCAGTTCGATATGTCTCGCGGCGCAGCCGTCGAGGAATCGAAACCTGTATTTCTTGCGTTCGACGTTCAGCTTCGGAAACGCCTTTCCATTTAGGACATAGACGTCACCCATGTACCCGTCGTGATCCAATGGATCGAACCAAATCGACCCATCCGCGTTGAACCGACGATCCTGAATCGCAATCGGGATGTCATAAGGATCGTTAGGGAGGACGCGATTGTTGATCAGGCCAACTTCCAAGTCATCATAAGTGAGGAAGAAACCAGCCAGACCTTTAACTACCTGATGGTCAGTAATATCAAGCACATGCGAATGATACCACATGGTCGATGGGGCTTCACCCATGTCAGGCTTACCGTGCTCCATGGGAACTGTGTTCGCATAATAGTAGTCACGTGCCTTTCCGGGCAGCACGAAGAAAGTCGGAAAACCATCTGAGTGTGATGGATTATGGCCTCCGTGCAGGTGCACAGACGTCTCTTCGTGCATGTCATTCCAGTAGCGAATGACGACGGGTTGTCCAACTCGCGTTTTGTAGGTTGGGCCGGGAAACATTCCGTCGAACCCAAGAATCGGAGTTTTGACGCCGGGCACAATCTCGGCCACCCCTTCCCGGAGGCGCGTCTCGTACCAGAGGGCTGGAAGTGGTGCTTCGAAGTACTTCGTCGATGGATCATTCGCCAGCGTTCGATCGTAGAACTCAGGCGCGATTCCATGAAAGACGTCACCAGGAGTGAACGGTGCATCACCGATTACTGGAGTCTTGACAGGGGCAATTGGGAGGTTTGCAACAAATCGCGGAACCTTGAATGGCGTCAGTTGCTTAACTTTCGCGGCAGTGTCGCGGGCTTCTTTACCGACAGCTGTAGTACCGAAACCAGCGTATAAGCCCGCTCCGAGGGTCGAGATGCCGTACTTCAGTACATCGCGTCGAGAGTTCGGGGGAGGTTGCATGGGTGCCGTCCTTTGGATGAGAGAGAGAGAGAGAGAGAGAGCTCCAACAGGGAGATCTTCTCCTTCATTGCAATCCTAGAGCAGGCGTGAGCGTCGGGTGTGAAGACTATGAACAAAGTTGGAGAATGTGCGGTATATGCATGCGGGTGTTATGAGTGTAATGATAATACGTCACATTAACCATATGCTTCGTTTTAGAAATGGTTGTCAATGTATGTGAGGTGTCGCTTATCTTTTGGCTCACGCACTTGTGACCGTCTGCGATAGAAGATATCTCTCGTTTTCATGAGCACTCACATTACTTCGCCTGGTGCGGCAGGGCAACACATGCGAGCACGCATCGCACCATCTCGTGCGGAGATGGAGATCATGAGGATGGTGTGGTCCCTCCAAAAGGCAACTGTAAAGCAAGTATACAGTGCATTGCCTGATTGCCGGACAATCAGCTACAAGACTGTTCAGACCTTCCTGCGGAGACTGGAAGACAAGGGTTACTTGCAGTCGACCATCGAAGCGAGAAGCAGAGTCTACACAGCATTAGCGGATCCTTGCACAGTTGTCCAAGAAGCCGTAAACGATTTTGTCACTCAGCTCTTTCGAGGCCACCCGGAGGATCTCTTAGAGTATCTCGTACGGGGATCGGCCCTCAGCAAACAGGACATCGCTTTCGTCTGCAAGAGACTTCTTTCGGCCTACGGGCAAGGTGAGCCATGCGAGGCGCGGACGTGACCTGAGCCATCGCAGGCAACCCGAGGTTCACGCGCGAAGAGTGTCGGCGACGGCCCGAAGGGTGCCTGCGTTTTCGTCGCGCTTCTGTTCAGTATCTCGTCCCATTGGCTGATGTAGCCGCTGGCCGGTCTCCTCACTCTGTTGGACTTCTGTTTCACAAAACAGCCTTCCGCATGTGCGATCAAAGGATCGTTCGGTACGCAGACATATCGCACTTCACCGTTAACTCTAAGGCTACCCTTATGTTCATAAACTTTGAGGAATTCTTGAGGCTCTCCTTCAAGTAAAGGTTTACCGCTTGGGAAAGATGTGACGATGAGACATCCATGAGTCAGATCAACACAGACTGGTCGTCGGCAACCCCAAGATCGCCGGGAGTGCGGATGCTACATTCGGCTGAAGCAGCCTTCCAGGCCTGCGTTTTCCAGGCTGCGCGTGGTATCTTCTTTCTGACGTTACTCATTGCCTCTTGTAGCTGCGATGCAGAGGACGGTTGGAGGGCTGGTCAGTCGCTGCGACGTCCCACAGAAGAAGATCGCTATCCGGTCTCTGGGAGACACAATTCTCTCTCCGGCTCTGCGAAAAGAGATTGGCCGTCAGCTGTCCGCCGGAGTTCTGCCGCAAACAGTGAATCCTTCGTCCCCATCTCATACGAAGCGACACTATCGAGTGAACGTCAGCTTCTGAAGAGAACTATGGAGCATACGTATCCCCCGTCGAAACTGCCGACTGATAATTTGAGAGTGATCACGAGGCCACCGGCCGCGCCAGCTCTCGAGGCACCTACTCATCAGGCATTCCTAGGCCAGGAAGAGCTGAAGGAACCAGATACGACCAGTACGCATCGCTCACAACTGCTTACGTTCACCTTTCGCAATGCCCCGCTGGGTGATGTCTTGCGCCGAACCAGCCAAGAGTCCGGCCTGCCATTACACTTACACTCGACTCCTGATGGGACGTTTTCCTTTTACAGCGACACGCCTGTCACACTTTCAGAGGCGATAGATACACTCAATGACTATCTACTCCCCAAAGGATGCATACTACTCCGCTCAAGTGAAGCATTATGCTTCATTGACTCGAAAGCAGAGTTTCCTGATGGTTTTGTCCGATTGATTCAACCCGAGGAAGTGTCTACGTTGGGTAGGAACGAAGTTGCGAGTGTCGCGATTCCAGTCTACGAGGGACTGCCTGCCGCTGTCGCTCAAGAGATCGAGGATGTACTCAGTCCAATTGGTCGGGCCAAGCCCTTGACCAGCTCAATGCGCGTTCTCGTGACAGATACTGGAAACAGCCTTCGGCGAATCAGCCGATTAAGTGAACCTCATCCGGATCTGTTGGCGCCGAGAATCTCCTATGTCTACAAGCTGCGGAATGTGACTGCTGAAGAGACTGCACTTTCCATCTCTGATTTTCTCTCCGGCCGGCAAGGGCTCTCGAGCTCAGCCGGAGCAGGGAACACACAGAGCCCAAGTCGCCCGGGAACGGGAATGTCTCAAAATGGGCTAGTCGTCACCGCCGATAAGAAGACCAATTGCCTTCTGATTCGTGGTATTCCGAGTGAGGTTGAGGAGATTAAGCAGCTCGTTTGCACACTGGATCAGCAACCACCGCAGGTCGTCATTCAAGCGTTGCTCGTCGAAGTCGAGTTGGGTGATACTGATGAACTCGGCGTGGAACTCGGAATACAGGACTCTGTCCTCTTCGATCGAAGTGTCGTCGACAAGTTGGTTTCTGTCACCAAGACAACGACTGCTGCAAATGGTGTCCAGACGACAAACCAGGAGGTTATCTCGCAAACGTCAATTCCTGGGTTCAACTTCAACAACCAGCCACTCGGTAACAATACTGCAATTCACCCAAGCCGAGTCGGCACTCAAGGACTTAGCAGTTTCGGCGTCGGTCGAGTAAATGGGGACCTAGGGTTCGGCGGGCTCGTACTCTCGGCTGGTTCAGATTCAGTCAGCGTCCTGCTTCGCGCGTTGAATCAGCATTACCATGTAGATATCCTGAGTCGCCCCCAGATTCGCACGGTCGACAACTACGAAGCTATGATCCAAATCGGCAAACAGGTTCCAGTCGTCGACGGCGTTTCTGTGACAGCGGTCGGGAGCGCGAATCCTGTCATTCGCCAAGACCAAGCTGGAATTATTCTAAAAGTTACTCCGAAGATCAGCCCCGACAATCAGGTACTCGTTGACGTAAAGGCAGAAAAGAGCGCCTATCAGCTAACACCTGGTACGGGAGTTCCGATCTTCACCGATGCCGCCAACGGGAACGTAATTGAAGCTCCAGTCAAGGACATCACAACGGCGGCTACCACTGTCAATATTGAATCGGGAGAAACAATCGTCCTCGGTGGGATGATCACGCGTGATATGATCGCTCTGAATCGGAAAGTTCCGTTCCTTGGTGACATTCCATATCTTGGAAAGCTGTTTCAGTATAGAATGAACGACACAAAGAGAAAGGAATTGCTCATTTTCCTTACACCCGTGATCGTGAGGGAACGAGCAGATTCAGAGACGTTTAAGCGTGAAGAGATTCACCGGACCTCCCTTCCTCTCTCAGAAGTGCAGGAGATACACGGTGAAGTCATCACACCAGAGGACAACGTGCCGGCCACACAGCCACCTCACGCCCTTCAAATACGGTATCCATCGCGTTTCAATCGTCAAAGACTTCGAACTGACAGGTAGAATCCGATTATCGAATAAGTGACTCGACGCCCTGGATAAACATCGGCTCATGATGTTTGGTTTTATCTAATGGTCGCGGCACATTCTTCTGCAACGAAATACGTTTACCGATACACACCTTGATACATCATCAATGTGTGATGTTGTACTCGTGGAGTGTCGAGGGTGTCCATCTATCATACCGCTGTGATCCGAGCTGATGGTGCGACCGACCAGAGTGATGAGTGGCAGGTCTGGGTGGGGACTCAGATGCAATACTCTGGTACTTACCATGAGTGCGAGGCGTGGTTGGACCACCGCGAGAATCTCCCGGCTGAAGACTCGACCGCAGCTCTCTTAAAAAGAAAGTGAAGTGCCTTGGAAATGCCTTTTTCAGCTTCAATGACAATGCCCCTGATGTCGACGTTCCGTTACATCCTTGTCGCTGATCATCGAGGACGATGGCAGGAATCGTTAACTTCGTCATTGGTTGCATCTGGTGTAATCGTCAGAAAAGTGTCCGATACTTTGCAGTTTGCCTCAGCGTTAAGCATCGCCACACCGAACCTGGTCGCTGTGATCCCTATACCTGAAGACGATGTCATCGAGGGGGAGCGGCTTGTTGAGACGGCGCGTTTCTACTTGCGAGGGACCTCATTGCTGTGCTTGAGAATCGGCACCGGGGAACGATTGTGCAGCATGCATTGCAGTTTCGTTCTCGATGCTATTGCTGGATGTTCTCCTCTGGTTACAACCGGAGGTGGTACGCTTCAGAAAACACGAATTCGAGCGGAACGAATCGGGTTCGCAGATTCATCAGCGGTGATTTGACAGGCAGCACTCGCCCAGTCAGTGACTGCAAGAGCACTGACGGCTGGTCGTTGAGTCCGTGTCAGGCGGCGTTCGCGACACCCCTGATGTCAAATCGTGTATGCGCTAAAACCGGAACAACAAATGAGTGACTATCGTAACACGAAGGTAAGTTTCAGCGACAACTGCCTATGGAAACTGTGAGTCAGATAAGAGCGTGGTTAGAGTGCGGTATTTACGATCCAAGTGTCACAGCTTACCGCAATTGCAGCAATCAACAGGAGAAGACACGGTTATTTCATTTCTTTCTGAAGGCGTGGACTTAATACTCTTTAGCGTAGAGCCCCCAGCAATGAGGTGAGGCACACTACAGGCAGTCACAGGAGAAGTGGGATGATTCGATTCAAACTCGGCGCAGCACTTTTGGGAGCGTTGACTCGGCGGCGACATGCGGCTCGGACTTTCGGGAAACACACCATTCCAGTCATCGAGAGCCGAGTGCTGCTTGCTGCATCCGCTTCATTTGATGTAAGAACCGGCACACTTGACGTGCGGGCAGAAGGATCCGACTCGCTCAAAGTCGGCGTGGATTCGTCCGGACGTGTGACGCTGAATTCCAAGGTCCTCCAGAATGGCGGCTCTGCTCTGGCTGCGCCCGATGTCTTGTCCTTGAGCATCGAGGGAGGAAATGGGAGCAACTCGATCGACCTTAGCAAGGTTGTGCGTTCGCGTTTTTCCAACCTCGTGAGCGTGACAATCAACGGGAATGATGGAAAGGACACGATCGTCGGCAGCGAATTCAATGATGTCATCTTTGGAGGGACTGGTGATGACAGCATTCGTGGGGGTAAAGGGAATGACATCATCGAAGGAGATTCCGGCAAGGATACTCTCAGCGGTGAAGATGGCGATGACCAGCTCAATGGTGGCGATGGTGATGACAAGCTTAGCGGAGGCAATGGAGCTGACGGGCTCGTTGGCGAAGCTGGGAATGACATCGTTGCTGGAGGTGCTGGCAATGACAACCTAGAAGGCGGCAGTGGACGCGACTCACTCAAAGGCGAGGATGGAGACGATCAGGTCACGGGTGGCTCTGATAATGATTCGGTATGGGGTGGAAATGGCGATGACCACTTGAGCGGAGATGAAGGCGCGGATTCAATCCTCGGAGGTTCGGGGCTTGACACTCTGGCGGGAGGACAGGGAGATGACAGCCTGTCAGGCGAAGATGGGAATGACAGCCTGACAGGAGAAGACGGTAACGACAAAATCTATGGCGGGAATGGTAACGATGACTGCCAAGGCGGAACCGGAAACGACTCCATGCTCGGCAGCAGTGGCAACGACAGCTTGAGGGGCGATCTGGGCGACGATTCTGTCGACGGAGGGGACGGAAACGACTCATTATTTGGTGGAGATGATCGCGACAGCCTCAAGGGAGGAAACGGGATCGATGATCTCTACGGGGACCTGGGAGACGATTCGATCTCCGGCGGCTCAAGCAATGATCGTCTCTGGGGCGGTGGCGGGAACGACAGCCTCGATGGCGACGATGGAAACGACAGCTGTGATGGCGAAGACGGAGACGATTCGGTATTCGGAGGTAGTGGTGTTGATGGGTTGAAAGGTGGGTCAGGAAACGACCATTGCGATGGAGAGGATGGCGATGACTCTGTTCTCGGTGGCGACGGGAGTGACTCCCTGAGGGGAGGAAACGGGCTCGATGATCTCTACGGAGAGTTGGGAGACGATTCGATCTCCGGCGGCTCGGGCAATGATCGTCTATGGGGCGGCGGCGGAAATGACAGCATGGATGGCGACGACGGAAACGACAGCTGTGATGGCGAGGACGGTGACGACTCGGTCCTGGGGGGCAGCGGAAACGATGATGTCCGAGGAGGCCGAGGTCGCGATCACTGTAACGGGGAAGACGGTGATGACTCAGTGTTCGGAGGTGACGGTGACGACGACATCGACGGAGGGCTCGGAAACGATCGCTGCGGAGGGGATGACGGTGACGACTCGATCCGTGGCGGAAGTGGCAACGATGACCTGATCGGAGGCCTGGGTTCTGACGACCTGTATGGTGAGGATGGTGATGACCACATGGAGGGCGACGACGATGACACGGAGGATCAGGGGAAGGGGCGCGACTCGTCATCTGATGACTCATCGGATGACAATGGGGGCGATGACTCGAATGACGACAGTGGGTCGGGTCGCCGACCTCGCGATGAGAGAGACTCCCTATTGGATATCTTCTAGGTTGTCTTGAATTCTCCGCTGGAGATCACAAACATCGACCTACTCACTCTTGGAAAGTCCATCGTGCGAGCTAACTCCCTCCCTGTGGTAAAGGCTGTGGTTACTGCGGGTTTGCTCTCTTTGTGTGTGCAAACAGCCTACGGGCAAAGTCCAGCGAGCCCTCAATCCCCCGTCACTTCGGGGCAAACCAGTGAACCTGTTTCGTTTGGTGCGACGTACACCGTAAAAGGGGCATCCGATATCTGGCGGGGGGGATCTGTGGCTGGCCTCAATCCGCCTGACATTCCCGGTTTTATCCTAGTGGATGATCCTCCGACAGATGCGATTGTGAATGCCTCAGTAGCTGAGGTCTCCGACGCTGAAGTGACTGCAGTCGAGGTCCCGAAGGCCGCAATGGCGGCCAAGACCCAAGATGTGGCTGAGGCGCCTGCCGAAGAGTCGGTTCCCGAGGCACCTCTCGAAACGCCTGAAGCCGATGAGTTGATGGTTCCGGAGACCGCTGATGTGGAGGCTCCAGAGCCAGTTGAGACTGAGGTCTCCGACGCTGTAGTGACTGCAGTCGATGTCACGAAGGCCGCAATGGCGCCCAACGCCCCACGCGTGGCTGAGGCGGCCGCCGCAGAGACGGTTCCCGAGGCACCTCTCGAAACGCCTGAAGCCGATGAGTTGATGGTTCCGGAGACCGCTGATGTGGAGGCTCCAGAGCCAGTTGAAGCCGAAGTCTCCGACGCTGTAGTGACTGCAGTCGATGTCACGAAGGCCGCAATGGCGGCCAAGACCCAAGATGTGGCTGAGGCGCCTGCCGAAGAGTCGGTTCCCGAGGCACCTCTCGAAACGCCTGAAGCCGATGAGTTGATGGTTCCGGAGACCGCTGATGTGGAGGCTCCAGAGCCAGTTGAGACTGAGGTCTCCGACGCTGTAGTGACTGCAGTCGATGT
>JBIIOI010000072.1:0-28112 GCA_044337025.1 Planctomycetaceae bacterium
CGAAACGCCTGAAGCCGATGAGTTGATGGTTCCGGAGACCGCTGATGTGGAGGCTCCAGAGCCAGTTGAGACTGAGGTCTCCGACGCTGTAGTGACTGCAGTCGATGTCACGAAGGCCGCAATGGCGGCCAAGACCCAAGATGTGGCTGAGGCGCCTGCCGAAGAGTCGGTTCCCGAGGCACCTCTCGAAACGCTTGAAGCCGATGAGTTGATGGTTCCGGAGACCGCTGAAGTGGAGGCTCCGGAGCCAGTTGAGACTGAGGTCTCCGACGCTGTAGTGACTGCAGTCGAGGTCCCGAAGGCCGCAATGGCGCCCAAGACCCAAGATGTGGCTGAGGCGCCTGCCGCAGAGTCGACTCAAGGCTTGGATCTAAGCCACTTGGGGCCACTTAACAGTGTACCAATCCCACTCCCTCCCGATCTGGATACCTATGTCGCAGATCGGAGGGCGGCAATTGAGCTTGGAAAGGCACTGTTCTGGGATATTCAAGCCGGAGGAGATGGTGAGACCGCTTGTGCCTCGTGTCATTTTCACGCGGGAGCGGACAATCGGACAATGAATACCTTGGCCCCACGCACCAAGCAGTTTCGCGGTGCGAATCATCGGCTCACTGCTTCAGACTTCCCATTTCATCGTCTACGAGACCCTTCCTATCCTGAAAGCCGAGATAATCCTGTCGTCTATGACACGAGCGAAATTGTGGGATCTCAGGGCGTGATCAAACGCAACTTCTACGAGATCAACGACGTCGCACGGCGTGACCGCGGGATTTCAGCAGCAGACGATCAGTTTACGATGTACGGTGTCAATCTTCGCCAAGTGACAGGTAGAAATACGCCCACAGTGATCAACGCGATCTTCAATGATCGAAACTTCTGGGATGGTCGCGCAAGCAGATACTTCAATGGTGTGAACCCCTTCGGGGAAACGGACCCCGAAGCCAAGATCTGGGTGGCCGACGGGAACGGAAACTTGACACGGGTACGAATACTGATCGACAACGCATCGCTCGCGTCTCAGGCAGTAGGGCCGCCCAACAATGAAATAGAGATGAGTTGGGATGGGCGTACGTTCCCAGAACTCGGCCAAAAGCTTCTCGCCCGCAGGCCGCTGGATTTACAGAGAATTGATCCATACGACAGTGTTCTGGGAAAGCTCGCAGGTGAACCGGCCGGGTTCCACGATCAGAGACTCCTGTATTCAGACATGGTACGCAATGCGTTTCCCGAGAGATTCTGGAAGTCTAAGAATGTGACCGCTGATGGCTTTACGCTCATGGAGTCGAATTTTTCGCTCTTCTGGGGTCTGTCGATCATGATGTATGAGTCGACACTGATCTCGAACGACAGCCCCTTCGATCGCTACATGAAGGGTGACAAGTACGCTTTGTCAGAGAAAGCATTACGAGGTCTCTCTCTCTTCGTTAATGAAGGAAAGTGTGTCAACTGTCACTCTGGCCCCGAGTTCACAGGGGCAACGATCAGCCAGCTTCGTGGAAGTCTCTCGGGGTCCGACGAAAGCATAATTGAATTCATGACCCTCCAGGGTGGAAGTGCAGGACACTACGACTCCGGTTTCTATAACATTGGCGTTCGCCCGACCGAGGAAGATCTGGGAGTTGGCGCATCACATCCTGCCTTCGGACCACTCTCATACACTCGGCGCAGCCAAAATGGACAGCTCCACGGTGGCCATGGAAACTCAGCGTCCGTTAGCCGTCGTGATCGAGTCGCGGTGGACGGAGCGTTCAAAACTCCGTCGTTGAGGAATGTCGAACTGACCGGTCCCTATTTCCACAATGGGGGACAGCGGACACTCCGTGAGGTGGTCCAGTTCTATGTTCGTGGATCCGATTTCCTGAATAAGAACATCGACAATCTTTCTCCAGATGTACATGGGATCAGCGAGTTGCAGGGCGACGACGAGGGAATTGATGCGCTCGTCGAATTTCTGCGTTGCCTCACTGATGAAAGAGTTCGGCGCCAGTCTGCTCCTTTTGATCACCCCTCTCTCCCAATCTCCAATGGTGCCCGTGGAGAGTTCGAGGACGAAGCCATTGAGAATGAACTCTTTCTACCAGCAGTCGGAAGAGGCGGCGGTCCGCCGATCCTTACATTCGAACAAGCCTTGCCCTGAAGAACCGATTGGAGACGGGGCGCGCACTGCGCCCGTCATCACTGATGTTGTGTCTGCACTGCGTTCTGCCGAGCGATTCATCGAGTCTAATTCCAATGCCTGCCGTGTTAAGTCAACCAACGACTTGTTCTCATCCTCTCGTGCAAGTGATGTTCGCGCGTGGACTCGTTGATGAGAGTCAAGCGGAGACACTATGCGGATTGCCGCAGCTCAACATTGACACTCTGGTTGGCGAACCACTTCATCTTACCGAAGAGTCACTTCATCAGTGTCTTGTGGAAGAGTTTGGATTCGATTGGATTGATCTGCACGAACTTCAGGTGGATCGCGAACTGCTGAACCGATTCTCAAGCTCACTGATGTTTCGGCACTGCTTGCTACCGATCAAGCAAACAGGTCCATGGGCGAAGGTGGTCACGCATGATCCGCTCAATCTTTCGATGATCCAGGAAGTGTCCGAGAAGACCGGATTGTTGATCGACGTTGCAATCGCTCCGAAGAAGAGCATCACTGAGCGATTAACCCAGGAACTGGGCTTGGGGGGAGCGACTGTCAAGGAACTGCTGGACCACGGTTCGATATCCGATTCCACTGATCCAAACTGGGAAGAGGGAGGCGAACTTGGCGAACAGTCCGCATCGGTTGCCTCACTCGTGAATGAGCTGCTGGTGGAGGCGATGCGTTTGGAAGCCAGCGATGTCCACATTGAGCCGACAGAAGAAGGTCTTGACGTTCGCTTCCGAGTTGATGGCGTGTTGCGGACACAGACAATGCCTCCTGAAATTCACCGCTTTCGCTCAGCGATTGTAAGCAGACTGAAAATCATGGCGAAGCTGAATATTGCGGAGAAGAGATTGCCTCAGGATGGCCGACTCGTGCTGAATGTCTCCGGACGTGACGTGGACATCAGACTGTCGTCGATCCCGATGGTGCAAGGAGAGGGAATGGTACTGCGGATGCTGGACAAGTCGAGGCGGACTCTCGATCTAAACTCACTCGAACTGCCAAACACGATTCAAACCAAATGGAAGTCCTTGATTCACCGCCCCCATGGAATCGTTCTCGTAACCGGCCCGACAGGCAGTGGAAAAACGACAACTCTGTATTCCTCACTCTCAGAAGTGGCGAAACAGAATCACAAGATACTGACGATTGAAGATCCCGTTGAATATCAGATTCGAGGTGTCAATCAGATTCAAGTTCATCCGAAGATTGGACTGACATTCTCGTCTGGTCTGAGGAGTATTCTTCGGCACGATCCGGATGTCATTCTGGTTGGGGAAATACGCGACCAGGAGACAGCGATTAGCGCCATGCAGGCGTCGCTGACCGGGCATCTGGTACTCAGTACCCTTCATACCAATGACTCAGCATCGGCATTTATACGCCTTATTGACATGGGCATTGAACCATATCTCGTATCCAGCACCATTGAGGCAGTTCTCGCACAGCGTCTTGTCAGGAAACTTTGCCGGTCATGCGCCATTTCTGAGCAAGTTGTCACTCGCTCTTTGCCCGCCGGATTCCCCAGAAGTGCAGCCGATATCACGACGATTCGATTGCCTGGAGGCTGCCGCGATTGTGGAGGTTCGGGATATTCCGGGCGGATCGGCATTTATGAACTGCTTGTGCCTGATTCAGATCTACGTCGAATGATCAACGATTCCGTCAGCGATTTCAAGATACAGGCTTGCGCGGCGACCCGGGAATTCCGTTCTTTGCGTCAATCAGGTTGGGAGCGTGTGATTGCCGGGATCACCTCCATCGACGAGGTGATTCGAGTGACAGGAGATATTTACGACGAAATCCCGAATCTCTGCAATTTGGGACATCCGGGTGCCACTCGCGACGAAAGAGGGACCGCATGAGAGACTTTCTATACACTGCTCGCGATTCAAGCGGAGCTATGATCAGGGGCGTTTGTTCCGCCAGTGATCGACAAAGTGCGCTTTCGAAGCTGTGCTCTGAATCAAAACTGGTCATTTCTCTCTCCCTCAATGCGCCGGCACTGTATTCACGCGGACCGGAATCTTTGAGACTGTCGCGGAAGGAGTTGAGTCGCTTCTTTGATCAGCTTTCACAACTGATCGGCTCAGGAATTCCTCTGCTCCGTGCTTTGACGATCATCGACGAGCAAGCCGAGTGCCGAAACCTGCGAACGGTGTTGCAGAGTTTCCGGGAGAGTATTCGAAACGGCAGCACGATCTCGCGCTGCATGTCAGATTGGCCGTGTGTGTTCGACGAACTCGTCGTAAGTGTCACCTATGCTGGCGAAGAAGGAGGATTCCTGGAGGGAGCTTTCAGCCGAATCCATGACCTACTGGACAAGCAGGAAGACCTTCGTGGTCGCATTCAGGGAGCGTTGATCTACCCATTGATACTCCTCGTTGTCGGCTCTGTGGTCTTCAGTTCGATGCTGGTTTGGTTTGTTCCGAAGTTTGAACCACTGTTCGCGAAACTGCGGGCTGGCAATGAACTGCCGATTCCCACATCGGTACTATTGGCGATTAGTCGCTTCTGTCAGAATCACGGTCTCCTGCTCGGCATTGGATTGCTCTTCTTCGTGGGGCTGTTGCTCTGGGCTTCTCGTTTGCCAGATGCAAAGAGGACTTGGGATCGGTGGCAACTCAAAGTTCCGTACTTGGGATCAGTGTGGCGGGACATTGCACTCTCCCGGTTCTGTCGAACGATGGGTACCCTCCTGGGAAATGGAGTTCCACTGCTCAAGGCATTGCAGATATCGAGAAGTTCCTCTGGAAATCATGCAGTCGCAGAAGCGATCTCCGACGCTGCAAGCAGTGTTGCCACCGGAAAGACATTGTCCCATCCGCTGCATTCGTCACGCGTGTTTACGCGAGAGGTGGTCGAGATGATTTCAGTCGGAGAGTCTGCAAATCGTCTCGATATCATGATGAGCGAGATTTCGGAGAGAATGGACACCCGGATACATCGACAGCTTGATGCTCTCATCAAGTTGATTGAACCCTGCCTGATGCTGTTCATCGCTGTCATGGTCGGCTTTCTGGTTATCGCACTCCTCCTCCCCGTACTTACCGTAAATGGAATCTAGGTCAATGACACTCCACTGGAGAACTCAGTTGTCACGCAGATCAATGGCCCTGTGCCGCAGAGCATTTACCCTGATTGAGGTGCTGCTCGTTCTTGCCATCATGGGACTTATCATGTCGATGGTGATCCCTAAAGTGATGGGGCGTCAACGCCACGCAAACGAAGACGCCACTAGAATCAGCCTACACGGGCTCGAACAATCGATTCGCATGTACGCGCTGGACCATGGAGGCAGTATCCCATCAGCTCGAGATGGAATCCAGGTCCTTTTGAGTCCACCCACTCGTAAGGATGTTCGATGGCGAGGACCCTACCTGGAGAAACAGGCTGTCGATGCCTGGGGGGAGCCCTTGCGCTACGTCTACCCGGGTAAGGTGCACCCATCTTCATACGATGTCTTCTCTCTGGGAGAAGATCGAATCGAAGGAACGCAAGATGACATCATCCTGCAATAACACGCTGGCACATCCGCCTTTGAAGATCGAACATATGGGAGCCCGCAGCCACAAACCCGGGATGACGTTGATCGAGATTATTCTCGTGATCTCAATACTCGTGGTGATCGGATCAGTGTGCATTGCACGCCTCGAAGCCTGGGGGCATGTACGGGCACTTGAGCAGTCCTGTCGCATACTCTCATCAGAACTCAACGCAGCTCGCGTTCTGGCGGTTGAGAAGTCAGCTCCTGTCATCATGCGTTACGCATCAGGTGCAAGGACATACGTCCTCTTGACCCCCTCACACACCTGGTCAAAAAAGAAAGAGCTGCCAGATGGGGTAGCATTCTCACAGAGGAATGCCTCATCAGCAGGAAGCGGCGAGAACGAGATATGGTTCCTCCCCGATGGCACATGCCAGCAATCGCTCATCCGCGTTGTCAATGAGACGGGGGATGAACGGGATATCATGATTCATCGGCACACCGGAGAAGAATGATGCACTTAACGAAAACATCGACGAGGACAACATCTCACACCAAGGGAATGGCACTCATGGAAGCTCTAATGGCCGTCGCAATTCTCGGAATCTGTCTGGCAACAATCAGCCCTCTGGTGTTCATGGGAGAGCGGTTCGCTCGAGAGGCCGAGGAAGAAACGTATTCGACCGTGTTGGCCCGATCACTGTTTGATCGAATCGAGTTCGCGCCAGAGAGTATTCACGAAGGGACATGGACTGGTGTTGAGGGACGATCAGACTGGGAATACAGGTTCGATCGCGAGACGTCTACTGCTCCATGGGGTGACGTCGTCGACTTGACTCTTCGCAAGCGAGGCAGCACTGAGTGGCCGTGGCGATACAGACGGTTTGTAGGACAGCAGTCTCTTCCGAACGGGACAGTCAATTGAAACGTGCGTGCAAGCAGAAGAGCGGATTCCTCGGCCAAGGAATGACATTGATCGAGACGCTTCTCGCATTAGCGATCTCTGCATTCATCGCATCGGTGGCATTTGAACTTCTGCTCGTTCACCTTCGCGCAGAGGTTCTGGTCCGCACTCGAGTTCGAAACAGTCAGGAATTTGACGGAGCTGTGCGTGATCTGCGAGACGATCTATCTCGTGTTATAACACGTTATAACGCTTCCCGCACTGGGACGCCGCAGTCCCTGACTGTCGAGGAAGAAAAGACGGAGAAATACTTAAGACTCATCCCGGATGTCGTGAGCCAACCGCTACACTTCCATGGAACTCTACGCACACTGTCTGTCCTCGCAGCAAATGGTCCGCGGATGAGCGGCCCGATTCAGTCATCACAAAAACTGGTGCGAGTTGATCGCGTACTCTGGTTTTGTGGAGGCGAGAACGCTGAGAGAGTTCCTTCCGGTCGAGTTGGATATCACATTCGTTACCTGCCTGAGGATTGTGTCCCACGGACATCAGGGTTGGTTCGTATTTCTGTGCCTGACTCATACACAGAACCGACGTTCAGAAAGGAGAGTGCCATAGTCCAGTGCGAGTCCGCGGAGGATGTGATCTTTGGATACTACGATGGAAGTCGTTGGCGCACGAGTTGGGACTGCGACAAAGACGGGGGATATCCGCTGGCAGTGTCTGTGACGCTCCACCTGGCTGACGCCTCAGAGACAACCGTGTTCATCGCGCTTCCGTGAGTTGATTCAATGAAAGCCCTCTCCTCAAGATGTAAGCCGAAACGCAAGGCATTTGCATTGCTTCTGGTGCTGGTGATTATTGTACCGATCGGATTCGCGGGCTATGGATTACTGGAGCGGGCCGTCGGTGCTCGACAGATTTCTCGAGGAAAAGCGGAGATATGCCGTAGATACCTCGCACTTGAGTCTGGAGTTGAGATTGCGAAGCACTACGCAGAAGAACAACGAGTCTCGCGATTGCCGCTGGAAGGCTCGCTCCCGGGCTTTCTGGCGGAGACTAACGGGTCTCGAGAACTCCTCGGATATCCTGTAGATATCCTTCTTCCCGATCGAAACCATGGGAATCATGCAGTATCGATGGGTGAGAGGTTTGGCCTGGAGGACCTGTCGGGCCGTCTCAACATCAACTGCCTTCCACTTGAGCACCATCGCCGAATGGAAGCGTGGAACCGACTTAAGGCGATTCCTGGTATGACACGCGAAACGGCTGAGGCCATCTTGGATTGGATGGATGAAGATGATATCCCGTCAGAATTTGGAGCGGAGACAGAATTTTATCGAATGCAGGAAAGCCCGGTGATGCCTCGCCAGGGAAGGATCTCAAGAATCGAAGAAATGCTCGCGATTCGTGGAGTCACGAAAGAATTGCTTCTGGGCTCAGAGTCGTCCGGGAAGCCGTCTCCGCAGGATGATCGTTACCGCGACGATCTGCCGTGGTGCCGCTACTTGACGCTCCGCGGTGCAGTATCGAACCTTCTGCCGAACGGGGAACCAAAGATCAACCTCAATGACAACGATCTCGTTCGCTTGTACGATGCATTGGACAGGTCACTCGGACCAAAAATCGCAAGATTTGTCGTCGCGCTTCGACTGGTTGGAACGACCGAGGTGCAGGTGGAAGCGCAGATCCGCCAGAGTACTCAGCGCGAACCGAGTACGCGACAGACGGCACCTCAGATCGCGAGACTTCGAGCGCTGTCTCAGCTGGGACAATCTCAAACCTCTTCAGTTGTAAAGGGAAACAACTCTGCGAATCAACCGCGCCGGACCCGCGGTGGACTCAATCTGGAGCGAAACGCCACCTATCACATCAAGTCATTACTGGATCTCGTAGAGACTCGAGTAAGAATCGACATCAATCATAAAGAGGAGGTTCTGGTCAGTCCGTGGAGGTCAACCTCAGAGAATCTGGCTGAGGCATTGCATCGCGTCGATGATATCGTTGCATTTACTGATGACCACACATCGAACGAGAAGATTAATATTGCAGTCGCCGGACGGCCTGTCCTGATGACGATACCTGGGATGACCAGTGAACTTGCAGGACAGATTCTGGAATGTGGTGGTAAACACACTGAGTTTTATGACACGCTAAAACATATGAACAAGGAGGAACTGAGAAAGATAAGGGATATGTCAGGGTATGTAGCATTTCATGGGAACGTGTATAAAGGTGTGAGCGTCGTGAGCCGTGGAACGCCATTTGCCCGGGAAATGGAATTCACCGTAGACTCGTCGCGTATTCCAACGATTTTGCTGGAATCGAGCGAGAGGGGGCCGGAGCACTGAAGATGTTACGCAGCAATTGGGCACCACGTGTTTCACTTTGGCAACAGCGATTCAAGAGTCGCAATGGATGCATCGTGATCTGTCCGTACGGCTCTGGTATTTCTTTGACAGAAGTGCGGGCATGCCCTGCAGGAGTGTCGCCACATGAGTATGTGCATGTGCCTTGGCCAGTCGAATCGGCCGCGACTTCTGATGTTGAGATCTCCGCGCCTTGGATCAAGGAGTCACTCGACAGGCTGAATCTGATTTCACGAGACGTCTACATTCTTCTCCCTGCGCAGAAAGTATTGTACGAGTGTGTCTCCATGTTCGGACTATCTCAGTGCGAGCGAAGATCCGCAATCCAGTTGCGTGTTGACGCGATGGCGGCATCGTGCCCAGAGATGGTCCCCGCAGATTACCTCGACGTGCCAGGGAGCCACTGCACGGTTGTTTTCACAGTGCGTCGTGAAACCGTGAAACAGTGGCGTGACCTGGTATCTGCGGCTGGGTATGTTCTGGCTGGGATCTCCTGTGCAGAACTGGAAGCAAGTGGTGATGTTTCCGGTGAATCCGGGTGTCGAGTTGATGTGATCCGCTCGGATTTCGGGCTAACAATGGTTGCAAGTGAATCCGGTATTCCTTGGGGAAGTCGTACAGTTCCATGGCCGGAGTGTGGAACGGACAATCTGATGGGGATTGTTCGCCGAGAGACGAGTCGCCTGATGGCTGGCGCTCCCCCGGGACTTACGTCGGCAGCGGCACCGGAGATTTGCCTCGAATACTGTTCTGTTCCGACGGCGGGGTGCGATCAGGGCGAGGTGGAATCGCGGAAAAGCGCCCGACATGAGGAAATGCACAGAGAGGCTCTCCTGCGGGGTATCTCGAATCGGCTGTTGTCGCGTCCGCTGCACTTCAATGCCATCAGCACGAGGCGTCTTCCGCGAAGGAGGCCTGCCTGGCTTCAACGGAGTTCGCGACTGCTGTTGGTAGCAGTACTATCCGTCGCAATAGCTGCATTGTGGGGGATGGTAGCGTACCGCCGACTCGTTCATGAGAATCGAGGGCTCCACAGCAAAGAACAGATGATGAAAGCTGAGATCGAAAAGAGGAAGAGCCGTCTAGAGACGGCCGCATACCTCGATGAATGGACTGATTCATCGGATTGCGTGGGCTGCAAATTGGCGGAGTTCTTGAAGTACCTTCCAGAAACGAGTCAGGCTTTTCTGACACAACTCCAATTGGATCGACATACCGTCGGTGAGCAAACCGCGGTTCGTGTCGCTGGTCGGGCTGTTGATTCCGATGTGGTAGTCCAAATGCAACAGGAAATCAACAAGGCTCAGGAAAAGTACGAACTGCATCCACAAGGAATAGATAATGCTGGGGGGGATGATCACTTTCCCACTGCGTTCTCGTTCGAAACATACCTCCTCCGCTCATCAGGACGATAACGCCATGGATACAAAAGCGAAGATGACAACCGCGAGAAAAGCACTGATTGGCGTTGCCCTGCTGGCACTGGGACTTCGCGCTGGCTGGGACCAGGATTGGGGCATGGCACTGCCACTCTGGTCCCAAGAAATGCGAGAAAATCGTGCGATGCGAACCCGTATCCAACTCCACAGCGAAAACCTGCAAGGAATTGAGAAGGCTGAAAAGAAGCTCAGTTCTGCGATGCTGCGAAGCCTGTCAAGCGATCTTCCGAGGGCGATCTCGACTTATCAATCGCTGCTGGTCATGGCTGCGGAAGTCTCCCAGATCAGAAACTGCACAATCCGTCCAGGAGCGACAACTGAAGAAGAGGGTGTGGGGGCGCGAATCCCATTCACGATTCACGGAATCGGAGGCGATGCGGAAGTCAGCCGATTCATTGAGGCACTGGAATCGCTTCCCATTCTCCACAGAGTGACATCAATCGTAATCGTTCCAAACAACAAGGAAACTCCATCCGACCTGTCTCTCCAAGTTGCCGTCGAGGCGCTCGCCCTGCATGATGCAGACGGAATCGAGCCCGCTGAGGTCACTCGCAGCTTGAACGCGAGGCCCAACGACCTAACCAATGCACTTTTGTCCTCAAGGCCATTCTCACGATTGACTCCTAAGTTGAACGTAACAGCAGTCAGGAGCGACGCTGAAGTTGCCCAGTTGCCGTCAGCTACGCCGGTGGTACAGCTGATTGGAATCTGGAGCATGGGGGGAAACTCCGAGGCTTGGTTCGGCGATTCTCGTGGAGGGCAGACTCAGATTGTCTCAAGTCATTCGAAGCTGCTCATTGGCGACACACACGCTCTGGTTGTCGCGATTCATCCGGACGGAGTCATCGTCCAGATTAACGGTCGGATGCAACGGCTGTCACTGGGCGAGTCGCCGAAGATGGCATATGCGGAATAGCCGCAGGATGCATCTGGATGCCGCAGTGCAGGCGACCTTCAAGAATGCGTCTGCGCCTAAGGCGATATGAGTGCAGAAGAAGCGAATAGCAGATTCGGTAACCGAAAGAGGCGCAGTGCGACTTGCTTCCGTGTGGCCTGAACGAAGGTTTATATCACCAAGTAAGCAGCCGTCTGTCGGGCGGTGCATCGTCGATGTAAGGTCTGTTGCTACCGAAAGTCGTTTTTTTTGGTCCTAAATGTCGTCTAGTCACGACACGACGACTTGTGTGTCGAGTCACCTTCCAACCAGGAGTTCACCATGAGCGTCACCACCATTTCCCCGAAGCAGTTGCACGATCTGGTTCAGGCCGGTGAGCCGGTCGAACTGATCGATGTGCGAACCCCGATCGAATTCCGCGAGGTACATGTCACCTTTGCTCGGAACATGCCGCTGGATCAGCTGGACCCGAAACAGCTCACTGTAGGACAGGCTGGCTCACACAACCCAGTCTACTTGATCTGCCGCTCAGGCAGTCGCGGCAAGCAGGCGTGCGAGAAGATCATCAGCCACGGTTTCACGAATGTGGTCAATGTGGAAGGCGGGACGATGGCTGCAGTGCGGGCAGCAGCACTCGCCACATCGTCTGCCAGCGGTTGGCCCCCAGCATGGCGGCCGCTTCTTCGGTGTCCCCTTCGAGGCTTTCGAGCACAGGCTGCACCGTTCTCACAACGAACGGCAGCCCGACGAAGACCAGGACAATCACGATCCCCAAACGCGAATAGGCTCCTTGAATCCCGAGCGGAATCAGGAACCTTCCGTACCAGCCTTGCTTCACCAGCAGTGCCGAGAAGACCAGCCCCGAGACCGCGGTCGGTAAGGCAAACGGCAAATCAATCAGAGCATCCAGGAACCGTCGGCCCCAGAAGTCATACCGGACCAGAACCCAGGCCAGGATCAATCCGATCCCGACATTCACCAGGGCCGCCGCCAACGAGGCGCCGAAGCTGAGCAGATACGTGGAGCGGGCCCGTTCGGTCCAGACCGCTCCGAAGAATTCACTCGGCGTGAGTGTGGCTGCCTTCGCCAGGCAGGCCAGCAATGGCAAGATGAGCAGCACCGTAAGCACGGTGATCGTATACCCCAGGCTGAGGCGAAAGCCGGGTAACACGCGGTGGGAACTGGATGACATCAGGCGAGGCCTCCCGTCGTCGGGTCAGCAGGGATGGGGAAGAGTCAATGCGGAATCATTGACTCGTGGTCGTAACTCATCTGCCGGGCTCGAACCTTCGGGTCGACCACTTGCAACGTGACCAGCGAGTTGGAACCTTCAGCCACATGGACTCGCAGAGTCGAAGTGGATGGACTGCGAAAGATCTGAGGAACTCGGTCGGGACCGGCGACTGTCTCGCCGTCTTTGACTTCGACTTTGCACCAGGTCAGTGAAGCGATGTATTCCCCAGCCGGCAGACCGGCTCGGTCATCGGACAATCTGGGAGTACAGACGCTGTCATCACCCAGCTGACCTCGACCGACCGATTGCATCTCCGAGGCAACTTCACTTTCCGTTGCTGGGGTTTGCTCAAGTCTCTGAACAGGAGTCAGCGTCAGCCACGCACCGGGCGCTGGCTTCTGGTTCAGGAGGACTTTGATCTGAACTGGAACGGTCTCCACGCCATGGTTGCTTCGGGATTTCGGGATTCCTCGCCAGACTCCAATGCCGATCAGCGCGAGCAAGAGGACGACCGCAACCCATGGGGTGTGAGGTCGTAGCAACTCCAGAGAGCTCCGCACCGCCTTGGATCGAGGAGCAGGAATCGACGCGCCAACACGACGCCCCGTAGCCACGGAAACGGTTTGGTAATTGTCGACAAAGCCGCCGCTGACGGTGGGGCGGCCCGCTGCCTGAACGATGCGCTGCGGCAACAGGTGCGGCACGATAGAACGGACTGGAGCTGTCCGTTGATGAGAGGGATGCATCTGAGACATCGAACACCTCATTCTGACTGAAACTTTGAGAGGGCCCACAGACCGAGCGCTGGCAGCTGTGGTGATACACAGCTGCCAGGTGAATCGATCTCACTGAGGCTCTAGAACTCACCAACCACTTCGCCGTTACCGCGAGTAAGCAACGCGACATAGGTCGCCAGGCTGATGTTGTCGCTGATAAAGCGAACAGAGCCATCGGCCAGCAGGAAGTGGGCTCCACCGACATGGAAGGAGTAAGCCTGGCTGCTGCCGTGAGTCTTGTAGTAGCCGGTGTCCGGATAAGGACGACCGTTCATGTTGAAGCCGTTGGTGGCGTTGAACGGAACAACTTGTCCCGTTGTGAATCCACCAGGACCAGACAGATCCGAACCATCCGGACGAGCGACTTCTGCCAGCGTATCGCTGGCCGGACGGCACCAGCCGCCCCCATTGACGCGGTGGGCCGGGAGAGCCCCGAACGGCTTCAGCCCCTTGCGGTAGACCTGCGGACGTCCGGCCGACTCGACATACGCGATGGTGTTGGACAGACCGTCGGTCACATCCCGCATCTTGGGGGTCGTGTTCTGAACTCCATATCCTGGATAGTACTGGTGAGTGGCATCGTTCGGATCTGTGAACGGTGCCGACAGAGTGACCCCGGCCGCTGTGGCGAATGGTGCCACGGAGAGTGCGACTCCCTTATTGATCGAATAGTCGGTGATCCCCACCATGTTGGCCGCATAGCCACTGGGAGTGGTCGCGGCATCGGGGTCACCATCCAGCTTGGTGGCCGAAGCCGACGATGGGCAATTGAACGCCGGAATCTGCGTGCTGACCACTTGACGCATCTGCGGATTCGGGTTACTCCATTGCAGCGTCTGGTCATACAGGTTGTACAGCGGAGCCTGGTCGACGTACGGCAGGATCTTGACCATGCCAGCCAGGCGGACGGTTCCGGTTCCTGGCGGACGGGCACTGACAGCCAGGTAGTTGTAGGTGTCGTGGAAGTTGTGCGTCGCCAGACCAATCTGCTTGAGGTTGTTCTTGCACTGCGACCGACGAGCGGCCTCTCGGGCCTGCTGCACAGCGGGGAGCAGCAGAGCGATCAGGACCGCGATGATCGCGATCACGACGAGCAGTTCGATCAGGGTGAATCCGCGACGGGCAGAGTACAGCGAGCGGGAACGGAGCGATTGCATGGTGAGCTCTCTTTCTGAGTGAGCGTTGTGCGAAGGATTCAGTTTGAGGAGTGAGGCGGGACTCGCAGCCTGGCTGCGAACAGTGGGGCGGGATGAGGTCAACAGCACAACATGGGACGAACTCCTGAAACTGCCTTCACATGCCACGCGTTCACGTCGACGTTCGACGCGGACGGATTTACGAGCGACTTACTTGGCCTGATAGATCGAATCGAACAGCGCCCCTTCGGCGAAGAACTTGGCTTGCGCCTCGTCCCAGCCCGCGGCCAGATCGGTGATCTTGAAGAGCTTCACCTCGGGGAACTTGTCGCGGTGCTTGGCCAGCACCTCGGCGTTGGTCGGACGGTAGTAGTGCTTGGCGATGATCTCCTGACCTTCGGTCGTGTAGACGAAGTTCAGATACGCCTCAGCCGCAGCGCGAGTCCCCTTGCGATCGACGTTGGAGTCGACCAGGGCCACGTGCGGCTCGGCCAGAAAGCTCTGCGTCGGATAGACCAGCTCGAGTTCGCCCTTCGACTCTTCGATCTCCAGGTGGGCTTCGCTTTCCCAGGTCAGGTGGACATCGCCCAATCCCTTCTGAGCAAACGTCGTCGTGGCACCACGGGCTCCGGTATCCAGCACCGGGACCTGCTTGTAGAGCTGGGTCACGAACGCCTTGGCCTTCTCTTCATCGCCGCCGTTCAAGGTCACGCTGCCCCAGGCCGCCAGAAACGCCAGCTTGCCATTTCCCGAGGTCTTCGGGCTGGGGGTGATGATCTCGATACCGGGCTTCACGAGGTCGGCCCAGTCCTTGACCCCCTTGGGGTTCCCTTTGCGGACCACGAACACAATCGTCGAGGTGTAGGGCAGGCTGCGGTTCGGGAACTTCTCTTCCCAACCGGCCTTGATTAACTCCTTCTTGCGGAGCTGATCGGTATCCGGCCACAGTGCCAGCGACACCACGTCCGCTTCGAGCCCGTCGATCACGGCGCGGGCCTGGCTGCCCGAAGCTCCGTGCGACTGCTTGATCGTGACCTTGTTCCCCGCCTTCTCGAAGCTGGTCGTGAAGGCTGCGTTCAGCTCCTTCCACAGCTCGCGGGTCGGGTCGTACGAAACGTTGAGCAGCTCCGCCGTGATCGGAGTACTGGCTCCCGATCCGCCTTTCGGGGCCGGTGCCGGGGCACTTCCACCACAACCGGACAAGGCCGCGACTGCGAGAACAAACAGAAGTTGAGAGAGAGTCTTCATGGTGAACCTCGATTGGTATAAGTGCCACCTTGTGGGTGGTATATTGTCCCAAAAAAAGAGAAGCTGTTCAGATGCCGTCGCCGTAAAGCATTTCCTGGCTGAACACTTCGTCTCTCCGGACAATTGAGCCTGTGAACACTGTAGCCAAGTTGGCTCCGTCCATCACGCGGGCGATGTAGTTACGAACATCCAGGAGAACACGCCGAAACCGGCAGACACCCTCCTGGGAGCAGGCTTCATAGTGCGACGTCGAAACACAGCTGATCGGAGCCAGAATCCCGTCGAAGTGACGCACAATCTGCCCCATCGTGAGCTGCTCCGGCGAAACGGCCAGTTTGAACCCGCCATCCCGCCCCGCCACACTCTCCACCCACCCCTTCGCCTTCATCTCCAACATGATGGTTTCAAGGAACTTGCGCGGAATGTCATTCCGCTCCGCCAGCTCGCGGACAGACACCACCCCCCGCCCATGCTGTCCCACCAGGGACATCAAGGCACGCAGAGCGTAGTCAGACTTCCGCGACAGTTTCATCGGCACAACCGATCCGGCAGGAACAGATATTCCACCTCGTGGGTGGTATATATATTCCGATTGGAATCTTTCGTCAAGCCTCGACTGTCCAATCTTCAAAAAATCGATGCATCCAGGGGCTCGGGCTGGAGCGTGTTGAATCATCTGGGCCGGGAGGAGTCGGCGTCATGCGATCACCGCCCAATCCTCCACGGCAACGCACTTCTTCACTCTGGAGAACTTTCTGCTGACTAAAAACGGAGAACTGACAACCGAAAACCTGCCCACTGTGAAACAGTGCGGCACTCTGACGACCCTCAGATCGGGCTTGCAAACCGTATACGAACCGTCCAACCTGAATTGACGACTGAAGCACGGTTCCCCGGCGCGAGGACTGAAATGAACACGTTCCCTTTCCGCTCGGGATGGCGATTGTTGCTGATGCTGGCGCTGGGGGCGACCTCAATCTACGGCCAGCAGTTTGACGGAGTCCTGCGTGGACACGAAGGTGCCGTTCTGATGGGTGTGTTCACTCCAGATGGACAACGGGCCGCGACCGTCAGCTCCGACCAGACGGCCCGGGTGTGGGATCTCTCGACGGGCCAGTGGCTGCGTCGGTATGAGCAGCATACCGGCCCGGTCTACTCGCTGGCGGCCAGCCATTCTGGGCATACGCTGGTCACCGGGAGTCAGGACAACACAGTTCGCACGTGGGATCTGCCCTCCTTCGCGGCCGATGAGTCGCTTGTTCCCGCCGGCGGCCCCGTGCGAGGGATTGTTCTCCATCCGGATGGGAACCGGCTGCTGGCGGTCACGGTCGACAAATCGCTGTCGGTTCATCCCCTGCGAACGACCCCGCTGACCCGCGGCGAGGTCCCGAAGCCGCTTCCTCCCGAAGTCCGGACTGGACATGGCAGTGAGGTCCGGGCCGTCGATGTTCGCAGTGATGGAGTGGTCTATGCCTCGGCGGATATCGAAGGGCGTATCGTCCTCTGGAACCCGTTCCTGCCCGCAGCCCAGCGGACTCTGATGGGGTCGCCCGCATCTGTATCAGCAGTCCGTTTTTCCGCCAATAGCCAGCAACTCGTCAGCAGCGGAGTCGATGGCCACATCCGAGTCTGGCAGCTCAACACGCCAGCGCCGCACGCACTCCCGGTGTTGCCTGCTGAGGTTGTCGAGCTGGATTTGCTGACAGGTCAGTCCGTGGCGATCGTGGCACTCGCCGATAAGACAGTGCGAGTGATCAACCTGACGGACGACTCCCTCGTCGTGCAATATCCCCCTGTGCCGTTTTCAATTCGTGGAGTGGCCCATGCGCCGAACAATGCCTGGGTTGCCGTAGCCGGTGACCAGGGCCAGACCGCGATTGCGAACTATGCCGATGGAGCGATCCGGGGTACCGTCCTCGGGCATGCGGGCGAGGTCACCGACGTGGCAGTCCACGCCGACAGTGCGCAGTTCGTGACCTCGGGGGTCGATGGCACCATCCGGCTCTGGCAACAGCCGCAACCCGAAACTGTGGCGACAGGTCATGCGGGCCCCCTTCAGGGAATCGTGGCTGCTCCGGATGGCCAGTGGTTTGCGACGATCTCGGACGACAAGACGACGCGGATCTGGGACGCCAACGGGACAGCGCTCCGCCAGCTCGGAAACCACGAGCAACCGCTGCGAGCGATTGCACTGCGCGACGCTGCCCTGCTGGCCACGGGCGACGCGGGGGGAGATGTGTGGCTCTGGGATCCAGCGGACGGGGCCCCTCAAGGAGTCGTAGCGGCCCACCCCGGCGGAGTCAGCGGGCTGGCCTTTTCCTCAGACAAAACGCTGTTGATCTCGACCGGAGCCGATCAAAAGGTGCGGGCCTGGAAACTGCCGTTGCCCGCCAAGAAACCGGGTGAGGGGGAGACACCGCCTGCTCCCGTCTGGGAGTTCGCGGTCCCTGGAGGACGGACCGTATCGACGGTGCTGACCTTGGCTGGCGACCAGGGGTACGCCGGGTTGCAGGTCGGATCCGGAGAAGTGCTGCGGCTGAAGGTTGATGGCACGGCCCTGACTCCGCTGCCGAATTCGCCGCGACCACTGAAGTCCTTGCAAGTGTCGCCCGATGGCCAGCAACTCGTCGGAGTGGATGACCAGGGGCAGGCGATTCTGTGGAACGGTCAGGGGACTGTACTGAGGAGCTTCCCACTGGGGGCCAACGTCACCTCCGCCCGCTTCCAAACGGACGGACGCGAGCTGCTGGTACTGGATGGACTGCCCCGGCTGCGACTCTGCGATGCGTTGACGGGCCGGGTCCAGGAAGAGCTGACAGCCTCTGTTCCGCTGACCGATGCGGTGGGAGTCGCAACTGGTTTTCGCCATGTGGCTGGGATCGGTCAGGCCCCGCAAGCGATTGTGACGCGGCGCGCCTTGCAGCGCTTGTTCGTCGAAACTACAGACCCGGCCACCGCACCGGTCGCACTGAAACCAGTTACCGCCGTAACGCTGGTGGCGGACCAGCAACATTTCCTGGCAGCCCGCAAAGAGGGGGGGCTGGAGCAGTGGCGGTTGACAGACGGCGTCCTAGTGCGGCGATTCGACGCGGGACCGGTCGAGATCCATGAACTCTCGATCTCGGCCAATGGGCAGATCGTGGCCGGTGTCGGCTCCGATCAGAAGCTGCGGCTGTGGAACTTGGGGGATGCTCAGCTCGCTCGGACGATCGACCTGCCTGCTCCGGCGCGCAGTCTCTCGCTGGCACCCGATAACACCCGAGTCGCGACCGGGCACGCCGACGGAAAGCTTCGAGTGTGGGACCTGCTCACCGGGCGGCTGCTGGAGACGATCGAAGGGCATGCCGCGGGCGCAGCTGCGGTGCGATTCCTGAGTGACAGCCGAACGATCGTGTCCGGATCTGTCGACAAGACCGTGCGAGTCACTCAGACGGCCGCGACTCATTCAATTCTGGTCGGTCCCGAGGCTCTGCCCCCGATCGCCCTCTACAACGGGGGAACCCACGCCATCACGGGTCGCAGCTCTGGTGAAGTCGTCATGGTCGATCTCAACACGGGGGTCGACGCCCGCCTGTTCCGTGTGAAGCCCCCGACGCCCCCGGTGGCTGCGGCGGCAGGGACCGCAGCGGTCGAGGTGGCTCCCCCTCAGTACGTCCCCTTTCAACCGACGGCATGCGCCTCCCGCAATGACAACCAGCGGGTCGCGGCCGGTACTAAGACGGGCGAGGTCTACGTCTGGAATGCCAACAATGGCGACGACCTGCTGGCGACGTTCTCGCTGGGTACACCTGTTTCTGCAATCACTTTCAGTGCTGATAACTTGAAGCTCGCAGCCGCGACGACGGATGGGCGGGTGCAGATCATCGGGCCCTCGATCCCCGGCGTGCAACCGACTCGTGAGTGGACCGTGTGGCAGGAGATTCGAGCTGCCTCCCCGGTGACGGACGTCCGATTCACCCCGGACGGTCGCAGTGTCTGGCTCTCTCTGGAATCGGGAGCCATCGAGCGCTGGGCGATTGCCGCTCCGGGACCGGTGCGGCAGTTCAATCATGGCGGACCCGTGTATGGCACAGCTGTCAGCTGGGATGGCCAGACAATTGTATCCTGCAGCACAGATCAGACGGTCCGGGTGTGGGACAACAAGACTGGGCAACAGAAGTTCCAGCTGAACGGGCACGAAGGAGCCGTTCACGCCGTGACGATGAGCCTGGACGAGACATTCGCCCTCTCCTCGGGAGCCGATGGGACGCTGCGGTTGTGGGACATCGTGGGAGGCCGACAACTCAAGGAGCTGGCCCGGTACAACTCGACGATGTACTCCGTCGTGATCCATCCGCAGGGGCAGCTGGTCGCGGCGGCAGGTGCGGATCGAAAGGTCCATCTGCTGGACATGACAACGGGCGCGGAGGTCAGGGTTCTGGAGGGGCACAAGGACTTCATCCACTGTGTGCAGTTCAGCCCGGATGGGGCGAAGCTGGTCTCCTTTGGATACGCGGGGCACCTGAAGATCTGGCGGACCGCTGACGGGGTTTTGCTGCACGAGTCCCGCCACGGGAGCGTCGGCAACTATGCGGCGTTCTCGCCGGACGGCACCAAACTGCTGCTCAGCGGCGGAGACGGCTTCGCCCGCGTTCTGGCAGTTCCTTGAGGAATACGCATCAAAAACCTTGCATATCTTCCGTGGGCGGGCGACAATCGATCAGTTGCAGTTCATGACTCCGTTTGAGGTGCGCAGGATGGCTGACCGCCTGGCAGTTTTGTTTGTCGCCGTCTTTGTGACGAGTCTGGTCGGCGGGCGGCATGGGCTGGCTGCTCCGCCCGGACTGGGGCCGAAGGGCGATCTCGTCAAGATTGAGATCGAGCCTGCAGGCACCCCCCAACTCATCGGGCGTGGGGCGCGGAAGCAGATTCTCGTGACCGGGTACTACAGCTCGGGACAGAAGCACGACCTGACGCATGATGTGGCTTACTCGGTCGATGCCGCTCAAGTCCTGAGCGTCGATGCCGAAGGACTGGTCATTCCGCGTGTCGATGGAGAGGCGACCGTGACCGCCCGCGAACCGGGTGGCAAATCGGCGACTTTGAAACTGACAGCCAGCCGCTGCGGTGATGAGCTGCCGGTGAACTTCGAGAACGAGATCGTCCCGATCTTTACCAAGCTCGGCTGTAACGCCGGGGGCTGTCACGGGAAGTCCGATGGCCAGAACGGCTTCAAGCTGTCGCTCCTGGGCTTTTACCCGCAGGAAGACTATGAGTTTCTGGTCCATGAGGATCGGGGTCGCCGGATCTTCCCCTCGGACCCGGAGTACAGCCTGCTCCTGCAGAAGCCCGCAAACGTGCTGCCCCATGGCGGTGGAAAGCGGATGTCTCCCGGAACCTACGAATGGGAACTGATCACACGCTGGATAAGGCAGGGTACCCCTTATGGCTCCGAGACCGATCCGAAGATCTCGCGGATTGAAGTCGTGCCCCCCGTACGCGAGATGCAACTGGGCTCGCGGCAGCAGCTGGCGGTGATCGCCCACTACAGCGATGGCAGCCAGAGGGACGTCACGCGGTTGGCCTCTTACGAACCCAATCACGTGGAGATGGCAGCCAGTACCACAGCGGGACGGGTCACCGTCGATCAAGTTCCGGGTGAAGTCGCGGTCATGGTCCGCTTTGGCGGCGAGGTCGCAGTCTACCGGGCCATCATTCCCCAGGGGCTTCCAGTTCCTTCGACGCCGCCTGAAATGAACTTCATCGACACACTGGTTTTCAATCGGCTCAAGCAACTGGGCATCCCGCCCGCTCCGCTGTGTGACGATGCGACCTTCATGCGCCGAGTCACTATTGATGTGGCTGGGCGGCTCCCGACGAATCAGGAGATCGAGACGTTTCTGGCAGACAAGAGCCCGAACAAACGCGATCTACTGGTCGACCGACTGGTCGATTCCACTGGGTATGCCGACTACTTTGCCAACAAGTGGGCGACGGTCCTGAGGAACAAGCGTCGCAATGGCAACGACATTGCCTACACCTATCGCTTCCATCGCTGGATTCGGGGGGCCCTGAGCGACAACATGCCGTACGACCAGTTTGTGCGGGGGGTGCTCACCGCTGCGGGCGATCCGGAGACTTACCCGCCGGTCGCCTGGTACCGCGAAGTCAATACTTCGACAGCGCAGATGGAGGACACGGCCCAGTTGTTTCTGGGCATGCGGCTGGCCTGTGCCAAGTGCCATCACCATCCGTTCGAACGCTGGAGCCAGCAGGATTACTACGGCTTCGAGGCGTTCTTCACACAAGTCGGACTCAAGAACAGCAAGTACAACCAGCAGACCAACCTGCCGGACATGGTCTATCTGAAAGGGAATCCCGCGAAGTCTCGCAACCCGCGAACCGGGCTGGACGTTCTGCCCGCGGGGCTGGGAGCGAAACCGCTGGAAGTCGCGGGGCATGAGGATGCGCGGCATCTGATGGTCGACTGGATGGTGGCTCCCGACAATCCGTTCTTCGCCAAGGCCCTTGTCAATCGGTACTGGAAACACTTCTTTGGCAAGGGGATCGTCGATCCGGAAGACGATCTGCGCGTAACGAATCCTCCCTCGAATCCGGAACTGCTGGAGGCGCTTGCGAAACAGTTCATCGACAGCAAGTTCGACATGCAGAATCTGGTCCGCACGATCTGTAAGTCGAATGTGTATCAGCTGAGTTCCGAACCGAACGAAGGGAATCAGGACGACCAGCAGAACTTCTCGCGGTTCTATCCGCGGCGGCTGTCGGCCGAAGTGCTCTACGACGCCGTGAACAGCGTGGCCCTGACCCCGTCGAACTTTGGCGGAATCCCCGCAGGGACCGCAGCCGTGCAGCTCCCGGACAACGGCTTTAACAACTACTTCCTGCAGGTGTTCGGCAAGCCGGAAGCGGAGAGCGCCTGCGAATGCGAGCGGTCGTCGGAGGCGAATCTGTCGCAGTCGCTGCACCTGCTCAATTCGAATGACGTGCAGGGGCGCCTCCAGAATGGGAACGGGCGAGCGGCACGTCTGGCACGCGAAACCGAACGAGCGACTGCCGACAAGATTCGAGAACTCTATCTGGCAGCTATGAGCCGCGAGCCGACTCCGGCCGAGACGGAGTTTCTCGTGAAGCAGGTCGCGAGTTCGGCGAATCCGCAGCAGGCTTGGGAAGACGTACTCTGGGCAGTGTTCAACGCCAAAGAGTTTCAGTTCGTGCGTTAGCAGAATCCGGCTGGGGAGTTCACGGGATGTCCCGATCTATTCGTCAACGAGCGATGCTTCTGGGGCGAGTCGGCTTCGCGCTCGCGCTGGCTGTGTCACCGGCCTGGGCCCAGCTGCCTGCAGCGAGACTGGATGGTCTCTTCCCAGCGGGAGCGGCTCCGGGTTCCAGCGTCGAGGTGACAATCGCAGGGGTCGATCTGGATGATGTCGACCGCCTGCAGTTCTCGCACGAGGGGATCAAGGCCACGCGAAAGATGGCCGAGCCGACGAAGTTCGACGATGGTCCGCAGCCGATTGAGAATACCTTTGTCGTGTCGGTCGATGCGGGAGTCACGGGGGGCAACTACGAGATCCGCTGTCAGGGCAAGTATGGCCTGTCGAATGCTCGATCGTTTGTTGTCGGAACGTTTCCGGAAGTGATCGAGACCGAGCCCAACGGAGGCAGCGACCTGCCCGTGTGGACCGAAGTGACCGACAGTGCCGGAGCGAAGTCGAAGCAGAATCCGGCCGTCGCGGTCACGCTCCCCGTGACCGTGAACGGGCAATCGACGAGCGGAGCCGATGTGGATTGGTATCGGTTCACCGGTGCCGCCGGACAGCGGGTGCTTCTCGATGGCCATTCCCGCCGCATCGACTCGCGAATGGATCTGGTGGTGTCTCTGCTTGATGCCAGCGGGCGAGTTCTGGGCCAGAGTCAACCCGGGGCCGGGGGCGATCCCATCGTCGATGTCGCTCTTCCGGCCCCCGGCGAGTACTTCGTCAAAGTTCACGATGCGCTCTATCAGCAGGGACCGGGGTATTATTACCGGCTGCGAATGGGCGTACTGCCGTATCTCGACTTCGTATTCCCTCCCGCCGGGCTGCCGGGCTCGAACGAAGAGTACACGCTGTATGGACGCAATCTTCCGGGTGGCCAGGCGAGTACCTACCAGCTGGGAGGCCGACCGCTGGAGATGCTGAAGGTCCGGATTCCCGTGCCGGGCGATGCGGTGGACCGGTTGAGCTTTGCTTCGCGTCTGGACCCGCAGTCGATGGGGATCGACAGTATTGAGTACCGCATTCCCGGTAACCCAGGCTCCAATCCAGTCCTGATCTCAACCGCCTCGGCTCCGATCACGCTCGAGCAGCCCAACGACACACCCGCAGCTGCGCAGGTCCTGACACTACCCTGCGAGATCGCCGGGCAGTTCTATCCCCAGCGCGACGCTGACTGGTTCCAGTTCGAGGCAAAAGCAGGCGACAAGTGGGCCATCGATCTGGTCTCGCAGCGGCTGAGTCTCCCCAGCGATCCGTCGCTGCTGATCCAGCGAGTCACTAAGGCGACAGATGGCCAGATTCAGGTCACGGACGTGGTGCAGCTCGATGATCTGCCGGAGCAGAACTTCAACAATCGAACCGGGCGGCATGAGTTCGACACGCGATCGGCCGACCCGAGTTACCTGCTGACGGTTCCGGCGGATGGGACCTACCGGATTCTTGTCCGCGACAGCAGCAGTTCGGTCCGCACTGACCCGCGCCTGGTGTATCGACTGGCGATCCGCAAGCCGGCCCCCGATTACCGAATCGTGGCTGTGCCCGGAGAATCGCCGGGCGGTCTGGTGCTGCGGAAGGGTGGCCGTGAACTGGTCCGCGTCTTCGTTGATCGCCACGATGGATTTGATGGGGACATTCGTGTCTCGGCGACTGGACTGCCGCAGGGAGTCACCTCCGAGGAGATCGTCATCGGTTCGGGAAACTCGATGGGGACCCTGATCCTGACCGCAGGGGAGGGGGCTCCCGCTGCAACTGCAACCTTGCAGGTCGCCTCCCAGGCCACCATCGCTGGCCAGGAAGTGACTCGCCGGGCCCGCTATGGGGCGGCGTTGACCACGTATCAGTTCGCTCAGCCGCTCTCCAACATTGCGAGTGTCCCCGCGCGACTCGTGGACCGCATTCAGGTCAGTGTCATCGATGCGGAACCGGCCCCTCAGCTGCTCTCGATTGGAGATGGCAAGCTGCTTGAAACCGCGCGTGGCGGAGTGGTCAAGATCGCCTATCAGCAGAAAGGACGAGAAGGGATCGGTGGCAACCTGATCGCCTTTCCGATCGACTTTCCTCCGCAGACCGGGGCTCCGCAGGTCAGTATCGGAGCGACCGCAGTTGGGGAGTTTGAGATGCGGCTGACGGGCCAGACTCCTCCGGGCACCTACTCGTTCTACCTGGCCGGATTCAATCAGGGGCTGCAGTACAAACGAAACCCGGAAGCCGCCATCAAGGCCAAAGAGCGTCAGGAACGGATCGGCAAGATTCTGGTGGAGGCTCAGACGGCCGCTCAAACAGCTCAGCAAACAGCTCAGACGCGGCAGACCGAACTGACACAGGCCAATACCGCTCTCACGCAAGCGACGACCGTCAAGCAGACGGCCGACCAGACGGTGGCCACGAATGACGCAGCGCAGAAACAGTCGGACGCCGCCCTGAAGCAGAAGCAGGAACAGCTCAAGGCGGCCCCCACTGACGAGGCGCTCAAGGCGGAAGTCACCAAGGCCCAGACCGCGTTCGACGAAGCCGACAAGAAGCTCAAGGAGTCTCAAACAGCAGCGGAAGACGCCGCCAAGAAGCTCCTCGAAGCGACCCAGCTGCAGAAACTGGCGACCGAAGCCAAGACACTCGCTGACACCCAGCTAACCATGGCTCAGCAGTTTCAACAGCTGGCCCAGCAGGAGAAGCAGCGGGCCGACCAGTTCGCGAATCAGAAACAGGCCGAGGCTAACCCCCGCGGACTGAATGTGAATGTGCCCTCGAACACCGTGACCATCAAGGTAGATGAGTTTCCAATCAAGATCGACACGCTGCAGGAAGCGGTTTCCGTCAAACAGGGCGAGAAGATCGAAGTCCCTGTGAAGCTCACGCGGCTCTATGGATTCACCGCAGCCATCAACATTCAGTCCCAACTGCCCACGGGTCTGGCCGGAGTCACCCTGTCCAGCGTGAACGTGCCAGACAATCAGGGTGAGGCCAAATTCGAAGTCGCGGCCCAGCCGACCGCAACAATCGGAGAGCATCTGTGTACCGTGCGGTTCGTGATGAACTTCAATGGGCATCAGCTGATCCTGGATCGCCCGCTGAAGTTGACCGTGATCGAAGTGAAACCGGCATCGTGAGGAAACGTACCATGACTGTCCGGCTGATCGCCTTGTGGTGTGCGCTGCTGAGTCTCGGTCTGCGCGCCGAGGCAGCTGCGATTCCGATTGATCCCATTCAGCGGACCGAGCCGGTCTCGTTCGAGCGGGACATCCTGCCGATCCTGCAGCGGAGCTGTTTGGCCTGTCACTCCGCCAGCCAAAAGGACGGCGAGCTGGTCCTGGAAGCTCCCCGATCGATCCTGGCGGGTGGACAGAGCGGCCCTGCTGCGGTCGCGGGGAACGGAGCCGAAAGCCTGATCGTGAAAGTGGCCTCTCATCAGATCGCCGACAAGGTGATGCCACCGGTCGGCAACGATGTCGCCGCCAGGAACATGACCTCGCAGGAACTCGGTCTGCTGAAACTGTGGATCGATCAGGGAGCGACTGGCACCGGCGGCGTCGACGCTCTCTCGCCGCAGAACTGGCAACCGCTGCCACCCGGAATCCATCCTGTTCAGGCCATCTCCCTGACTGATGATGGACAGGTCATGGCGGCCAGCCGGGCCAACCAGATCTTCCTGTATCACGGTCCCACGGGAGCCCTTCTGACGCGTCTCTCGGACCCGACGCTGAAGGGGTTTCTGCCCGCGTCCTCCGGAGCAGTGCCCACCGAAGTTCGCGGAATCGCACACCGCGATCTGGTCCAGTCGCTGACCTTCAATGGAGATGGCGACCTGCTGGCCTCGGGCAGCTTTCGTGAGGTCAAACTCTGGCGCCGTCCGCGAGATGTCACGCGCTGGAGTGTCGCCCTGGGAGGCAAAGGAACGACAGCCGCCATCAGCCCGGATCGTCGCTGGCTGGCAGTTGCCACTGACAAGCACGAGATCCGGTTGCTGCAGACCGCAGACGGCCAGCCTGGACCGATATTGACGGGCCATACCGACGCGATCACCGGCCTGCGGTTCAGCCGAGACGGGAACGCTCTTTACTCGTGCTCGCTCGACCTGACGGTTCGGCAGTGGGATCTGTTGACCGGAAAGGGGCTCACTCGACTCGATACCCCCGCTGCGGTGCAGGTAATCGAACTGGTCGACACCAGTCTTCCGACCGAGCAGCAGTCTGCTCCGCCCCAGCTGCTGGTGACTGGTCATGCCGACAGTCAGCTCCGAGTCTGGAACCCGATCGGCGCCAATCCGTTACTCAGTCCTTTGTCTTTTGTGGAGAAGACTGCCGTCAGTCTCGATGGGCGGTTACTGGCTGTTTCGGATGCAACGGGGCTGATTCGGATTCTCTCCCTCGTCGAAGGCCCGCAGCTCGGGCGAGAGCTGGCCAGCTGGCGGATCGAGCGCGGTGTGACCGCGCTGGCGTTTGTGCCATCGCGTCCAGCGGGACAGCCCCCGACCGATGAACCACTGGCTGACCAGCTTCTGGCCACGGGGGCTGCCGATGGAACCATTCGGATCTGGAGTCCGGTCTCTCGCTCGCTATTGCAGGAGTGGCGCGGCGATCCGGTGGCTGTCACGTCTCTTGCCGTGGATGCGGTGGGCCCTTGGCTGGCCAGCGGTCAAACGAACGGGGCAATCACGCAGTGGTCACTGCGCCCCGCCCTGGAGCCACCTGCAGCGGACTCCGTGATTCACGACACGAATGTGCCGATCGCGGTGACCGCACTGAGTCCCTCCCGCAAGCTACTGGCCTTCTGCGGAGCCAAAGATAACCAGCCAGCGATCTTTGTCCGCAACCTCGAAACCCGACAGCTGGTCGGAACATTGCTCGGCCACACGGCGCCCATTCGCTCGCTCGCCTTCTCTGCGGATGAGGCACAGCTTGTGAGCGGGGGCGAAGATAAAACCCTGCGGACCTGGAGTCTGCAGAACGCTGCGAAACCGGACCTGAGCCTGATTGAGAATCTGCCCGCGATTATAACAGCTGTCGCTTTCTCTCCCGATGGCAGTCAGATTCTGACGGGCTTCGCCGATCAAGCACTGCGGCTCTACGCCCCGCCATCGGCACCGTCAACGACGGCCGTGATTCGGGAATTCGCAGGCCACACGGGAGCGATCCAGGCTGTCGGCTTCGTCGGAGGGCAGCCGTACTCTCTCTGCGCCGACAAGACGATTCGGTTTCTCAATCCGGCCGATGGGGCTCAGGTGCGCGCGA
>JBIIOI010000043.1:0-45640 GCA_044337025.1 Planctomycetaceae bacterium
ACCCCCATCACCTCGATCGATTACTGCTTACGCAGTTCACAACCGAGACTCCGGTGACAAAACTCACGATCAGCACGCCGCCTTCATCAGCGATTCGTATCTAAGTTCGCTCCACTTTCGCACTGCACAATCCTTCGCCGAACTTAGCTGTTACCAGCCTCGCTCAACCAAGCACTCGCAGTGCATCCATTGGATGCCACGCTTGCTTCCACCATGTTTCCAAAGATCAGTCAGATGAACGCCTTACGTTCAACTGGCTCAAGGCTTCGCAGCTCTCGCCGCTCACTGGCTTTCGCCACCTTGAACTCCCCCCGCGAACTTGCGTCCGCCAGCGGGTCGAGCAGTGTAAGACCGCCCTTGTAGGATGTCAACGAACTGAAGCGGAGTTTTTTTGAGGATCTTGGATAAGCCGGATTCGATGCTTCTTAGGCGGCTTGCCGATCTGTATCTGCTTCTACGGAAAGTGGTTGCAGCTGCTGAATGACCTGGAGGGAGACTGCATTCCGGCACGTCCGCCAGATATTCCACAGCTCCAGTGGAGCCTTCAGAAAGTCCGTGAGTTTGAGCTTCGAGCCTTTGACCTCGAACCAGGCGTGCAGTGGCATCTCATACAGACAACTGTTGAGTCCCGCCGCTCCGTGCGACTGAAGCTGTCGCCACCGGGCCAGCAACTCGACATCAAAGATCCAGCGGGACTGGAATCGGTCCTTCAGAACGGCAACCAGGACGCGGCTGTTGCGGAACATCTTGGCTCCACACTGCGTATCTTGCAGCCGAATCCCCAAGGTGAACGACGCGGCCCAGGCGAAACAACGACCGAGCAAGCCACGTTTTGGATTTCTCTGAACCTGGTGCCCCAAGAGAGGCAACCGGGTCCCAACAACTATTTCAATCTCCGGGGCCTGACTGAAGACGCGTACGAAGCTGTCGACCGCATCCAAAGGCGTCGCGAGATCGGCATCCCAGAAGCCAATCAGCTCGGCCTCTTGTCGAATCGCGTGCAGCATCCCGTGGCGAACGGCTTCAGCCTTTCCACCATTCTGAACGAGATCCACAACATCGACGAGCCCCGGCGAACACGCGGCTGCGAAGTCTTGCAGCATCGTCAGCGTCCCGTCTTTGCTGCCGTCATTGACGAACACCAGTCGGCAGCGCGGGCTATCCGCCAGGAACCGATGAAAGGCAAACGGATTGAGCCGTTGCTCTTCGTTGTAGCAGGGAACGACCACCGCGATCGGGCGCAGAGAGTTCATCTTCACGCAGCCTTAGATTGGGGAGACGGTGCTGCTTCCAGGGACAACGGAGCGGCCAGGTCAACGGCTTCGCCCGCGACATAGCGATCGACTCGCGACTGCAGCTGGTCCATCGCAGCCTGAATCTGATCTCGATAGGGCCCCAGCTCCTGCGGAGTGAGCCCTTCCGGCACGTAAATCGGCGCCCCGCCCAGCACAACAGCTCGCGAGAATGGCCAGGGAATCACCAGGTCCGTCCATCTCCCGCGCGGTCTCCAAGCTCGCGAAACGCCTAAAGCCACGGGAACGATGGGTCTCCCGGAGTGGGACGCCAAGTAGACAATTCCCTCTTTGACGACCCGCCGAGGTCCGCGTGGACCATCGGTCGCAATGACGACATGCTTCCGTCCGGCCAGCTCAAACATCTGGCGAATCGCAGCTGCACCGCCACGGCTGCTGGAGCCACGGACTGGCTGAATTCCGACTGCATCCAGCAGATCGGCAACTACATCGCCGTCGTAGTTCTGGCTGGTGAGTGCGGCGACATTGACCGTTTTTCCGCAGAACACCGCCCCCAAAATGGCGTCGTGCCAGATACAAAACAGGGATCGATGCTGATCATCGGGCTCGCAATGCGGCGAGAACCCCTCGACAGAAGGGATCACCCGGACTCGCACCATCAAAAACAGACAACGGCCACATAAGGCCATCAGCCGCGCGAGAAAACGAATCAGCGTCCGATTTCGGAGCTTCACGGCATCCATTCCGTGGACAGGGATAGTGACTCGTCCGCGACCCTGCGGACACGAGGGAAGAATAGCTGGTCGGACGGCAATTGCCCAAGATCAGGTTGACCGGCGACCGGAGGCCCGATGCCTTCCGCTATGGCAAGAAGCGGTCCCGCTCTTCAGGCGTCGGAATTCGGCAGGTCTCCTTGGCCCCGAACCAGCGGATTCGATTGGCCGACACGATTCGGTATCCCCAATCCCTCAAAGGCTTTGGAATGAGCCACAACAGCCACCCGGCCACAGCCCAGAGACCGCCCAGTCCCCAGAGAATGCGAACCACAGCCGCGGAGCGAATGAACGTGCCCGACTCAGTACGAAGAACGAGGGTATCCAATCGCTCCCGCAGCGATTCCGGCAGGAGCGACTGAGCTGTGGTGCCCTGGAGAGGTGACAGCTGAAAGGCACCTCGGCGGTCGTGCCTGAGGATGAAATCGACGGAGGCATTGCACAGCCCGCACACTCCGTCGAAGAAGACCGTGCTGCTCATCGGGTCCTCCAAACGCACTGGAACTGGTGCCCGCAGAACAAACCGCACCTGTCGAGCATCGTTAACTCGCCCTTCGCGCCAGAATCGTTGCCAGCGGATGCGGATCGCTGACGTGGGCGCAAATCAGGTCGGTCAGCACCGGCTCGTGATCCACAAACATGGGCAGCCAGATGTCGCTTCGCAGTCCAATCGCTTCGATGCGCAAGTATTCCAGCCCGAACAGTCGAAACGGCCTCACCGCCTGAATGGCCTCCCAGGGGATAGTCCGCTTGAGCCCCCAGAAGTTGTAACAGCTGATCCCCTCGGGACCGACCTGAAACTTGTACCGCCGGCGCAGAATCTCGATCCCCGCCGCAGCCATGAAACCGGTAATCAGGGGCACGAACAGCCCCAGGACGACGTAGTTGGAGACGCCCTGAAGGAGGAATCCGCCGACAGCCCCAATGACGGCCAGTCCGAATACGACTCGGAATGGCTCCTCGAAGCTGATCCGGAACTCCTCCGTCCGCAACGAGATTCGCAGATAGTCCTCGTCAATGAGTGCCATGCTGCGGAGCCTAAGCTTCAGACGGGTTCGTGAGAAGCCGCATTCGTGGAGAAGTTCTCTGTCGTCAGAGAACTGTTTCACCATGCAGGTTCAGTGGGTAGCGAGAACCCTCACCCCTAGCCCCTCTCCCGGGGGGAGAGGGGAGCCATACAGGGGGAA
This sequence comes from Planctomycetaceae bacterium, assembly GCA_044337025.1. Classification (GTDB taxonomy): domain Bacteria; phylum Planctomycetota; class Planctomycetia; order Planctomycetales; family Planctomycetaceae; genus TH-plancto1. Next base: position 3,214 of record JBIIOI010000043.1, read on the forward strand.
TGGAGCCGCCACGAACACTGCGACGGGGTATCAGGCCTGGCCCTCGCGGGCAAACCGTGCCAGGGTCTGCTGGAACCGCTTCTTGCCGTCTTCCACGACGCGGCGGATCTCTTTGGCGTTCTGCTCACTTTCCTTTCGCAGGTCCGCAATCATCTGCAGCGAGTCGATCTGGAAGGAACTGATGGCGTCGACCAGTTTCTGGACTGACTCGGGATTCACGGTCGAACCATAGCCAGCTTTGAGTGCGGCTGTCTCGAGCTCTTTCCCCAGCACAGCGACATCTTCGAGGCTCTTGTTGACCCCCTTTTTCATCGCTTCGGTGGCCTGGGTGACTTCATGGAGTCCGTGCTGCGAGGTGTAAACCGTACCCAGAATCGTGAAGACGTGTTCATTGGTCGTAAAGAACGTGACCGCCCGCCGGTAGACGCGTTCTTTCACATCGTGGGTCTGCTTGAGTTTGGCGATCAGCGTCTCGCCGACGTCATAGCCAACTGACAAGTTCTCAGAGATGTCCTTCAGGAGCTGGTAGGTGCGGTCCTCGTCTTCATAGGCTTCGCGGGCCACATCGCGGCTCAGCTCCAGCTTGGACCGCTGGCTATCGTCGCCGGTGGCCTGATCGACAGCCACCTGGGCATCGGCCAGCCCTTTCTTCTTGGCTTCGAGATTGGGGACCTCCTGATCGAGCAGCTCGCGGGCGACGACTTCCGCTTCCTTCAAGGCGAACCGGAAGTCGATGTAGGCGTCCATGATCAGCTGTTCTTTCTTGAGCTGATCGCGTGTATCGCTGCAGACGTCCTGGTAGGTCTCGACGATCTTCTCGAAGCGGGCCGAGGGGGTGCCGCGGCGGATTCGCATCCACAGGTTCTGGGCCTTTTCCACCGGGCCAATCTTGCCGTCATCGAGCTGGGAAATCAGCGTCTTGGAGTCCTCGCGGACCGAATCGAACATCTGCGTAATGTCCAGGTAGCGGTTCCCGACGCTGATATTCTCGACGTTTTCTCGCACCAGGGCGTTGAAGGTGCTCATATGGCGAATCGTGTTGGAGATCGCCAAAACCCGCGCCTCGTCGAGGTGGCGGACTCCCTCCAAAAGTGAAATCAGCTCCTGCGGCACATCCGTCCGCGGCGCGATCCCCAGCTTCTGCAGGACTCCCAACGCCCGATCGAGGTAATGCTGCATGCCCGCTGAAGTCTGGCCCGCAGGGGGAATCTCAGCGGGGGTGGTTTCCGACTTCTTGGTGGCCATGGAGAGGACCTTTGCGAGAGAGCTTTTCTGGCGAATGCAGGACGTCGAGCAACCTACCACGCAGCCGCCGGCAGTTCCATGCGAGCGCGGCAGATTTTCCTCTTGGTTGAAACCAGGGACTCCAGCTATCTTTCGCCCGGTCCCAGACTGTCCGGGAATCTCTTCGTGCCTGTCCAGCTGCGCATTCTTGGTCTGCTCGTGATGCTCCTGCCACTGTGTGGCTGTATGAGCCGTCGGATCACGGTCCGCACTGAGCCCTCCGGGGCGATCGTCGAGATGAATGGGGAGCGACTGGGTGTTTCGCCGGTCTCGACGAATTTCACGTATTACGGGACGAACGAGTTCAAGCTGTCGATGCCGGGATATCAGACTCAGGTCATTCAACAGCCGACTCCGCCGCCCTGGTATCAGGTGCCGCCGCTGGACTTCATTTCGGACAACTTTCTGCCGTTCCGGGTCCGGGACCACCGGCAGTTCAACTACGTTCTGACCCCGCGAGACTCTCTGCAAGAGTTGGACGAGCAGGGACTTCGGTCTCGGGGAGAAAACTTCCGCTCCCAGTCTCAGTCCGGAGCCCCGGGACAATAGGACGCGTAACCCACTACCCTGAAACGACTTATAAAAAAGAAACAACAGACGGCGATTTCGACTGCCACCACATGCTCTTGAGTGCGTACAATGACAATCCGAAGATCTGAGGATTTTTGAGGGAATGTTTCCCCTCGGAACGTCGTCCTATCTTTCGTGAGTTTCACCCGATGAGAGCGGAGCCATGTCGATTCTTCGAGCCTTCACACTTTTCCTGCTAGTGTTGGGGGCGATGACGCCGTTGCCCGCGCAAGAGCTTTCGCTCGACACAAAATTTACCTTCACCGCACCTCCCGAAGTGGAGATCAAGCTGCGGAAGTCTTCCAAGACTGCCAAAGTTCGAGGTGTCCTGACCAGCTTGTCGAAGCTGGAAGCCGTCGTGTCCAATGAAAAGGGGGAACAGCGGGTTTCCTTCGATCGAATCGACTCGCTGAAGACGGCGCTCGTCGAGTTCACGGGCGACGATGATTACCTGGAGATCGGTAAGAAGGTCAGCGCTGCCTACAGCAGTGTCGAGATTTCCGGAGCGGCCAATCCGTCGACGGCGGCAGCGGCCCATGGAGCCCCCGCGATCTCGCCCGTAGCCAATCCCATCAAGCCGGGCATGAAGACTGAACAGCCCCTCAAGAACAGCCTGGGGCAAGGGGGCTTTGGCGGCATCAAGAATGTCGCGAAACCCAAGACCACGGAACCAACGGAGACTGCGTCACAGACCGCTGAAACACCAGAACAGAGCGGGCAGTCCAGTCCGACCGAGACCATGCCGCTGGGTGCCACCGAGGTCTACATCTGCGACAAATGCAAAAAGGAAATCACCAGCGCTCATCTTCAGGCCGGGCAATGCCCCCACTGTAAGACCGACTTTGCAGTCGCCGTCACGGTTCCCAGGCCGACCCCCGCTCCGAGCCCGTTCCGGCCAGTTCCGGCGCCCGCCGGTGGGAATGTGAACCCATTTGATACCTCCAACAAGACAGGAACCGCGGTCCAAGGCCAGGGAGGCGTGGTGCCAGCCCCTCCGACCCCTGTCGTGATTCAAGGTGGGAGCGGTGGATTTTCGATCGATGCAATCCCCAACTGGGCCAAAGGAGGCTTATTCGTGCTTCTGGTTCTGGTTGGTTATCATGTTGTCTTCAACCGCTGATCGAGCCGCCGATTCTGGCGTGCGGCCGGATGTCACTCGTTGGAAGCACCCGTGTCAGACTCCGTCGAGCCACTTGGTCCTCGCATCCTGATTCGCAAGGACGAAGGCCGCCAGAAAACCAAAGGCGGCATCGTCCTGCCCGATAACTCCGAGATCCCGACCATCACCGGTCGGGTCGTGGAGATCAGCGTCGAAGTCGAGAACAAGGACGACTTCCCGGTCCGCAAATATGACAAGGTGCTGTTTCACCCGAAGAACGCCATCCCCGTCGACCTCGAACCCGGCAACGTCCTCTATGTCGTTCCCATCGAGGATGTCGTCGCGGTGTTCCGCAGGGCTCCCAAGCCGAAGTCGAAACGACCATCGTCCGGTAAGAGCGAAGCTGATGACGAGGAAATCTAAAACGACAAAACGCAGCCATTTTCTTTAGCGAGTTACTCCGTATTCCTCCTTAGAGAGTTATTCTCGAGATGAAGATTTGGTTATCTCACGCGAAACCCACACGTGTCGACCGATACCGTGCAGCCGTCAGGTGCCAGAACGGCGGTGCCGGACCAGCAGCGCCGTCCCCTCCGGCGTGGCCAAACCAGTAGCAGCCCGTATCGCCGTGAGAAGATCACTACCCGACTGGTCGACCGAGGCCCCACCGACCCGCAGCCCCTGATCGATGTTCCACATCGCCAGTTGCCACTGCTCCTGCTGACACAGCTGAGTGATCGCCGCCGCCGCCTCACGCGGTTCGTGCGATTCGACCCAGATGGCTGTGAAACAGGCCCGCACGCGCTGCTGGCGTCGAAGATTCGACCGCCTTAGAATCGATAGCAACCAACAGCAATTGATGGCACTTCCTCGGGCCGCCGCTCCATGATCAACACGTGTTCCGCAGCCACAACCCCGGGAAGCGGGCGGTGTGTGTGAAGCTGTTGCCGCCGGAGGTGCAGCACGACCTGACCGAGCTGGGCCGGGTGCGGGAGATGTTCCAGAAGGTCCACGCGCTGCAGCACCAGCATCTGTGCCCGGTCTATCTGCTGGGCAGCGACCCGCTGTGCGGCGAGTTTCTGGTCATGAAGTACATCGATGGCCAAACGCTCTCCGAGTACCGCCGGTCGTACGTCGAGCAGCACGGCGAGTTCCCGCTGACCGAGGTCGTCCGCGTCCTGACCCCCGTGGCCGAGGCCCTCGACTATGTCCACTCGCAAGGGCTGATCCACCGCGATGTCAAACCGGCCAACATCATGGTCAGCCGCGACGGCCAGACCGTCCAAGTGGTCGACCTGGGCCTGGCCGCCGAGATCCAAGGAAGCATGAACCGCGTGAGCAAAGGCGCCCGCGACATCGCCGGAACGGCTCCGTACATGGCCCCCGAGCAATTGAACGGGGACCCGCTCGATGGCAAGTGCGACCAGTATGCGCTGCCCAGAAACGTTGTCAGGGGAAGGAGATGCTTCCTGGCCGAGAAGTTTGGACCGATACCGCAGGACGACCTTGACCTTTCCAGTGACGAGTTCGAAAAGCGACTCGTTTGAGCCTCGGTAATGCACACGGAGGCACTCAAATGCGATATCCCCACCAGCGAGTTGGGACTTCGCAATCCCAGCCCTGAACTATGTAACGCTGGTTCTCTTGAGAAAGGTGACCACAAGGACAGATTGTTTTGCAGGTCTGCCACTGACGATGTGTCTCAAAATCTTCAGTGCCTGCGGTCTTGGCCAGTAGTAGGACATGCAGCACAGGTGGGTCAATTCCGTTGCGAAGCCTGTGCTCGGCTAGCAGGAGCTTGGGGGCAGAGATTTCACAAATCACCGAAATCACTCGGCCAGCGAGGCACTCACGATCTCCGCATCGTTTCTCAGGATGATCGACTTGTTCGCAAAGGCGGGGTGCGACCAGACGACTTTTCGTTGCTGGGCAGCGCCCGTCGGCTCGATCAGGTGAGTCCGGCTCAGTTCGTGATATCCCTCCCGGTCGAGCCGGGCGATGATCAGGTCGCCCTTTTCATTGGGGATGAAGAAGCGGTCGCCTTGCCGCACCAGAAAGGCATTCGCCCAGCGGTCGGATTGTCCACCAGTCGCCGCGTAGGTCATCCACAGACGGTCTCCGGTCCGAGCATCGAGGCCTCGCAACTCTCCATAACTATCGACACCAAACACCAGCTCCCCATCAAACCACGGGGTCGGCATGATTGACTGAATGGCGTCTGTATTCTTCTCGCTTTTCCCCTTCCGCTTCCACACTTCCGACACGCTGCTGCCGTCGCTCGATAGTTTGAGCAGCACAGCGCCATCGTAAAACGTCGTCAGGAACAGCTCGTCTTTAACCAGTCGCGGCATCGGTGTGGTGAGTCCGTAGTTAATCTCCCATTCGTACGTCCAGATCGGCTTGCCGGTCTCGGGTTCCAACGCGCTCAAACCGGCCGGGTGGAAGGCCAGCAGAATCCGGTGGCCATTATGCTCGATGATCTGGGGCGGACCGTATCCCGGACCGTGGGCGGTGTAGGAGTCAATCGCTCGCCACAGTTCCTTGCCGGTCAGCTTGTCGAACGCGACCACTGTCGATCCCGGACCACCGACCAGACAGATGAGCTTGTTCCCATCGACTAGCGGATGGCAGGCAAAGCCCCACACCGGAGCATTCTTAAGATTGAACTCCTTCAGAAACTGCTTCGACCAGAGCACTGATCCATCCGCGACGCTTAAACAGAACAAGTGCCCCTGGGCTCCGAGCGTATACACCCGTTCGCCATCGACGGTGGGCGTGCAGCGGGGACCAGCCGGGTAGCTGACGGTGTAGGGGCAATCGTATGTGTAGGTCCAGAGAACCTGACCGTCCACTTCATTCAGGCACAGGACACGCTCGATGGCGGGAGTGGACCCCTTGGCCGGCGGACTGGTCGGATCGGCCGCAGCGGGTGGGTTCTGCCGATCGGTGACAAACACCTTGCCGCCTGCGACCGCCGGTCCGGCATAGCCGCCGCCTATGGGCAACCGCCAGTTGATCTTCGGCCCCTCGGCCGGGAAAGCATCGAGAATCCCGGTCTCGCGCCAGACGCCGTCACGCTTGGGGCCCAACCACTGGGGCCAGTCTTCGGCCAGCGATGTTGCCACCAAAGAGAGAAAACAAGCGATTCCAATCACACTGCGCATCACGCCACCATGCTGAGAAAACGGTCCGCTGACAGCAAGCACTATTGCCAACCGGATTCGCGATCGCAATGGTCAGGCTGCAGCACCACGCCTGGCCAAATCATGCGTTTGGTGGCAGGGCGGAAGAAAGCCAGCCCAGGCTGCGCCTGAGCGATTAGGTGAAACCTAACCTTCCTTATTGAGTTGCATTCCGCCGGACCGCCGATTCGAACTGCACGGTCCCATGCAAGGTCTCCAGCGTCTCGCCCGGTTACAGGTCGCCGACCGAGACCCACTCGCCCCGGTCCACTCTCCACACCGGGTGCCGAGCCGTCACCCCCAGCTGCGACCCATCACTCAGCCGCACATCATACACATCCCCCGCCGAGTGGTGGAAGATTTTACGGCACGAGCAACCGATCCCGCAGGGATGTTGCCGCCTTCTCAGTCGCCGCAAATTCGTCGACCACCGTCCTCAGGGTTTTCTCCAGAGCAGGGATCTCATTCTCGTGATGTGACGCCCGCTCGCGGAGGTCTGCAACCTGCTGCCGGATGGCGGACTCGTCGCGGTTGGTGACTTCCTGGGGGTGTTCCAGGCGGTATGCAGCCTCTTTCAGGTCGGCCATTCGGCGTTTACGTTCGCTGATGGCGAACTCGGTTTCGTTGCGGCGGGTGTGGAGGACGTTGAGCTGGCGTTCGGTTTTGGCCAGTTCGTTCAGCAGGTCCTGGTCGTCGCAGGTGCGTTCGAGTTCGGTCTTGGCTCGGTCGATCTCCAGCATCTGGTCGCGGATGTAGTCGCGTTGGCCAAGGAGGGGATCGGTCGTCTCCTTGTACTTCTTCTCGGCGGCTGTCAGGGCTTCGCCGGCCTGGCTGATCTGCTTGTTGATCTGCTCGCGGTCCTTTTCCAGCTTGGGCTTCTGGTCGACCGTGGCCTTGAGGGCTCGGCGTTTCAGATACCGCTCGACGGCCCGCTGGAGGTCTTCCAGCGTCTTGTGGGACTACTCCAGGATGCGTTCGACTTCTTCCGGATCAGGTTCCCGCTCTTCGGCTACGTCTTTGACCAGGGACTTGAAGTCGGCTTTGCGGGCCAGCTGGCGTTCCTGGTGACGGCCAGCGATCTTGGCGAACAGGTTCGTGAGACTCATCCGAAACTCCCAAGTGAGGATTGGTGGGCGGCGACATCGCTCGCTCAGAGAGTTTTGAATCTGGTTGGTGGCTCGGTGGCTGCGATTTCTCGAAACGTGAGGTGGGCCAGCCGGGTCGGTTCGTCGTCGAGGGCGGCTCGGTAAGCCGAAGCAGGTGACAGCCCGTAACGTGGGCCACCGCAGAGGGCACTGGCCAGCTTCAGGTTACGCTCTGCGTAAACTTTCGTCGCGTCCGCGTGAGCATGCCCGAGGCTCACAGCTACTGCTTCGATTCCGAACTGAACATTGAGTTCAGTGGATCGTGAATGCCGAAGTTGCAAAGGAAACCAAAACGGGACGGACTCCAGCCCGCAGCGAACCCGGTCTCGATTTGCCTTCTGAATGGCGTAAGTGATTGCGCGTCGATAGCTACTGACATCGAATCAATCTCGCTTGGCACGCTTGGGCCTGGATTTGGGCTTTCTCTTACGTGGTGACGGAGTCATGGGAGTCTGGCGCTGGGAACGACGAACTTGGTTTCGTTGAGACTCTGCCTCTTGCGGGCTGAACAGAAAGGCATCTGGATCAGCCTTGAGGAAGGGCTTGAGGACCTGCTGTGCCTTCGGCCCCAGCGGAATCGTCCTGTCACGACCACGCCGGGAGTTCTTGTGAGAAGATGGCGAGTAGAGCCAGACATCGTGCGATTGATTGACCTCTCCCATGCGAATCATGACTACCTCACACGGACGCATTCCCGTCAATCGCTCCAACTGGATCATCGCAGCCACTTGCGTCACGGGATCTGTTACCCGTGCGGTTGTTCGTCCCCGGCGAAGTCGCACGACAGTCGAAATCCCCTGGTGGACCGAGGGCGGAATGAGCTGCTGACTGGTGGCCCATTTGATGAATCGTTTGATTCGATTGATCCGATGATTGACGACCCCGCGGGACAGGTCCTTTTCGATCATATGCTGCCGGACAGCCTGAAGTTTGAACGGACCAATCTCTCGGGCATATGTCGATGCATAGAGTCCTCGGACCGGCTTCCGCGCCATGGCCATTTCGACGAACTCTTTGGTCGGCACACCATCTTTGGAGTAGTACTCCTTCGCGATTTCCCGGTACCGAAGAGTTACCTCTGCAAGGGTGATCGAGCGATCGACTGTCTCGGTCAGCGATAACGCGACGTCAATCTGTTCCGTCCGACGTGCCTGCCACTCCGCCAACAGGCGGGCGTACTCGATGCGGCTCGGTTCCGATCCGTGCGGCCCCAGGTAAAAAACTTTTCCCGAGAATCGGACAACGGCCTTTCCGGACGCCTTGGAGGCAATACGACGGGACGCCATTGGCTTTTCGTGGCGTGACACGGTTCCTCAACAACTGGATTCCTCCGTAAAATACGGAGGAATCCGAGCACTGAAACCGCTCTGCCACACGCTGGCAGGTACGCTAAACCTAGCGTTCGTCTCGACTTATGAAAATGCACCCCGATGGGCTCGAACCATCAACCTTCGGTTCCGTAGACCGATGCTCTATCCAATTGAGCTAGGGGTGCGTCTGCGGGCAGTATAGAGTGGTGTCGTCTCGGATCGCAAGCGAGCGATTTTCCGAATACGGCGAGCCCGATTGGACCCGACTGCTGGGCCGTTGGACGTTCCGGAAACACAGTGCCACGGGGCTCACTCGTTCACTGCGGCCCCCTGTGCGCGATCTCGAAGACTCAAAATGTTCTGCAAGTTTCTGCATCCAATTCTCTTCATTCCTCGAATACGAACATGTGCGGGTCATTGGTCTGTCGTCGACTGAACCGCTTCACTGTCGGAACGTTGGTGCAACGTTCGAAACATATCAAGGGGATTGAACATGACGCGATTTGTGACACAGCTGCTGGTTGTGGCTCTGCTGGCCGGAGCCTCCACAATGGCTTTCGCAGAAGCGAAGAAGGACATCGTTGACACCGCCGTAGGTGCGAAGACTTTCAACACTCTGGTGGCAGCTGTGAAGGCCGCCGGATTGGTTGATACGCTGAAGGGCGAGGGTCCGTTCACGGTCTTCGCACCGACGGACGAGGCATTTGCCAAGTTGCCAGCTGGCACTGTGGAGTCTCTGTTGAAGCCGGAGAACAAAGAGAAGCTGGTCGCGATCCTGACCTATCATGTTGTCGCCGGCAAGGTGATGGCCAAGGACGTCGTCAAGCTGACCGAGGCCAAGACGGTTCAGGGAACGACAGTGAAGATCGCAGTCAAAGATGGTAAGGTGATGATCAATGACGCGACTGTCTCCACCGCAGACATCGAAACCAGCAATGGTGTGATTCACGTCCTCGACGCCGTCATCATGCCCAAGTAGTACTGACGATTGTCGACGAATTCGATGTGCAAGGTCGGTCGAGAGATCGGCCTTGTCTCATTGCACGATCTTTGGGAGGTCGAATTGCAGGTTCCGTTGTTACCCCGGATCGCAAATGGCGAAACCGCCGCAATCGATGAGTGCCTGGATCGATATGGCGGACTGGTCTGGTCGCTGGCTCGGCGGCTTTCTCCGTCCATGTCCGACGCCGAGGACGCGGTCCAGGAGATTTTTCTGGACGTCTGGAGGAACGCGAATCGCTTTCGAGAGGAAGTGGCCAGCGAAGCGACATTCGTGGCGATGTTGGCCCGCAGACGTCTCGTGAGCCGGATGCGTCAATCTCAACGCGATGTCGGGGCTCAGCCGATTGACGAAACCAATTTAACGTACGCGGCACCGCAAACTCGGGCCAGTTTGGACATCAGCGAAGAGGCGTCCCAGGCCACCGCGTGCCTGGAAAGATTGAAGCGAGATGAGCGGGAGGTTCTCGAGCTCTCCATCTATCACGGATTGCCACAATCCCAGATTGCAACGAGAATTGGACTTCCCTTGGGAACCGTCAAATCTCATGCACGCCGAGGATTATCCCAGCTGCGAGACTGTATGCGATTGCGATCTCGCGTGATTCAGAAGAGGGAGGAGCAACGATGAGCGAACATGCCCCCTCGGATTTCGAACACTGGGAAGAGCTGGAAGTGGCGAGACTGCTGCATGGTCTCTCGGTCGAGGAGCAAGCGGAGCATGGCCGATTGTCAGCGAAGGTTTCTCATGATCAATCTCCGTCTTTGGAACAGATGGTCGCATCACTCGATGTGACCTGGTCAGGTGCTGATTCCATGCCGTTGCCGGAACATCTCCGCCGCGTGATCCGCACTCAAGCTGAGCAGGAGCTATCTGCCAATCGCGTGTCCGCGGCGACGAGTCTCGGAGCACCCTCCCGTTCGGAACCGCGCGTTCAGCGGTACCTGCCCTGGCTGGTCTCAGCGGCCTGCCTCGCCTTTGCCGTTTCGAGTTGGACTTTGAACCCTTCCCGATCAACGACGAGGACTCTCGCAGAGGTCCGGGCTGAAATCATCTCATCGGCCTCCGATGTCCAACGTGCCGACTGGTCCGCTGGCCCGACGCCCATCGCAGGAGCAAGCGGGGATGTCGTCTGGAGTTCTCAGCGTCAACAAGGGGTGATGCGATTTCGAGGTCTACCCGTGAACTCTCCCACCAAGGAACAGTATCAACTCTGGATTTTCGACAAGAACCAAAGCGATAAGACTCCCGTGGATGGCGGCGTGTTTGATGTCACGACTGAAGGCGAAGTCCTGGTGTCGATCCACCCCAAACTGAAAGTTCAAGAGGCGTTTCTGTTCGCAGTGACAATCGAGAAGCCGGGCGGCGTCGTCGTGTCTTCGCGGGAAAGACTCCCGCTCCTGGCCAATGTTGATTAGTGAAACAGAGGTGCCGTTTGGACTTCCCCACGAGTCGTGGGCTGGGTGCCACGGTGCCACTGCGAACTTGCCCAGCAGTGCGAGGGAACCAATGCTCGTGAGCCTGCTCCCCAACTACTTCGGCAGTGAGGGCTGCACGTCCCTGATGGTGAGACGATCCCTTGGGCATTCGACCGGAATGACCCGTTGGAGCGTCTCCCCTCATCGGGCGTCCAGCAACGGGTAACGGGTGGTGGGGTCTGAGCGAAGTGAAGCCCCCAACGAGGCGCGCGTCCGACTCGACCTGCGTGACAATTCGCTCCGGATGACTGCGCTCGTGCTGGGGGCTCCCGTTGGTCGACCCCAGCCACCCACACTCGACATTCAAGCGTCGCCCCGGCCACTCCCGCCGCCGATGACAAGGGGTGGCCCGACCGACTTCTCGGTTGGGTCGCGCAGCGACAGGAAGCCTCTTCATCGTCGAGCGAGTTTACTTCCAGCGTGCATCGACGAAGAGGCATCTTGTGCCTGCGGCACCCGGCCAAACTGGCCGAGCCACCCCGCCACCCCGCGTCGAGGCAACCTCTTGTGCTAAGGCACCCTGGTAGACTCCAAGGCGAGCCAACGGGTGCCACCCGCCTTGGCATAAGAGGTTTTCCAGGGTAAATTATTAGCTGAAACGACGTTTTTCGACTCCGCCGTCTGGGTAGCCCAAAGCGGCAACCGGGCCCACCCTGCGACAAGCTTCCACTCCGCCACACAGATCAGACGTATGAATGACACCATCCGTCCATCAACAACCTGAGGAGTGAAAGAGAGTGAACAAAGTAAATGATGACTTCGCAGAGTTCAGCACCCCTGAGCAGGCATCAGAGACGATCAAAGACAGTGCGACTGTTAATTGCGCATGTGACCCTCATGAAAAAGATGTACTCCCACCGGGGTACACACTTGTCAGCATACTTTGTGAAGCCGCAGGTTCGACAGTCTACAAAGCAATCGCCGCTTCTGGTGCTTTTGTCGCGATCAAGAAGTCACGGACACACAGCACAAACGACATCCAGAACGAGTGCCGGCTGATGATCCAGGCAAGCGGCACAAACGTTGTTGGAGTACAAGAACACGGAGTGCATCGAGACTGTTATTACATAGCCATGGACTTCATAGACGGAGAGTGCCTGAAGCATCTCGCACATAATTCGCATTTGTCTTGTCGTGAGGTATTTGCCGTTGGCCTGGCTCTTCTAGCGGCATTAGATGATATTCACTCAAAAGGCGTTCTTCACGGGGATGTAAACATGGCCAACGTGTTTATTCGGTCAGCCGACAGAAACATATGTTTTATTGACTTTGGAGGGGGGGGGGGGCAATGGCTGACTCGCATGATTCCCAGTCATCACTACTAATGAAATCAGACTCCTCCGAATTGAGCATGCCAGTTACAACCACGTACTCCGGTTCACCGGAGGCATTCACAGGTCATAAGGATTTTCGTTCCGATATCTATTCGGTTGCCGCCGTCATGTTCAAACTCGCGACAGGACTTCCTGCGAGAGATTTGACCGAAGAGCATGTACATGAAGCGATGAAGATCAAATTGACGAAGGGAGTGCTCGGAGACCCGTCCATTGCACGAAGGATCTCTGTGCTTTTCGACGATCCAAGGACAGAACGCTTGAGTGACTTTGGACCACGGTTTAGGTCCTGGCTTGACAAGTGTCTAGCTTCTGATGCGAGGAAAAGGTATCGAAGCGCCGCAGAAGCCCTTATTGGACTAAATGATGCATATTCACAATTCACCCTGATCGCCGAGCACCAAAAGTATCGCAGGCCCCCGTGGCATTTCACACCGCGTGACTTTGTCATGGCGTCGCTTCCCGGAATCGCAATAAGCATCAAGTGTGGCAAATCGCTGTATCTCGAATCTTTCACCAAGTCACTTTTGTTCAGCGTAGCATCTAGTTGTGTGTTATTTTATTTAATGCTATGGATAATTGAGATGCGTTATAGGCGTTATGAATCAGAAAGCGTCGCGGCAGTAGACCAGGCGGATATCGTGAATTTGAACAATGCAAGGAATGTGTTGACGGGTCGGGTGGCACGGTCTGAGTCTTCAAAGGCCGTGGTCGATTGACGCTCGCCATATCCTTCAAAGACTCAGGATCGTGGTGCCCGTTGTGGTGGACTCGACAGACTGACGTCTGCCGCTCGCTGGCACGTCGAGCAAGCTCGACGGCTAACGCGGCTCAGTACTCGTTCCCCTTCGCCTCGTCGCTGCCCGCGGCCAGGGTCGCGCCGGTCGACTTCTGGACCTGGCGAATGACCCGGCCGTCGCGTTCGGCGATCAGCTTCGCCAGGGCCGCTTCGGTCGTCATGAAGCCCAGGTCGCCGTCGATGCGGTCGCGGACTGAGACGCCGCCCTGGTCCTTGTCCTTGCCGCCGACGACCAGCATGTACGGGATCAGATCGAGCTGGGCGTCGCGGATCTTCTTCTTGACGTTCGCGCTCTGCATGTCGATTTTGGCCCGGAACCCAGCGGCCCGTAGCTTCGTCAGGATCTCCTGGCAGTACGGCAGGATGTCATCGTTCAGGCCCAGGATGCGGACCTGCTCGGGGGCCAGCCACAGCGGGAATGCAGCTGCAAAGTGCTCGATCAGCATCCCGCAGAACCGCTCCATCGAGCCGAATGGGGCGCGGTGGATCATCACCGGGCGGTGCGTCGTGTTGTCGGCTCCGGTGTACTCCAGCTGGAACCGCTCGGGCAGGTTGTAGTCGAGCTGGACGGTACCGAGCTGCCACTCACGGCCGATGGCATCGCGGACCATGAAGTCGGTCTTCGGGCCGTAGAAGGCGGCGTCGCCTTGCCCCTCGGTGTAGGTGAGGCCGACTTCGGTCAGCACCTTCCGCAGGGTGTTCTCGGCCCGCTCCCACAGCTCCGGCGAGCCGACGTACTTGTCGGATTTCGGATCGCGGGTCGAGAGCTGGACGCGGTAGTCTTTGAGACCGACTGCGCTCAAGACGTACTGCACGAGGTTCAGCGTGTCTTTGAACTCCTGCTCGACCTGCTCGGGAGTGCAGAACAGGTGGGCATCGTCCTGGGTCAGGCCCCGCACGCGCAGCATGCCGTTCAGCTCGCCCGATTGCTCGTGGCGATAGACGGTCCCGAACTCGGCCAGCCGCACCGGCAGGTCGCGGTAGCTGCGCGGTTCGGACTTGTACATCTGCACGTGATGCGGGCAGTTCATCGGCTTGAGCAGGTAGCGTTCCTGAGTCTTCTCCCACTTATGCAGGTAGGCTTGCCGCTCTTCGGATGAGGCATTCACCGGGTAGTCGTGGAACTCGCACCCGCAGACGTTCGCCGAGGCCCGCAGCTTGGCTTCATCCTCGGGCCGCAGGTTCCCCTCGCTGAGCTTCTGCTTCCAGTAGTCGACGGTCTGCCCCGCCGGATGCCCGAAGATGGGCGAGAACTGGGACTCGCGGTAGTACGGGAAGTGCCCGCTGGTTTCGTACATCTCGACCCGCCCGATGTGCGGCGAGTAGACCGGCATGTAGCCGCGGCGAACGAGTTCGGCCTTGATGAACTCTTCCAGGGTCGAGCGGATGACCGCCCCCTTCGGCAGCCACAGGCACAGCCCCTGCCCCACATCGTTCGAGATCGTGAACAGCCCGTGCTGCTTGCCCAGCACGCGGTGGTCGCGACGCTTGGCCTCCTCGATCTGGTTCAGGTAGGTCTCCATGTCCTTCTTGTCGAAGAACGCGGTGCCGTACAGACGCTGCAGCTGCTTGTTGTTGGCGTCCCCCTTCCAGTAGCTGCCCGCCACGCTGACGAGTTTGAAGGCCTTGATCTTGCCGGCGTCGGGAATGTGCGGGCCGCGGCAGAGGTCGACGAACTCGCCCTGGCGATAGAAGCTGAGCGTCTCGTGCCCGGACAGGCCGGTCTCGACGTGCTCGGTCTTCAGCTCCTGCTGCATGTCGCGGCAGAGCTGGACCGCTTCGGCGCGGGGCAGCGAGAAGCGTTCGAACGCTTCGGCCTCGGCAACGATGCTCGCCATCTCCTGCTCGATGCGGGGGAAGTCTTCCTCGCTGATCTTCTGAGTCAGGTCAAAATCGTAGTAGAACCCGTTGCCGGTCGTCGGACCGAACGCAAGGCCGACACCCTCATAGAGCCGCATCACCGCACGGGCCATGATGTGGGCGCACGAGTGCCGCAGCACTCCCAGGGCCGCAGCGTCCTTGTTCGTGATCAGCTTGACCGGGATCGGGCTCTCGGTGGAGAGGTCCTCCAGCGGGCGAAACGCATCGCAGACGGTCTCGCCGATCTGGACGGCGATCGTCGCCTGAGCGAGCCGCCCGGAGATCGATCGGGCGACATCCAGAGCGGAGGAGCGAGCGGGGTAATCCTTGACGGTACCGTCGGGAAGCTGAACTTGCATGTTGCGTAAGTGTCCTGCCGCGAGCCGGAAGCGTCAGCGCCCGGAGCCGTCTGGATGGGGACGCTCTCCGGGCGCTGACGCTTCCGGCTCGATGAACTGAGAACGCCGCGCCCACCGCTACGAGAGGTGGGCCTACCACAGGCGATCTGCTGCCGGGGTTGTACCGGACGAGGAAAGAGTGGGTCAATCGGGGCTGGACTTTGCATCGCATTGTGACGCCGCAGACGCGGAATCTGGACGGCAGAATTCTTACGAATTCTGCTACGAGGTTTTGCAGCCTGTGGCTCGCGACCGCTCGGTTCCGTGACTATGCTAGCTGCAGGGAGCATTCGCGCCTTGCAGTCACTTCGAAACACCCTGTTCGTCAGCCTGCTGCTGCAGGTCTGCCTCGCCGCGGCGATTTTCGGAGCTGCGGAAGGGGCTCCGTTGGCATTTATCACGCTGCCGATTGCGCTCTTCTCGATCGTGGTGATCGATCTGACGGGCTGGTTGAAGCCACCGCGGTTGATGTTGAATCTGATCGCTCTGGCGGCGGTCGGGCTGGCCGTGGCCGAGTTCCGCAACGATGGAGAGTCGCGGCTGCTGGCGGGCGGGCATCTGATTGTCTATCTCACCTGGACATTCCTGCTGCAGCAGAAAGACCTGCGGCGGATGTGGTGGATCTTTGCGCTGTCGGTGCTGCAGGTTGCAATGGGGGCGGTCTTGACCGTGCAGCCGTGGTTCGGGGCAGCTCTGTTTGTCTACACCGTGATCTCGGTCGGGACGATGTCGCTGCTCAGCTTGACGCGGGCGGCCTTGTTGATTGACCCCAACCTGCTGAATGCAGGGACCAGTGACGAGAACCCGGAAGTCCGGTTGGAGGCGCTCGTTCCTTCCCAGAGCTTTGTGCAGAATTCGGTCCGCACGGACGAACAGGGGCGCTGGCTCTCTCCGAGATTCATCCTGGGCGGCGCGATGACCTTTGTGTTGTCGTTGGCGCTGGGGATTGCGTTTTTTGTCCTGACGCCTCGAGTCTGGATTGGCAACCTGAACCTGATGGCAGATGGCAGCGCACGCAGCGCCCGGACCGGGTTTACGGATACGGTCACGCTCGGTGAGACCGCCGACTTGATGGAGAGCAATGAACTGACCATGGAGGTGGAAGTTCAGGATTCCAGGACAGGAAAAACGCTGACTGAGGACGAGATCGCGAATGTCTTCGGCGTAGAGCCCTTGTTTCGGGGGATGTGCCTGGAGAACTACGATGACCAGCTGAAAAGCTGGCAGGGGCTGGGGCGTTTTCGAACTCAAGAGGCCTCTGGGGATCGACGGGCTCCGTTTCGTACGACGATTCGACTGCAGCCGCTGGAAACGGCGACTCTGTTTTACCCCGGTCAGGCCATCGGGGCTGAGACCGAACAGGAAGTCGTGACCGGGACTCCCGAGGCACTGCTGTTCCATCGCTGGACAACCACGTTGCTGCGATCGGATGAGTCGTCCCTGGCGAAGGTGTTTAGATACTCGGTGGATGTCTTTCCCCCCGATGTGGATCTATTTCCGCAAGAGCGAGAAAAGGCGCGCCAGTTTGTGCGACAGCGGGGTGTTGCCTTTACGTTTGGCGAACTGCTGAGTACACCCTCCCGCCGCACGTCTGCTCTGGCCCAGCAAATCGTCCAAAAAGCGGGGATCAATCCGCTGGAGAACGCGGAGCAGGCCGCCCGCTTGCTGGAGAGCTATCTCCGGGACTCCCCGGAGTTTGAATACTCCTTCAAGCTCTCGATCGAAGATCCGACGATCGATCCGATCGAGGATTTCGTCTTCAATCGCAAGAGCGGACACTGCGAGTACTTTGCCTCAGCCTTGGCGATGATGCTGCGCGGAGTGGGAATTCCCTCGCGACTGGTCAGTGGATTCAAGGGAGGCGACTTCAACGACAGGACGGGCAAGTTCGAAATCCGCGCGCTGCATGCCCACGCCTGGGTCGAGGGCTTCGTGGATGGAGCCTGGAAGAACTTCGATCCCACCCCCGGAGCCCGCGACGAAGCGGTCGCGATCAAAGAAAAGGAGCGGGCCGCGACCAATCCGCTGCTCAACGAAACCCGGTCAATGTGGTTTCAGGGGATGAACTACTCCAAGTCGCAACAGGAACAGCTGGTCTATGCACCGATTCGTGATCTGGCTGGCTGGGGAAAGAATCTCTTTGCCGGTCTGATGGAAGGGAAGCTCGTGATTCCGACGTTCGGGGACACGGGAGTTGGGACATCTCAAGCTGACAATGTTCGCATGTCCGGATTTCTGGCCGTGACATTCTCAATCGTTGGACTCGCCGCGCTGTTCTGGATGGGGCGTTTGGTCGCTCGTCGCTGGAAGTTCCGAGCCCGCGAGCGGCGGAAGACGCAGCGCCGAGCCATCACCGTAGAGTTCTATGCCCGGTTCCTGAAGCTGATGCAGCGCTGCGGACTGGCCGAGACACCAACACTGACGCCCCGCGAGTTTGCCTTGCAGGCCGAGCAGCGGTTTGCCGAGCGTCTCGCCCCGTCCCAACTGACGGGCTCGGCCACACGTCTGGCCGAGCTGTTTTACACGGTCCGGTTCGGCGGCGAGGCCCTATCGGAGGAACAGCTCGGCCGTGTCGAGCAGGAGCTGATGACGCTGGAAAACTGTCTGGTGCGAGGAACTGTGGCTTGAGAGAGTGACTCGCACGGCGGACCGCCTACAATTCCGGCATGCGCTTCGACGTCGACTCCATCCGTGCTCAGTTTCCAATCCTGGGACGCCCTTTGCCCAAGGGGCTGCGCCTCGCTTTTCTCGACACAGCTGCCAGTGCGCAAAAGCCGCAGTGTGTGATCGATAAGGAGAAAGAGGTTTACGAGACCTGCTACGCGAACGCCTATCGCGGGGTCTATCGCTTCGGGGCGATCGTCGATGAGCAAATGGAAGCGGCTCGCTCGCGGATTGCCGGTTTCCTGGGGGCTGCTTCGCCAGACGAGATCATCTTTACGAGCGGGGCGACCATGTCGCTGAATCTCGTGGCCCAGACTTGGGCGCGGGCGTTCGTGGGGCCGGGTGACGAAATTGTCCTGAACGAGATGGAGCATCACGCCAATCTGGTTCCGTGGCAGATGGTGGCCCGGGAACGCGGGGCGATTCTGAAGTTCATCCCGCTGACCGAGCAGGGAGAACTCGATCTCGCCAGTCTGGATCAGGTGCTGACGCCGCGCTGTAAGCTGGTGGCTGTGACCGGCATGTCGAACATGCTGGGGACGATCAATCCGGTCGAGGAACTGGCCCGGCGAGCCCATGCCGTTGGGGCGATCATCGTTGTGGACGGGGCGCAAAGCATCCCGCATGGTCCCGTCGATGTGCAGCGGACGGGGATCGACTTCCTGGCCTTCTCGGGGCACAAGATCTACGGCCCCAGCGGTGTCGGTGTGCTGTATGGGCGCCAGGAACTGCTGGAGGCGATGCCACCGTTTCTGGGCGGCGGGCATATGATTGACCGAGTCTATACCACGCACTCGACCTGGTCGCCCCCCCCCGCGAAGTTTGAGGCGGGGACCCCTCCCATCGCCCAGGTGATCGCTTTGGGGACGGCGATCGAGTGGTTCCAAAGCCTCGACGGTGCTGGTCTGCACGACCACGAGCAACAGCTGACTCGACTGGCCTGGGATGCCCTGATGCAGTTCCCGGGCATGAAGATTCACGGACCTCCTCCCGAGCGACGTGGAGGGATCTTGACCTTCACGATGCAGGGAGCCCACCCGGAGGATCTGGCCCAACTGCTTGACCGCAAGGGGGTTTTTGTGCGGCACGGTCACCACTGCACGATGCCGCTCCATGATCGGCTGGGAGTGTCGGCGACGGTCCGCGCGAGTCTGGGCGTCTACACGAATGCCGATGATATCCATCAGCTGTGTGAGGGAGTGCAATTTGCCCGCGAAAAGCTTCGGCTGAGCTGAGTCGAGTGTGACGCCGATATCGGTCGCTGCAACGAGCGCGGTGAGCACATCCCAGACCTTCCTGCCAACCCACGGCTGTCCTTGATTGCGGTGGAGACTGTGAGGCTGAATTCGGCTTTCGCCTGACTTCATTGGTTCGCCGACTCGATTCCGAAGTTGCCGATTGGGGGTATGGGCCGAATAGGGGGATCACCCCACTCTGGCCTGCTCCCCGTTTTGTGATTCATGCCCCCCCGAACTGGCCAACGCCACCGGGGCTCCAGAATTCTTGCGAATTCTGTGATACCTGAACGCGATCCTACACGCTGGGAACCGGGGCCACGTCTCGTTTGCTGGAGGTCCACTTACACAGCATGATCCCCATGAAGTACAGGCACACCATCGGCCCCATCATCATCATCATGCTGATCGGCTCCGGGGGAGTCAGCAGCATCGAGATAAATGAAATCGCAAATACGGCGATTCGCCACTTCTCGATGAACACCTGAATCGAAACGATATTCATCCGCTCCAGAAAGACCATGACCAAGGGCAGCTGGAAGCCGATCCCGAACATCAGTGGCAGAATCGACGCGAACGTCAGGTACTCTGACAGCCGAGGGTCGAGCCGGACATGCATTGCCTCGTTGTAGGTCATCAGGAACCGCAGCACGAGCGGCAGCACCATCCAGAAGCAGAACATCACTCCGACAATGAACAGCACCAGGCTGAGCGAACCGAACAGGTACATATACTTGCGTTCGTGCATGTACAGCCCCTCGGCCACGAACAGCCACAGCTGATAGAAGACCCACGGACTCGCGAGGACCAGACCCGCCAGACCTGAGACCTTCAGGTAGATCATGAACGGTTCCTGCGGGCTGAGCGCCACCGGCTTCCGCATATCGAGTACGACTTGCTGCATCTCGGCCAGTGCGGGCGAGGACAGCGTCAGCTTGACCGTGGGTTCCTTGGGGGGCTGTTTCGCTTCGGCCATCTTTTCATTGTCGGTCCCGCCACTCTCCGTTTTCTCTGTGACCGCAGGTACCGGGGCCTCGGCCGCAGCAGTTGGGGCGACTTCCACCACTGGCGGCGGCGGTGCCGGGAACTGACTGGGCAGCGCCTGATGCAGTGACCTCAGCAGTTCGGACACCGGGACATCGACCGTCAGCTTGCCGGTAACTTCGCGAATCGCGACGGGGTCCGGCGGCGGTCCTTCCGGTTCGGGCTCGACCGGCTTGGGAAGTTCCTGGCCACGCAGTTTGGCCCAGAAGACCGACAGTGGATTTCGTCCGCCGGTGTCATCCTTGAGTTTGACGCCGTGCGGTTCGAGGGCCTTGTCGAGCGGGTAGCGAATGACCGCGACGATTTTCTCGCCGATGAACAGACACAGCACGCAGCCGACGAAGACCCCGGCCACGGCTTTCCACAGGTGCGACCGCAGGGCCTCGAGGTGATCCCCGAAGCTCATCGTGGTGTCGCTGAACAGGTCTCTCGAGCTGGGTGGCATGTCGAATCGCTAGAGGCTGTCTCGTAACCCGCTGGCAACCACGTGCGACTGGGGAATCCCCGAGTCGCACTCACTCGCCAGAGTGTGCAGAAACATGTTGTCAGAGTCGTTGCCGGCCGATCAGAGTCGCAAGGAAAGACCACAGACAGACCGCAGCCTGTTCGTCGCGACTCAGAAGAACGACCAGCCCCGCATTCTACGGTGGAGAGGAGCCACTGTCTAAATCGAGCGGGAATTACCAGTCGACGACGACTTCGGCGACGGGCGGGGGCACCGGCTTCGCGACCGGTTCGGGAGTTGGGGGACTGACAGCGCGAGCCGCCAGTTCGGCCAGACTCATCGGCTTGGGAGCTGGTGTTGGAGCCACTGGTTCCGGAAC
The DNA here is from genome assembly GCA_044337025.1 of Planctomycetaceae bacterium. Lineage (GTDB taxonomy): Bacteria > Planctomycetota > Planctomycetia > Planctomycetales > Planctomycetaceae > TH-plancto1. The sequence continues at coordinate 24,440 of JBIIOI010000043.1, forward strand.
GGGAGCTGGGGGCGGGGTCTCGACGACGGGAGTCGGCGCCGGAACCTCGGCCACGACCGGAGCCGATGCGACGGGCTGGGCGGGAGCCGGTTCGACCGGCGCGGACACCACGGGAGCGACCGGTTGTGTCGCGAGCGGACCGCGAACTGGCGGCTTGAGCGGCTTGAACCCGGGCGGAGGCGGCGGGATCGGACGAGTGAAGGCCGGAGTCACCGCAGCTGGAGTACTGGCCACAGGAGCTGCCGGCGCCGCAGGTGTCGCTGGAGCTGGAGGAGCAGTCTGCCCTCCGGCGGCGTACGGTCCCCGCAGTGGCGGCTTGAGCGGCACAAAGTCGAGCGACTTCATCCGGTACGCCAAGCCGGGCGGGATTTCGTACGACGGCGGCGGCGTGGGGGCAGCGGGTGCGGCGTGGGACGGGCCCATTGGCCCGTCCGAAACGGCAGCGACTTGTTCGCTCGACGTTGCCTCCGGTGACGACACCCTCACACCCGGCCCCTCTCCCGGCGGGAGAGGGGAGGAAGCCGCTTCAATGAGTGACGTCGCTTCAGTGAGTGCCGGTTCGGTGGGTGCTGGCAGCTCGGAGAGTGCCGGCGTACTTTCTTCGCTTACAGACGCGCTCGGAACATAAGTCTCCTCCGGCTCCCCTCTCCCCTCGGGAGAGGGGCTGGGGGTGAGGGTACTCTCAGCAGCGGGCTCAACGTCCGAATCAGAGACTTCGGAAACAACTTGTTCCAGAACAACCTCCGGCTGAGCTGTCGCAGCCTCGACCACCTCTTCCGCCACGGGTGCCGTCGTCACGACAGCCAGCGGCCCGCGAATCGGCGGCTTCAGCGGCTTGAAGTCGAGCGGCGGACGCGGCACAGGGCGGTTCGAGAAGTCATACCCCTGCCCGCCATAACCTTGATCCGGCCCGTCTTCCAACGGTGTCGTCGTGACAAACTGATCCAGTGGGCGACCTGCAGCTGGGCCGCGGATCGGCGACTTCAGCGGCTTGAAGTCGCTCGGTGGACTCGGGATGCTGGCCAGCATTTCGGCTTCGGCCGCTTCGGCCTCGCGTGGTGGTCGCGGCCCCTGATACTGGTAGTAGGTACACTCGATCCGCCCGTTGTAGAGTTTGCGGCGGCGATCTGCATGTCGCCCGGCCAGACGCTCAAACACCGGATGAGCTGTCAGGAAGTAGTACGACCAGGTCGGGTGAATTCGCATGATTTCACCAAAGTCGACACACATCTGGTCGACCGAGTCGCGATCACCCATCCGCTCTCCATAGGGCGGGTTCACGATCATGCAGCCGTACTCGCGGTACTCCGTGAACTCCGACAACAGCTTGCGATCGAAGTGAATGTCCATGCCGACGCCGGCGTCGCTCGCATGTTTACGGGCCAGCCGGATCACCTGCGGGTCCATGTCGCTGGCCAGGATCGCCTGCTCAAGAGGTTTCTGCCGCAGGTCGCGGGCCTCCTTGCGGGCCTCGGTCCAGATCTTCATCGGGACCTGCGGCCAGAGTTCCGCCGCGAACGAGCGGTCGCCACCGGGAGGCATGTTGCGAGCGATCAGCGCTGCTTCAATCGGGATCGTGCCGCTGCCGCAGCACGGGTCGACCAGAATGCGGTCCCGATTCCAGTAGCTGAGCTGGACGAGGGCCGCAGCCAGAGTCTCCTTGAGCGGGGCTTCGGTCGTTTCCTGACGGTAGCCGCGCTTATGCAGCCCCTCGCCGGAAGTGTCGATCGTCAGCGTCGCGCGATCGTTCAGCAGCGAGACCTCGATCGGGTACTCCGCTCCGGTCTCATCGAACCAGATCCGCTGGTGCTTGGTCTTCAGGCGTTCAACGATCGCCTTCTTAACGGCCTTCTGCACAGTCGGCGTGGCAGTCAGCATCGACTTGACCGACTTGGCATAGACCGGGAACTTGGCATCGGCCGACAGCCAGTCTTCCCACGGCATCTCTTTGGTGCGTTCGAAGAGCTGTTCGAAGTCCGGGCAGTGGAACTCGCCGATCACCACCAGGACGCGGTCCGCACATCGCAGCCACAAGTTGGCTTTGCAGATGGCGTTGATGTCGCCCTTGAAGCGGACGCGACCGTCTTCGATCCGGGTGTCGGGAAACCCGAGTTTCTGGACCTCGCGCTCGACAATGGCTTCGAGTCCAAACGCCGCTGTGGCGATCAGTTCAATCTGGTTCATGTTGTCCAAACCGTGAGTCGCCGAGATCGATCCCGGCGAGAGGAGAGAAGTTGTCAGTCGTCAGTTCTCAGTCGTCAGCAGGCCGCCGCAATTCCTTTAGCAGGCATCGTTTTCGTCACCGCATTCGTTCACTGAGAACTGAAAACTGATGACTGAGAACTTTGTTATTCTCCCCGATCCCGCCGCCGTTTGTTAGTCCCCCGCTGGGCAAATGGGTAAAACCACATCCCAAAGGGCGGGTTGAGTATCGGTTGTGGCGATTCCAAACGAGTCGCGCGGCCAATGACCCAGGCGTTCATCCCGTGCAGGAAATCTGTCGGAACACAAGCTGCAGCCACATCTTCCGGCGTCGCGGGCCGGCACTGAGCGACCTCGATCGTCCCGACGAGAACGCCGCGCGGCAGGTTCTCGATTTCGAGACCGTGATCTCTCGCCGCCTGGATTGCGTAAGTGGCTTTCGACGCCTGCTTCGAGGAGTACAGGTAGATCGGGCCTCCAGGACGGACAGCGAGACGGCGGATCTCGATCGTCTTGATCCCGCGCAGGATCAACTCCGCCCAGGGTTGCTGGATTCCGAAGGCCAGGTGATTAGGGAGGTCGGGCATGATGGCCCCGTAGCCACGCTCGCCAGAGCGTGGGATGCTGCGATTGAACTTCGATCCCCACGTTCTGGCGAACGTGGCTACGTCGGAAACGCCAGAATTCTGACGAATTCTGCTACGCTTTGCTGCACAGGAACGTGCCATGGAACTGAGAGCTTTCGCCGAGCGGATTCTCGACTCACCTTCGATCGATGTGAAGCTGGAGCCGCTGGAGCTTCCAGTCGAGGACATCTCACCGGGCGAACCGCGCCGGGTGGAGACCCCCGAGCGACCTCCGAAGCTGTTGTTCGCAGCTCCGCGGACGGCTCCGTCGATGCCGCACCCATTGGCCCTCGCCGACGAGGGGAAGCGGGCTGTGGCTCACCACATCATGGCGAACCACGAGTTGCAGGCCCTGGAGGTGATGGCCTGGGTCATGCTGGCGTTTCCGGAGGCTCCGACCGAGTTCCGGGTCGGGCTGGCCCGGGTGATGGCTGATGAGCAGCGGCATACGCGGATGCATATGGAGCGGGCCTCGCGGCTGGGGCTGGAGTTTGGTGACCTGCCTGTGAACTGCTATATCTGGAAGCAGACACGGTCGTTTACCGTCCTGCTGGATTACATCGCGACCTTGCCGCTGGTGTTCGAGGCCCGGAATCTGGATCACACAGTGGAACTCGAAGATGCGTTCCTGGCTGTCAACGATCCGCGCAGTGCGGCGCTGATGCGTCGTATTCATGAGGACGAGAAGGAGCATGTGGCCTTCGGCATGGAATGGCTCGGAAGACTGAAAGACCCGCAGCAGTCCGAGTGGGAAGCCTATCAAGCCCACCTGAAGTGGCCGATGACTGCCGCCAAATCATACGGCACTGAGTTTCAGCGGGAAGCTCGTTTGAACTCAGGTATGAGTGTCGAGTTCGTGGAGCGGATTGCCACGCTCCGTTCGACCGGACCCGCCCCTCCTCCTTCTGGATCGAAAACTCCCCATGTTTGAGCATAAGCGGCAAGAGATGCTGTCCCGGGCGGCATTCCTCTGGAGATTGGGGCGCAGCTTCCTGGTCACCGTGGGAATCGTCGTCGTTTCGCTACTGATCGGAAGCTGTGGATACCACTTCTTCGGCCCGATGCCGTGGATCGACGCTCTCCTGAATTCGTCGATGATTCTGACCGGCATGGGACCCGTCGATAGTATGAAAACCGATGCCGGAAAACTGTTTGCGACGTTCTATGCACTGTACAGCGGAATCGCCTTTCTGACGCTGGTGGCAGTCATGCTGGCCCCTGTCCTGCACCGGGTCATGCACAAGTTTCACCTCGATGACAGCGACGAGTGAGACCCACGTCGTTGTTTCCAACGCGGGGTGATTCAGTGCTGTAGAACTCCCGATTTCATTCCGTACTCCTCGGTAACGCGGAAGGCAATTCTGTCGTTGAGGAGTCGTGACGTGACTGGATTCTCTCTATTGGCCTATTTCGATCCGGGGCCGGGCAGTCTGCTGCTGCAGGCGATCATCGGCGGGTCCGCAGGGGCTCTCGTCTTCGGACGTTATCTGGTGTCGGAGATGCTGTTGCGTTTCCGGGGCTCTAAGGCCGATCCGGCCAAGTAACAGGCCATGATCGATTTCGCCCCCGGCTCTTATCGCGACCGCGATGCGCGCGTCTTCCTCGACAGCCAGGGCGAAGTGTGGCGCGGACTCTCCCCTCAAGCGTGGGAGACCTGGACGCGATTCGACCAGCGGCCGCTCTCTCGTCAATTGAGAGAAGACGGGCTGCTGATCGGAAGCTTGAGCGAGACTCCTCTTGAACAGCCCCCCGGTGAGTGGAGCGGGTATCTGCATCACGAACGAATTCCGCTTGTGACCTACCCGTTCGAGTGGCCCTTTGGCATGCTCAAAAGGGCCGCGCAGCTGCACCTGCAACTGATGACGCGTCTGTTGGAGGCGAACTACACACTCAAAGACGGGACGGCCTACAACGTCCAGTTTCGCGGCGTTGAACCGGTCTTCATCGATGTCGCATCGATCGAAGACCTGGATGCGACGAAGCCTTGGGCCGGGTATCGGCAGTTCTGTCAGACGATGTTGTTTCCCCTGATGCTGCAGGCCTATAAGCAGGTTCCGTTTCATCCCTGGCTGCGCGGGCGGCTGGATGGGATCACGCCGACCGAATGCTCCCAGCTGATGTCACTCCGCGATCTGTTCCGGCGGGGAGTCTGGTCGCATGTCAAACTGCACAGTTGGCTGGATTCGTCGGTCGCGGCGAACAGTTCCTCGTCGCGAAAGCCCGTTATGAGCTTCAATCGCGAGATGCTCGCAGCCAACATCCGTGGACTGTCCAAGTTGGTTGATGGACTGGACTGGAAGGCCGCCCGCTCTGAGTGGTCGGAATACGAAGGGACACACAGCTACTCGCCGGAGGATCGCCAGCGGAAAGAACAGTTTGTGCGGAGGCATCTGGCCAGGCAGCCTAGATCACAGGTCTGGGACCTCGGATGCAACACAGGCACATTCAGCCGCATCGCTGCCGAGCATGCGGAACTGGTCATCGCGATGGACGCGGATCACCTGAGTGTTGAGCGGCTGTTTCGATCACTTCAGACGACACCCGCGATCAGTCCCAGCCGGATCACTCCTCTGGTCTGGAATGTGGCCGATCAGATCGGCGGACTCGGCTGGCGAGGGCGCGAGCGGACCAGTTTGCCTCAGCGCGGGAAGCCCGATGTCGTTCTGTGCCTGGCATTGATTCATCACTGGGTCATCAGCTGTGGCATCCCGATGTTGGAGGTCCTGGAGTGGCTGGCGAGTCTCGGAGCGGAGTTGATCATCGAGTTCGTGGCCCCCAACGATACGATGGCCGCTGATTTATTGAAGCGCCGCACTGGGGGGTGTCCAGACTATCAGTGGGACCACTTTCATCACGAGATTCAGCGACGGTTCGAGATCCATGACACACTCTCGCTGTGCGAGGGGCGGCGAACGCTCGTGCAGGCCACTCCGCGGTCAGTTCCATGAACACTGTCGCACCGCTCCCCCTCGTGCCGCCGCGCCAGCAGCCCTCGATCTGGCTCGATGGCCTGCATGCGTGGGCCTTATTCAATCTCTCGGTCACGCAGTCGTTCTATTCACGACTGGCCCGGCAGTCGGAATATCTGGTCGATCCAGATGTCACGCCTGACTCTGTGCTGTGTGCTGCAATTGTCATGTCGCTTGTGTTACCGCTGATCATCGCGGGGGCCGTCGTCGGAACAGGCCGGCTCTTTCCTCGTTGTCGCGAGGCCATGCAGACGTGCGTCGTCTTGTTCTCGTCGACACTCCTGCTGTTGCAGGCATTGCACCTTCTGCCGATCGCCGGAATCGCAACTCTGCTCCTTGCCACAGGAGGCGGAGCGATCCTGGGCTGGCTCTACCAAAAGTCGCCAGCGGCTCGCCAGATCGTCACCGTGGCTTCCGTTGGAATCGTGCTTTCGCCCTGTCTGTTGTACTCCGAGTTCTGGCACGATGAGGCCACTGCGGGATTCCAGCTGAACCGGGACTCCACACGCCCGCGCGTGCCGGTCGTCCTGGTCGTTTTTGACGAGTTCGCGGGAGCGTCACTGCTGACCCCCGAACACACGATCGACGCGACTCGGTTCCCGCACTTTTCGAAACTCGCCAGTGAGAGTACCTGGTATCGCCATGCCTGTGCGAACGCTTCCCTGACGTTGTGCGCCCTGCCCGCGATCCTGACCGGGCAGTCGCCTCCGGACGAGTTTTCGATTCCCAAGAACTATTCGCAGAGTCTCTTTCTCTCCCTGAAATCCGGTGCTCAGTATGACTACGTGGCTTTCGAGCCGGTGTCTGTCGTTGCACCGCAGAACGACAACGTCTTTTCGACTAGCCGACCACAGACGCTGCAGAGGACGCTGGCGACCCTTGGAATTCTTTCACGAGTTTATTTGTTCGATGTCGTTCCGACCGACTTCCATCGAGGGCTGCCGGAAATCCCTCGCAGCTGGTTCGGCCTGAGTCGTTCGGACGCGGTCGACAGGTCAGCGCGGCGCGGCAGGTTTCGATACAGCTGGAGTTCGCAGCGGGATCAGCAGTTCACCCACTTCCTCGAATGTATAGATGAGACTCGCGAGGGCATCCTGTACTTCGGACACTTCCTGTTGCCGCATGCTCCGTGGTGCTTTCTGCCGTCGGGAAAGAGATACGCTCCGGACCAGTTCGAGATGAATCGAGGCTGCCTGGAAACGGCCGAGTCCATTACCGATGAACTGGGACTGGTGCAGGAACAGCAGCGATATCTGCTCCAGCAGATCTATCTGGATCGGGCGATCGGCCAACTCGTCGAGCGGTTGAAGGCCTCCGGGATCTATGACGACTGCTTGTTGATCGTCACGGCTGATCACGGGGTCTCGTTTCGCCTCAACAGCAGTCGTCGGGAGCTGGTGGACAATAACGTCGCAGACATCTGTGGGATTCCGCTGTTTGTCAAATACCCCGGCCAGAGCCAGGGGGCCGTTCGCGACGAGATCGTGCAGTCTACGGATATTGTCCCCACGATCTTTGAGACGGTCGGGCTGCACCCGCATCTGCCGCTATCGGGTCTCTCGCTGAACGATCCGCGTATTCAAGAGCGTCAATCAGCGACGTTCACCACGCAGTCTCGATTACGATCAATTCCTGGCGACTCGCTTCGAAGCAACGATCTCCCCGAGATCATGCGTCGCCGGTTCGGAGACGGCAGAGACCCGTGGAACATCTATCGCATCGGTCCGCACTCCGAATTTTTGGGGCAGCCGCGGAGTCAGTTTCGAATCAACTCACCAGTCGCACGAGATGCGGACTGTTTTGTCTCGACCAGCCGCGCGATCGACTTGATCCATCCCGAGTTCTATCTGGAGGCCCAGCTGCGGGGCCCCATTCCGGACTCGCCAGTGGAGATGGTCGTGGTCGTCAACAATGTCGTCGTTGCGACCACACGAACGTACACCCAGTTCGGATACCAGGACCGCTGGTCCGCGATGCTTCCCGAGTGGAGCTACTCCGAGAAGGAGTCGACGCCCGAAGTCTACATCCTGGAACCGGACCAGAGCCTGACGCCGTGTCGAGTCCACTGGTACGATCGTCCAGCCCCCCAAGACTCGGTTCTAGAGCCCGAGTCCCCATGACAGTCTATTTCGTCGCTGCCTCACTCGCGTCATCCGGCAGCCGCAGCACCGTGCCGAGCTTCAGTCGGTCGAAATTCTTCAGAGTCTGCTTGTTGAGGGCGACAATCTCCGTCCAGCGCGTGGACCGACCGAGGTGCGTCTCCGCGATCGTGCTGAGGTTGTCCTTCTCACCCACCCGGTACATTGGTCGGCCCTGAGCATCGACGAAGAACCCGGCGGGCTGAGGAGCAGCCACCATCGCATTGAAGGCCGCTCCGAAGATCAGGCGGCCATACTTCTGATTGAGCGTCTGAACCGGGGGGATGATGACCTTCATGCCGGGCTTGATCTTGTCCGGATTCGGAATGCGGGCCTTGTTGTACTCAGCCAGAGCCGAACTGTAGCGGCCCATGCCGTAGTGCTTCTTGGAGATTGTCCAGTACGAGTCACCGGCGCCGACGGTGTGGACTTCATCCTCCGCACTGAAACCAGCGGCTCCTGCAGCGGGTGGAGCGTTGTATTCGCCAGCGTCGGCGGGCTCGGTGGCCTCCTGCTCCGTTTCAGCCGTCGCAGCTGCGGGATCGATCTCGTACTGAGCGGGCATCCGCTGAGCGGAACGGCTCTGGAACTGGACGGGCTCATCGAGCGGCTCCAGGGGCTGGCCTCCCACCGCTTCCTGTTCCTGACCGGGCAGCGTCTCCTCCATCAGAGGTGCTTCTTCACCCGCTGGGGCTTCAGCAATCGGAGCCTGCAGGTCTCCTTCGACCAGTGGGGGCACTGCCAGATCAGCGGGGGCCTCATCAGTCACGCTCTCAGGATCAACACTGAGCAGATCGTTGGCAGCTGCCTGAACCTGACGAATCGGCTTTGCTGACCGGGCCGCAGCCGGTTCCTCCTGGGGCTCTGACCAGACCGACTTCTGCAGCTGTCCTGTACCGGTTCGGACCGATTGCGGCCGGGGTTTCAGTGCCTTGGCATTCGTCTTGGCGGGCTTGGCTTCACGTTTGATCGGAGTCAACTCGACAGTGATCGGCTCGTCACTGATCTCGACCGGAAAGGCGGGCGGAGCCGCGGGCGGAGCTTCTTCCTGAGCACTTACCAGACCCTGGCCCATCCATCCGGCCAGGGCGAGAGCGATCAGCTTGCGAGCGTGAAATCGGGGCGGCATGAATCCATTCATGGCAGTCTCCTTGTAGCGGAATTCGTAAGAATTCCGAGGGCAGAATTCTCACGAATTCTGCTACCTCCGAATCACACATCGCAGCTTGGCCGAGCGGCAGCGCGGGTTGAGTCGGACTTCGGTCGGGGAAGGGGCAATCGGCTTCTTGGTGGCCAGCTCCCACACGTTCGAGTCGCGGAACGCCTGTTTGACGATCCGGTCCTCAATCGAGTGAAAGGTGATCACCACAGCTCGACCACCGGGGGCGAGGCAGGTGGGCAGAACGTGCTCCAGAAATCGGACCAGCTGGTCCAGCTCCCGGTTCACATGAATTCGCAGGGCCTGAAACACGCGGGTGGCTGGGTGGCTCCCCTGCGGGTTCTGGACCTTCAGGACCTTCTCGACCACGCGAACGAGGTCGGCCGCTGTGTCCACGGGGTCGAACTTGCGGTTCGCGACAATCGTTTGAGCGATCTTGTCGGCAGCCGGTTCTTCGCCCCAGTCTCGGAAGACTCGGGTGATCTCTTCGACGGGGGCAGTTCGCAGGAACTCCGCCGCAGAGATCCCTCCGCGCGTGTCGAACCGCATGTCGAGTGGTCCGCCCGCGTCAAAGCCAAAGCCTCGCTCACGGTCAGACAGTTGGTCGGAGGAAAGTCCCAGGTCGACCAGCAGGCGATCGATCTGTGTGAGACCCTGAGACTTCAGGACTTCGGCCAGATCGACGTAGCTGGAGTGGATCAGTGAAACACCCGGGCTTGGCTCCCCTCTCCCCCCGGGAGAGGGGCTGGGGGTGAGGGTTTGCGAGACGAGAGCCAGCTTGTCCTTCGCGAAGGCGAGCATCATCGGGTCGCGGTCGAGACCGATGAGGCGTCCTTCGGGCTGGATGCGTGGCAGGATCTTCGAGCTGTGCCCGCCCGCTCCCACGGTGCCGTCGACGACGGTCAGTCCGGGTCGCAGGTCGAGAGAGTCGAGGACCTCGTGGAGGAGGACGGGGATGTGGATGGAAGGCAGGGAATAGGCCTAGGGGGAGAGAGGCCTAGGGCCTAGAGCCTAGGGCCAGAAGGGGGAACGTGGGAGGGGGTGAGATGGGGGAGTGATCGGTGGCTAGGACGGGCCAATGGGCCCGTCCCACGACCTGCTGGCCCTAGGCTCTAGGCCTTAGGCCCTAGGCTTCCCCTATTCGACGGTCACGCTCTTCGCCAGATTCCTCGGCCGGTCGACGTTGCAACCCCGCAGGATCGCAATGTGGTAGGCCAGAAGCTGGAGCGGGATGGCGGTCAGGATCGGCTGCAGGAACTCGTCGACGTCGGGGACGTAGATAACTTCGTCGGCGAGGTCGGCGATCGTTTCGTCACCTTCACAGGCGATGGCGATCACGGGGCCTTTGCGGGCCTTGACCTCTTCGATGTTGCTGATGACCTTTGGATAGATGCCACACTTGGGCACCACGAAGACGCTGGGGGTCTCTTCCGAGATCAGGGCGATCGGACCGTGCTTCATCTCGGCTGCGGGGTAACCCTCGGCGTGGATGTAGCTGATCTCTTTGAGCTTGAGGGCCCCTTCCAGTGCGACGGGGAAGTTGTACAGCCGCCCCATGTAGAGGAAGTTTTCCCGCTGGTAGTACTTCTCGGCGATCGCCTGGATCGCGTCGTTGCAGCGCAGGGTCCGGGCGGCGAGGTCCGGCATCCGGCGCAGGTTGTCAATGATGCGTTTGCCCGCGGAGTACGACAGGTTCCGCATCCGTCCCAGGAACAGGGCCAGCAGGGTCAGAACGGTGACCTGCGAAGTGAAGGCCTTGGTCGAGGCGACGCCGATCTCGGGACCAGCGTGCAGGTAGATTCCTCCGTCGGCCTCGCGGGCGATCGACGAACCGACAGTGTTGCAGATCGCGAGCGTCGGCATCCCCTTGCGTTTGCACTCACGCATCGCGGCGAGGGTGTCCGCCGTTTCTCCGGACTGCGTGATGGCGAAGACCATCGTGCGGTCACCCATCGGCGGGTTGCGGTACCGCAGCTCGCTGGCATATTCGACTTCGACTGGCAGACGAGCAAACTCTTCGATCAGGTACTCTCCGACCAGCCCCGCATGCCAGCTCGTCCCGCAGGCTGTGAGAACGATCCGGTCGATGCGGCGCAGCTGCTGCGGGGTGAGGTTCAGACCGCCGAAGCGGGCTGTGGCTTCCTCGTCATCGAGGCGGCCACGGATCGCGTTCTCGATCGTTTGCGGCTGCTCGAAGATCTCCTTGAGCATGTAGTGCTCGTAGCCGTTCAGCTCGATATCGGTCGAGACATGATTGAGCGTCTGAATCGATGGCGACATCTTGCCGGTGTCGCGATGGATCATGTCCATACGCTCAGGCGTCAGCACAGCCAGCTCATGATCTGCGAGGTAGACCACCTCGGTCGTGTAGCCAACCAGTGGGCTGGCATCACTGGCCAGGAAGTACTCTCCCTTGCCGATGCCGACCACGAGTGGGCTGCCGTTGCGGGCGGCGATCAGCAGGTTGCCATGATCGCGGAACATCACGCCCAGGCCATAGGTTCCCTTGAGCTTGCGGAGCGAGACCTCGATCGCCTTCAGGCAGGTCCGGACATCCAGCGGGTCTTCTCCGAGAGTGATTTGCTCTTCGTAGTGATGAGCGATCAGGTGGGCGATGACTTCCGTGTCGGTCGCGGACCGGAAGGTGTACCCGAGTTCCATCAGCTGATTTTTGAGGAGCTGGTAGTTCTCGATGACGCCGTTGTGTACGACGATCACTTCGCCGTTGCCGCCGATGTGCGGGTGCGAGTTGATGTCGGACGGCTCTCCGTGCGTGGCCCAGCGGGTGTGCCCCATGCCGATCTTGCCATAGACCGGCGAAGAGTCGACGAGCGAGGCCAGTTCATTGACCTTGCCAACGCGCTTGCGCACAGCCACGCCATCGCTGCCCATGACGGCGATTCCCGCGCTGTCATAGCCGCGATACTCCAGCCGCCGCAGGCCTTCGATCAGAAAGTCCTTGACGTCTCGATGTCCGACGTAGCCGACGATTCCACACATGAAGCTGGCTTTCGAGTTCGAGGGCGACCTGGCAAATTCCAATCCGTTCCGGAGCGCCGGATGACTGGCTGAATTCGCCGGTTTCCCTTCGAAATGGTTGGTAACACAGTCCAAAAGAGTAGGTCAATAAGAGGAATCTGGCGGAAACAGCCGGAGAAGAATTTGTGTAAATCTGCCAATGAGGGGATGGCAGATGGCGAATGGCTCATGGCGGATGGCCAGAGGGGAAGAATTCGACCGAAGCCACAAAGTGGGTTTTCTGCCCAATCGCCGCGGGCCCTGCCCGGCCTGGCGCCTCTGGCAATTTGCCATAAGCCATTCGCCATCCGTCAGTTCCACCCGTTTCCAGAAAAACCGGAAAAACCGTTGCCGCCGGATTGACTGTCACATTCGGCCCCCCTAAATTCTCCCCCGTGGGATTCGTGCCCACAACGCTCTTTGAAAACCGGTTGATTGTGGGTTTCCAGCCCAATACCATCTAGGCTCACCGCCTATGATGGTGGTCACGGCTTCCCCGAGCCCCCTCAGTCGTGTTTCCCCGGCATGCCGCAAATTCCTGAAACATTCGTGACTGGCGAATACAGGCGAACGCTCGATGAGCGGTTCCGCCTGACCTTGCCAGCGGAGTTTGCCCAGGCCATCACGGATGACAGCGGGAACACGATTATCGCGAAGGAACGCTACGGGTGTCTCAGCTTGTGGAGAGCCAGTGACTGGCAGCAGCGGATCAACGACGGAGTCGCCCTGATCCGGCAGAAGATTCAGATGGGCAAGATGGAGCAGAAGTGGAACGAGGTCCAACGCCTCGGTCGGCTTCTCTCCACCCGGTCTCAGGAGACGCAGCTGGCGAATCGGTCGCGGCTCCTGGTCCCCGAAGGCTTTCGCGAATTCCTGAATGTCGACAAGAATCAGGACGTGATGGTTGTTGGTGCCGTGGTCTGCGTCGAGGTCTGGAACCCCACCGCGTGGATGGAGCAGTTGCGACAGGACATGCCGGACTTTGGTCCTCTGTTTAAGAGCCTCACGGATTGAGTCACTCAGAGGTATCTGGCGAGTTCACGGATTGAACAAACGGGCAGCGTCAGCACATGGAAGGTGCTGCGTGCCAGGGACGTATCGGCGGCCTGACGCTCGCCGTTTCTTCAATCAGTCGCTGGCTCCGCCACCGCCGGTTTTCTCGGGACATTTGCACGCCCGGAAGCTGTGAGAGATGCGGAACACTCAGTAACTCCCTCGGGTCCCCACAACTCGACTGGAGCATGGACGGTCAACGGCAAGGACGCTACCGCATCGCTTACGCCTCCGGGCGTGTGTTTTTTGGCTGAGTCGCTCAGCGACCGACGACAAACCCGGCTCTTCCGGTGCCTAGGCTCGCGACCACCCTTGTGGTTGGTCCGCGCCCTCCGTACCATGGATCGCTTCCCCGGATCGGATTCGAACAGTGTGTTCGAAGGCCGATCCGTCTTTGTTTCGCTGCCCGAAAGGCTCTTGCCTCATGCCCCGCGTGTTCGTCAACCAGCTGGCCGATGGATCACCTGTCGAGGAGGTGTTCCTTCTCGCCGATCGCCAGCTCCGTGCGAACCGGCATGCGGAGACCTATCTGCTGACGCAGCTTCGAGATAAGACGGGGCAGGTCAGCGGACTGTTGTGGAACGTCAGCGAGAGCGCTGGCACCCAGTTTCAGCCTGGCGATTACGTCAAAGTCCGTGGCAAGGCCCAGCTGTTTCAGGGGAACCTGCAGCTGATCCTGAACCGGATCGACAAGGTCTCGGCCGACAGCGTCAATGCCGAAGACTTTGTTCAAGAGACTTCGGTCAACACCGGTCGCCTGATCAAGCGGATGCGCGAGATCCTGCTGACGATCGACGACGCTCCGATTCGCACCTTGATGGAGTGCTTCCTCGACGATGAGCAGCTGATGGCCCAGATGGCCCTGGCTCCGGCGGGGATTCGCCTGCACCATGCCTACGCGGGCGGGCTGCTGGAACACATTGTCAACCTGCTGGAAACCGTGGTCCGGATCGCCGATCTGTATCCCAAGGTCGACTCGCGGCTGCTACTGGCGGGAGTGTTCCTGCACGACATCGGCAAGGTCCGTGAACTCGAGTACGACACCGTCTTCGGCTACACCGACGAAGGTCAGCTGATCGGCCACCTGGTCCAGGGGGTCGAGATGGTCAACGAGAAACTCCCCGAAGCCGAACGGCGGCTGGGAGACAAGTTCCCCGTCGAAACGCTGCTGCGCATCAAGCACATGCTCGTCAGCCACCATGGGACCTACGAATTCGGCAGCCCGAAGCTCCCGATGACTCCCGAGGCGATCGCCCTGCATCATCTGGACAATCTGGACGCCAAGGTCAACGAGTTCTCGACCCTGATCAGCAGCGATCCGAACTCGCAGTCGGCCTGGACTCCGTATCAGGCCACAATGCAGCGTAAAATCTACAAGGGCGGGGGCTGAAACCGCCGATGACAGGAATCTCGGTTCGGTATCGCTGAATTGAGAACGAGCGGCCCCGGAGGAGCCGTTTTCCCCGATGCGAATTTGTCTGCCGTGAACCGTCTGTCCGTCTGTCTTGTCAGGAAGAGTTGTCATGCGACACCTGACCTCTCTGTTCGATCTCTCCACCGACCAAGTCCGTGAAATCCTGGCGCTGGCCAAGGAACTCAAATCGCGACTGCGCCGGGGAGATCGCCCTGCATTGCTGGCCGGGCATGTCCTGACACAAGTCTTCGAGAAGCCCTCGCTCCGCACCCGCCTGAGCTTCGAAGCCGCCATCATGCAGCTGGGCGGCAGCAGCATCTTCCTGACACGGAAAGATGCGGGGCTGGAAGGTCGCGAAGCCCTGGCCGATGTGGCCCGCGTGATTGGCGGGTATTCCGACATCATCGCGCTGCGGACCTACGCTCAATCATTGATTGATGACTTCGCCAAGTGGTCCGGCAAGCCGGTCGTGAACGGGCTTTCGGACAACTGCCATCCCTGCCAGGCACTGGCCGATATGCAGACCATTGAGGAAGCGTTCGGTACGCTCTCTGGTCTGCGGCTGGCCTATGTCGGCGATGGGAACAACGTTGCCATTTCGCTCGCCGAGGCATGCGGCCACTTGGGCATGAGCTTCGCCATCGGCACTCCCGAGGGCTACTCGCTGTCGAGCGATTTCGTGAAGCAGGTCTTGCGGCGGTTCCCCAGCCTGGAGATTCTGGAGACCCACGATCCGCACGAAGCCGTCAAAGGGGCCGATGTCGTCTACACCGATGTCTGGGCCAGCATGGGGCAGGAAGACGAAAAGGAAGCCCGGCAGAAGATCTTTGCCGATTATCAGGTGAACTCAGCTCTCATGAAGTCCGCCAGCCGCAAGGCGCGGTTCATGCACTGTCTGCCGGCCCGTCGCGGCCTGGAAGTCACTGATGAAGTGATCGATGGCCCGCAGAGTCTGGCCTTCCCGGAAGCCGAAAACCGCATGCACCTGGCCAAAGCCGTACTCGTATGGGTCACGCGCTAGACACGTAGCATGGGCGTCTCGCCCATGCCGTGTTCCGAAACATCCCGGCCGTGAAGCCCGTGCCACGAGGCTTGTCAACGGGCAGTTTCGACAACTCACTGGGCGAGCCACGACAAACATCACGAGCGCATTCCGAGCGGACCTCACGGAGTGTCGCCCAGCTGCTCCCGACCACCGGGAGTGAGCAAGCCGCCGAATCCCGTGGCCATCACAGCTCGGTACTGTTCCTCAAGTGAGATCGTCCGCCCGACCGCGTTTGTGGACAGCATCGTGCCGTACAGCAGAGCCCCGATCGAATCGAGTAGGCGCTCAACCGGGAGATCGTTGCGGAACGTCCCGCGATCGACAAGTTCCTGATACAGGCCCCGAAAGATATCCCGCAGCTCCTCACGGTGTTCGAAGTACGCTCCTCGCTTGCGATCTCGGAACATCGCACGCTCCTGACTCAAGAGCTCCACGACATGCGGGTTCTGGTCAAAGAACGACAGGTAGACACGGATCGCGCGGGCAATCTTCTGAAAGGGGGCGGACTCGCTCAGTGTGGCTTCCACAACCACTCGCTGCATTTCGGACATGCCCCAATCGACGCAGGCCAGAAACAGCTGTTGCTTGGTCGGGAAATAGAGGTAGATCGTTCCTTTGGCGATCTTCAGAGCTGACGAGACCCGCTCCATGTCGCACTCGGCGAACCCATGTTCGGCAAACAACCGCGCAGCTGTCGCCAGAATCGACCGGCGCCGATCCTGCTTGCGGATTTCACGGCTGTCAGTCGAAGTGAGAGCGGCGGTCATCGTGGCGGACACCGGGTGGTCTGGACTTTCTGGAAATCTGGGCCATCGGGGCAAGGCTGGATTGCTCGCGGTCCGGAAGAGCCTAGAATTCTCAGTGACTGACTGGTCAGTCATTTTGCCGCGAAATCCACAAAACGCAAGAGGGATTCGCGGAATCCGGTGCGCTTCATCATCTGGTGCGACATTGCTGCTGCGACTGAGTGCCATTGGAAGCTGTGTTCTGCTGCTCATCAGTGGGTGCCAGAAGCCAGCTCCGCCTCCCCCTCCCCCTCCGCCAGTGACCGTGGAGTTCGTGCAACCCACAGTGGCCCGTGTCACTCCGTTTGAGGAGTTCGGCGGACGGGCCCTGTCTTCCACGACGATTGAGCTGAAGGCCAGGGTCTCCGGCACTCTGCAGAAGGTCCATTTCCAGGATGGCGCCGAGGTGGCTGCGGGACAGCTCTTGTTCGAAATCGATGACCGCACCTACGTCGCCGAACACGCAATCGCCGAAGCCGTCGTCCGGCAACGTGAGGCGGAAACCAAGCGGTTGAAGACAAATCTCGACCGAACCCGCCGCTTGCGAGCGGACGATGCGTCCACGGAACTGGAAGTCGAGCGTCTCACCTACGAGACCGATGCGGCTCTGGCAGCTCACGGGGCTGCGATCGCTGCGCGCGATCGAACGAAGCTCAACGTCGAGTTCTCGAAGGTCTACTCGCCCGTCGCTGGCCAAATCGGAAGGCGGCTGGTGGACGAGGGAAATCTGATTCAAGCCGAATCCACCGCACTGGCGGTCATTGTGGCGCTCGATCCGATCTATGTCTATTTCGACTACGACGAACGCAGTGTGCTGGCGATGCGTCGACTCGTCGAAGAAGGCAAACTGGCTGCGGCGCCCGATCGCACCCAGCCCGTATCACTGTCACTGGCCGGAGAGGATCGATACGACCTGACCGGAATGATCGATTGGGTCGACAACCAGATCGACCTGGGAACAGGCACATTGCGAGCCCGCGTCACTGTCAACAACGACCGCAAGCTGCTGACACCCGGAATGTTCGTCCGCTTGCGAGTACCGCTGGGACCGGAACAGTCGTCGCTGCTGATACCCGAGCAGGCTCTCGGGGCCGATCAGGGGCAACAGTTCGTCTACGTCGTCACCCCGACCGACGAAATCGAGTACCGCCGCGTCGACGTGGGCTGGCAGGAGGCAGGCCAGCGGGTCATCACCTCCGGGCTGGCCCAGACCGATCGAGTCGTGGTGACCGGGCTCCAGCGAATTAAGGCCAAGGCCAAGGTCGTCGCGAAACCCTGGAAGGGGAATACAGCGACGGAGGCACCAGCCACTCCGGCCAGCGCAGCCCCGGCAGCTCCCCCGACGAAGCCTGCGGAACCCACCCCTCCCTCCCAGCCCTGACACGGGATTCCCGCGACTTGTCCCGGTTCTTTATCGATCGCCCGATCTTCGCCACCGTGATCTCAATTCTGATCACGCTGGCCGGTGGCATTGCGGTCTGGTTCCTGCCGATCGCGCAGTATCCCCCCGTGGCTCCACCGACTGTGCAGGTCGACTGCAACTACCCCGGAGCCAGCTCGAAGGTCGTCGCCGAGACCGTTGCCGCCACGATCGAACAGCAGGTCAACGGCGTGCAGGACACGCTCTACATGTCCTCGCAATCGACCAGTGATGGTTCCTATACCCTCACGGTGACATTCAAACCCGGCGTCGACCTCAACCTGGCCCAGGTTTTGGTCCAGAACCGAGTCGCGCTCGCCATGCCTCAACTGCCAGACGTGGTCCGGCAGACCGGAGTGACCACCAAAAAGCGATCGCCGGACATCCTGCTGACAGTGAGCCTGAACTCCCCCGACGGGCGGTACGACCAGCTCTACCTCAGTAATTATGCCGTGTTGCGTCTCAAGGATGAGCTGTCACGACTGCCGGGGATCTCGGAGGTGCTGGTCTTCGGACAGCGTGATTACAGCATGCGGGTCTGGGTCGATCCCGACAAACTGGCGGTACGTGGTGTCGCGGTGAGCGATGTGATCGCGGCAATTCGCGAACAGAACTTTCAGCCAGCCCTGGGACAAGTCGGGGCTCCTCCCACACAGAGTGGCCAGCTGTTGCAGATCCCGCTGACGATTCGCGGCCGCCTCGTCACCGCGGAAGAGTTCGGCAACATCATCATCCGCGGAACTCCGGACGGGCGCATCCTCAAGATTCGCGACGTGGGCTTTGCAGAGCTGAATGCCCGCTCGCAGGACATCAACAATCGCTTCGACAGCAAGCCCACGGTGGGGCTGGCCATTTTTCAGCTGCCGGATGCGAACGCCCTGGCCACTGCGGACTCCGTGAAGAGCACGATGGCTCGCCTGTCGCAGCAGTTCCCAGACGGAGTTAGCTACCAGATCGGCTATGACACGACACCGTTCATCCGTGAGTCGATTCACGAGGTCTTTAACGCCCTGCGGGATGCCGTCCTGCTGGTGGCCCTGGTCGTGCTGGTCTTCTTGCAGGGATGGCGAGCGGCGGTGATCCCTCTGCTGGCGGTTCCGGTCGCGATTGTGGGGACCTTTGCGGCGATGTACCTCGTGGGCTTCAGCCTCAACAACCTCACACTGTTCGGGCTCGTGCTGGCAATCGGGATCGTCGTGGATGACGCCATCGTGGTCGTCGAATCGGTCGAGCATCACATCGCCAAAGGTCTGGCCCCGCGGCAGGCGGCCCTGCAGGCCATGGAAGAAGTCTCCGGCCCCGTGATCGCCGTCGGCCTGGTGCTGACTGCGGTGTTTGTCCCCTGCACATTTGTGTCCGGGATTATCGGCCAGTTCTTCCGACAGTTCGCGCTGACGATTGCTGTCTCGACAGTCCTGTCAACAATCAACTCGCTGACGCTCAGTCCAGCGCTGGCCGCGCTATTACTGCGCAAGCCCGGATCACAGCGCGACCCGCTGACCCGGCTGCTGGACTTCCTGCTGGGGTGGCTGTTCCGGATCTTCAATTGGGGCTTCCTCAAGTCGTCCACCGTGTACTCCCGTCTGGTCGGTGGGCTGCTCCGCGTCCCGGTCATCGTGCTGCTGGCCTATGTCGGACTGCTCGGACTCACCGGCTGGGGCTATCGCCAGCTGCCGACGGGGTTCATCCCGTCTCAAGACAAGGGATATCTGATCGCCAGTGTTCAGCTTCCCGACGCATCGTCCGCCGGTCGTACGCGGGAAGTGATCTCCACGCTGGAGCGTATCGCCCTCGCTCACCCCGCCGTGCAGAACGTCAACTCGGTGGCCGGGAACTCGTTCATCCTGAGCGCGTACGGCTCCAATTTCGGCTCAATGTTTATCATCCTGAAGTCGTTCGATGAACGTCGGCAGGATCAAACACTGTACGCCGATGATGTGGCAGCCGCGCTGCGAAAAAGCTGCTCCCAGCAGATTCCCGAGGCACTGGTCAATGTGTTCCCGGCCCCTGCTGTGAATGGGCTGGGCCGTGCCGGAGGCTTTAAGTTCATGGTGGAGGATCGCGGCGATGTGGGCCTGCAGATGCTTCAGGAGCAGACCGACAAGCTGGTCGCGGAGGGAAACAAGACCGCCGGGCTGACCGGTCTGACAACGGTCTACAACGCGCGGTCGCCTCAGCTGTTTATCGACATCGATCGCGAGCAGTGCCTCAAGATGGGCGTCAGCCTGGGGGATCTCTTCGCCACACTCCAGGGCTATCTCGGCTCGCGCTATGTCAACGACTTCAATCGATTCGGACGCACTTGGCAGGTCATTGTCCAGGCCGACTCTGAGTTTCGAAATCAGATCGAGGACGTGCCGCAACTCCGAGTTCGCAGCCATCACGGGGAGATGGTTCCAATCGGCACGATGGCCACGGTGAAAAGAGTCGAGGCCCCGCTGGTGCTGACGCGGTACAACATGTACCCCGCAGCTGCGATCAACGGAAACGTGGCCAAGGGGTTCAGCACCGGGCAGGCGATTCAGTCACTCGAAGGTCTCTCCAGCCGCGAACTGGCTGCGAATGTCGGCTACGAATGGACGGAACTGACCTATCTGGAGCGGACAACCTCGGACACCGGGATGATCGTGTTCGTGCTGTCGGTCGTGTTTGTGTTCCTCGTGCTGGCAGCTCTGTACGAGAGCTGGTCGTTGCCGCTGGCTGTGATTCTCGTTGTGCCGATGTGTGTGCTCTGCTCGATCGCCGGGGTCTGGTACGCCGGAATGGATATCAATGTCTTCACACAGATCGGCTTCATCGTGCTGGTTGGCCTGGCCTGCAAGAACGCGATTCTGATCGTGGAGTTTGCCAAGCTCCGCAGAGAGGAAGGCGTGGATCGCCGGGTGGCGACATTGCAGGCCTGCGAGCTCCGGCTGCGACCAATCCTGATGACCTCGTTCGCGTTCATTCTGGGCGTGGTCCCACTGGTAATCGCCAAGGGAGCAGGCGCCGAGATGCGACGGGCACTGGGAGTCACGGTCTTCAGCGGCATGCTGGGGGTCACGTTGTT
This sequence comes from Planctomycetaceae bacterium, assembly GCA_044337025.1. GTDB lineage: Bacteria > Planctomycetota > Planctomycetia > Planctomycetales > Planctomycetaceae > TH-plancto1. The sequence continues at coordinate 45,318 of JBIIOI010000043.1, forward strand.
CGGCATTTTGCTGACACCGGTCTTCTTCTTCGTCATCGACCGCCTGAAGGAGTGGGAACTGTTCTCCCGGTCTCGCTTCGCGACCTGGGGCCGCTGGAGCCTCGATCTGCTGACCCTGCGACCACTCCGACAACTGGCCCTCTCTGGATGGAAAAGAGCCCAGTCTTCCCGTCACCCCACAATCCCTCCCGTAGTGAATGACCAAGGACTAATGACCAAGGACTAATGACCAAGGACCAACACCCTCGAATGTTCTCCCGCTTCTTCATCGATCGTCCGATCTTCGCCAGCGTGCTGTCCATCGTGATCACGCTGGCCGGCGG
>JBIIOI010000137.1:0-3892 GCA_044337025.1 Planctomycetaceae bacterium
GATATCGTCGTCACATCCGACATCCCGCTGGCCGCACGCTGCGTCGCCAAACAGGCCAAGGTCCTGGACCCCAAAGGGCGCGTCTTCACCGATGCCGACATCGGCGAGGCCCTGGCGATGCGCGATCTGTTCGATGAGCTGCGCCAGACCGGAGCAATCACCGGCGGCCCCCGACCAATGGCGGGAAAAGATGTCTCGAAGTTTCTCGGCAAGCTCGATGAGCTGATCAACGCGGTCCGCCGGGCCCACCGCAAGGCGTAAGCCGCTCGGTCCCCCTCTGCCCCTTGATTGAATCGCTCAATCATTGATCTTTCTCAGCTTTGGAGTTGCCGTCCATCAAATTCGACCGATATATTCACAGGTAACAGTTTCTCTCGTGAAGGCTCCTGATGTCGGTCTGGCACCATCCCCGCGTTTCCCGACGCTCCGCCATCCAGGCGGGGTCGATCGGGTGCATGGGGCTCTCGGCCGGACTTTTGGCTGACCTCCAAGCTGCAGAGACTCTCCCCGCTGCCAGGCCCAAGCGGTCGGTGATCTATCTGTTTCTCTCGGGCGGTCTTGGGCAGCACGACAGCTTCGATATGAAGCCGGAAGCTGTGGCTGAGATTCGCGGTGAGTTCAATCCGATCAGCACGCGGACTCCCGGAGTCCAGATCGTCGAGCATCTGCCGCTGCTGGCTCAGCGCAGCTCGATTTGGTCGTTGATCCGGTCGTTCACGCACCCCACGAACGATCACTCGCTCGGTCATCTGATGATGCTGACCGGTCGGTCCAAGGCCCCGCCGACGTTCAATTCCAACAAGCCGATGCCGCAAGACTGGCCCTGCATCGCCTCGGTCGCTGGAGATCAGCTGCAGTCACAGAACGGTCTGCCACCGTCTGTGGTGCTGCCCGAGCGGTTGATTCATCGGACCGGTCGCGTGATCCCCGGCCAGTTCGCCGGTGAGATGGGTTATCGCCGGGACCCCTGGTTCATCGATGCCTGCCCGTTCAATACCGAGACCTACGGGGCCTATCCCGAGTATGAGTTTCACCATGCCACCGGCGGGGCCAAGACCGCCTCGCTGAAGTTCATGGCCCCGAACCTCAGTCTGCCCGAACAGCTGCATCCCGCGCGTCTCGACCGGCGGCTGGAGATGCTGGCCAGCCTCGAGGATCAGCGCCGCAATCTGGATCAGGCTGCGTCGATCAACTCCTTTTCGCAGCACCGGCAGTCGGCCGTCTCCCTGCTGACAGACGCGCGGGTGAAGTCGGCGTTCGATGTGACTCAGGCCGACGCCGCCACGCAGGACCGATACGGGCGGAACACGTTTGGCTGGTCCTGCCTGATGGCTCGCCGCTTGGTCGCTGCTGGGGTCGGCCTGGTGCAAGTGAACCTCGGGAATAACGAAGCCTGGGACACCCACGGGAACGCGTTCCCGAACTTGAAAGACTACCTGTTCCCTCCCACCGACAAGGCCGTGTCGGCACTGCTCGATGATCTTTCCGCCAGTGGCGAGCTGGAGCAGACCTTGATCGTCATGGCAGGCGAGTTCGGTCGGACCCCCAAGATTTCGCACTTGCCGCAGCACTATAAGCTGCCGGGCCGGGATCACTGGGGAGCTTCGCAGACGGTCTGGATCGCTGGCGGAAATGTGGCCGGTGGGCAGGTCTACGGAGCGACTGACAAGAACGGAGCCTATCCCGCAGGCGACCCTGTCAGCCCCGAGATGCTGGCCGCCACGATGTATCATCACCTCGGGATTCCCGAGGACGCGATGTGGTACGACGACCAGAAACGCCCGCATCCCGTGTATCACGCCGAGCCCGTTCGCGAGATGTTGTCATAGTGCCGGTCCTGCTGGCTCCCCTCTCCTTCCGGGAGAGGGGCTGGGGGTGAGGGTTCGCGACCTGCGGCAACGAGTTCAGATTCCAAACTCCTCTTGCAATTTTCTCCCGTTTCGAGCGTCATACGTGGGGCTTGGACGAATTCCTCGGGAGAGTTTTCATGGCGCCGCTAAGACTCTGGGCATGGATTGCTGTCGTGTGCGTAATTTCCGGAACCCTGACTTGGGCACAGGAGATCGATCTGATTCCTCAAGTCCAGAAAGGTGTCGCAGAATTTCCCCCTCGGACCCATCGCGAGGCGATCGACAGGCTGGAGCTGCTTGCCGATCCCGAAAGACCTGTGAAGCCTCCAGCGCTGAAACATCGGATCCCGAAGTTCTCCGGGAACATCAAGATCATCGGGGGCGAGTATCGACCGCCTGCTGATTCCGCAGAGCGCGAACTCGGCACACGAGTCTACGATGTCAGCGATCTGGTCATTCCCCTTGCAAGCGGTAGCCCACTTCAGGCCGCCAATGCCCAGCGGCAACAGCTGATCGACTCCCTCCAGGCCCTGCAGGACACTTACTGCCGCAATGCCCAGCTGGACGAGGCACTGGCTGTGCGGAACATGATTCGCCAGCTCAAGCAGCAGGCGGAACAGGCCCAACGGCTGCCGGAACCGGTTGTTGAGCAGGCTCCCGCAGCCCCACAGGAGTCCAGCGATGTCGGGCTCCTGCGGGGGCAGAACAATGTCACCTTCTATCGCACTGTGACCGGCACCACCCAAGGGAACATTTGGGGAGGAGCTGGCGGGGTCTACACGGATGACTCGCCCCTCGCCATGGCAGCAGTACACGCTGGCGTTCTCAAGGAAGGTGACACCGCCGTGGTCCGGTTCACAATCCTGCCGGGGCAAGAGTCGTATCCCAGTCTGACCCGCCACGGAGTGTCGAGCAGTTCCTGGCACAGCTGGGGAGGCAGCTATCGCATTGAAGGGGCCGCGAAAGAGATCTCCAGTGTCTACGAGTTGCGTGGTCAGGACGTGCCCCCCTTTGCTGTGTATGTCGTGGGCAGACTGGACGGACGAGTCTGGGGAAGCGGTTCTTACACCGATGACTCCGATCTCGGGACCGCAGCTGTGCATGCGGGGCTGCTCAAGCCGGGCGAAGCAGGCTTCGTGACGGTCACATTGGAGGGCGGCAAGGCAGCCTATGAGAGCAGCACCCAGAACGGCGTAACGAGCCGACCCTACCGCAGCTGGGAAGCTGGGTTCCGGCTGTCGAGATTCCAGCCGATCGTTGATCTCCAGCGCCTGCGACCGGGAAACTCTTTCACACTGGACGTGTTCTAAGCCAAGATGTCGTGCACGACATTCCCATGCACATCTGTCAGCCGAAAATCTCGGCCCGCGTGGCGGTAGGTGAGCCGGGTGTGATCGATCCCCAGCAGGTGCAGGATCGTGGCGTGGAAGTCGTGGACGTGGACGCGGTTCTCGGCGACCGTGGCTCCGATTTCGTCGGTGTTGCCGTAGCTGATTCCCGGTTTGACGCCCGCTCCGGCCATCCAGGAAGAGAAGCAGGCACTGTGGTGCCCGCGCCCTTTGTTTCCGTCGACACCCGGAGTCCGACCGAACTCGGTCGTCCAGACCAGCAGCGTATCGTCCAACAGGCCGGTGCGTTTCAGGTCCTTCAGCAGAGCCGTCACAGGGCGGTCGATCGCCTGGGCATGGTCGGCATGCTCAGCCATGTTGCCGTGCTGATCCCAGTTGTGACTCGAGCTGCCGTCGATCAGCTCGATGAACCGCACGCCGCGTTCGGCCAGTCGGCGGGCGACCAGGCACTTCCAGCCGAATGACTCGGTCGGCTTCTCATGGAGTCCGTACAAGGCCTGTGTTTCCTGCGTCTCCTGCGAGACATCGAAGGCCTCGCGGGCCTCAGTCTGCATATGAAAGGCCGTCTCAAAGGTCCGAATCCGGGCCGCCAGCTCCTGATCGTCTCCCCGCTGCTGCAGATGCCGTTTGTTGAGTGCTGAGGCCAGTCCCAGCTCCAGCTGCTGGACGCGGGCCTGCGGCGTGCGACGCTCC
>JBIIOI010000138.1:0-3857 GCA_044337025.1 Planctomycetaceae bacterium
ATCCTCGTTTTTCAGAGCGGTTCGACCCCAGCTTGCGAGTCTCCGGCGAACCGAAAACCAGTTGGACGTTTTTCGGCAACAACGTCTGGTTGCCGGAGCCGATCGGTCCGCAGCTCTTCCCGCGTAATCACACAATGACAGCGGAGTTGAACATTCCGAAGGGCGGAGCAGAAGGTGTCGTGACCTGTGCGGGCGCCTTCTCAGCCGGATGGTCGCTCTATGTGAAGGGCGGCAAACCCGTGTTCCGCTACACGTTCTTTGAAGTGGCGGATCTGACCATCAATGGCACAGAATCACTCCCCGATGGAAAAGTAATTCTGAAGACAGAGTTCACCCCGGACGGCTCGAAAGAAGGCGGCGGCACGCTCAAACTGTTCGTCAACGGAAAGCCCGCTGGCGAGGGAAAGCTGAAGCGATCGGTGTTCCGGCACGGTCTGGAACCGTTCGAGGTCGGACGCGACTCCATCACTCCGGTCTCGCCGGATTACACGACTCCGTTCGCATTCACCGGGACGATCGAGAAGATGACGTTCGAGTTGACCAAGAAGTCCCCCTGATGAGAACGCTCCACTCGACTTGATCATTTGCTCGCGATATCTGCTCGCGATATCATCGATCAGGCAGAGACTCGACTCTCCTTTGGATCAATCGATCATGCCAAAATGCCAGATTCGGGCGGTTTTGTTCGCACTCAGCTTCTGCCTGGGCATGGGATTCACTGCGTTGATCCAGGCGCAGGACGTTCTGCCTAAACCACCACAACCGTTCAAGGGGACGATCAATCTGCGGGCGAAGGAGTCGGTCTCCGATTTCCCGCAGCCGGTCCAGGCTCCGAAGGGAGCTCCGAACGTGTTGCTGGTTCTGCTGGACGATGTGGGGTTCGGAGCAACGAGTACCTTTGGCGGACCTTGCCAGACGCCCACATTCACCGCACTCGCGAATACGGGGCTCAAGTACAACCGGTTCCACACAACAGCTCTGTGCAGTCCGACACGGGCCGCATTGATTACCGGACGGAATCATCACACAGTTCACACCGGGGTCATTACTGAAGCGGCGACCGGTTTTCCCGGGTATGACTCGGTGATGCAGAAGGACACGGCGACTGTCGCTGAAGTTCTCAAGCAGAACGGCTACGGCACAGCCTGGTTCGGCAAGAACCACAACGTCCCGGATTGGCAGACGAGTCAGGCCGGGCCATTCGATCTGTGGCCAACAGGACTTGGGTTTGACCACTTCTACGGTTTCATTGGGGGAGACACGAGTCAGTGGCGACCCGCTGTGACCGAAGGCACGAAACCGATAGAGCCGTACCTTGGTAAGCCGGATTACAATTTCGACTACGATATCGCTGACCAAGCCATTCGATGGATCGGGATGCAGAAGGCGGTCGCTCCCGACAAACCGTTCTTCTGTTACTACGCCCCGGGAGCCACCCATGCCCCTCACCACCCCAAACCTGAGTGGGTGGCGAAGTACAAGGGGAAGTTCGACCAGGGGTGGGACAAGGTCCGGGAAGAAACGTTCGCTCGACAAAAGCAGCTGGGAGTCATTCCCGCGGACACGAAGCTGAATCCACTCGCACCGGGAATCCAAGCCTGGGACACCTGCACTCCGGAAGAGAAGAGGGTCTACGCCCGTTTCATGGAGGTCTACGCGGGCTTCCTGGAGCAGACCGACTACAACGTAGGGCGAGTGATCGAGTCGATCCGTCAGAAAGGTGAACTCGATAACACTTTGGTCATCTACATCGCTGGGGATAACGGGGCCAGCGCGGAAGGGAGCCTGCAAGGATTGCTGAATGAGATGACCTTTTTTAACGGCGTGAAGGAAGATCTCCAGCAGGTATTACAACGCGTCGACGAAATTGGGACGTGGAAGACCTATAATCACTATCCTGTGGGTTGGGCTCACGCTATGTGTACCCCCTTCCAATGGACCAAGCAGGTTGCCAGCCACTTCGGCGGCACCCGGAATGGCATGGTGATGTCCTGGCCCCAGGGCATTGCAGCCAAGGGAGAGCTACGCAGTCAGTTTCATCACGTGATCGACATCGTCCCGACGATTCTCGAAGTGACTGGAATCCCAGCTCCGACCTCGGTCAACGGCGTCACGCAGAAGCCGATCGAAGGAGTCAGCATGGCCTACACCTTTGCAGATGCTCAGGCGAAGGGACATCGAACAAAGCAGTACTTCGAGTTGCTCGCCAACCGGGCCATTTACTCAGAGGGCTTTGTGGCTGCGACAACGCCGGTCGGGGCTCCTTGGGATCCGAGCTCATCGAATGCTGACGAGATCACGGGCTACAAATGGGAACTGTATGACACTCACAAGGATTTCTCCGAGGCGGAAGATCTCTCGGCCAAGATGCCGGACAAGCTGAAGGACATGCAGTTGCTCTTCTACGCAGAGGCATCCAAATACAACGTGCTACCGATCGACAACAGCAAGACCGCAAGGCTGGACCCCGCGATCCGTCCGAGCCTGACACGCGGGCGCAAGTCGTTCAGTTTTACGGAAGGGATGACCCGCATCCCGGAAGGGGCCAGCCCGGACATCAAGAATAAGTCGTGGTCAATTACCGCTAACGTAGATGTTCAGGCCGACACTAGTGGGATGATCATTACCGCCGGAGGACTGTTCGGTGGGTGGGGATTCTACATGGACCATGGCAAGCCGGTGTTCCACTACAACTTTGTCGATGTGGCGCACTATGACATCGCCGCCAAAGAGCCCCTCTCACCGGGTAAGCATAGACTGCTGATGTCCTTCACCTACGATGGGGGCGGCATTGGTAAGGGAGGCGCAGTTGTGCTCAGCGTCGATGGCCAGGAAGTCGCGAAAGGGCGAGTCGAACGCACGATCCCCATCCGTATTGCTTTGGATGAAACTTTGGATGTTGGCGAGGATGCGGGAACGCCGGTCAATCTCTCCTATGACGTGCCTTTCCAGTTCCAAGGAACGATTGAGAAAGTCACGATCGATCTGAAATAATCCTCAGGTCGCCCTTCTCGTATTCACTTTGGAATTCAATGAGATTCTCTAAGAGGAGACCGCGCACCGAACCGCCCATACGCGCTTCACCCCTCGGTTCGGTCGTACGCTCTAGTGTAGCGTCTCATTTTTAAGCGGTCTTATTTGGCCTGCGTGGTGTTTCATCTTCCGGGCCGGGAGGATGGCAACATGCGAGTGGCAGTGCAGATCGAATTGTCGGACACAGAGCGGGCGGCGCTGGGCAAGTGGTCGCGGGGGCGGAGTACGCCGGCGCGGCTGGTCGTGCGGGCGAAGATTGTGCTCGCCGCCTCCCAGGGGCGAGAGAACAAGGACATTGCTCTCGATCTGGGCTGCAAGCGAAAGACCGTGGGGAAGTGGCGGAACCGGTTTGCCTCGTTGCGGCTGGCGGGGATTGAGAAGGATGCGTCTCGTTCGGGACCGCCCGCGACTGTTCGGTCGCGGCATGAAGCCGAGATCATTCGGCGGACCACGCAAGAGTTGCCGGGCGACGCTACGCAGTGGTCGGTGCGTTCGATGGCAGCTGTGATCGGATGCAGCAAGGCGACCGTACATCGAGTCTGGCGGGACAACGGGCTGAAGCCGCATTTGACCAGGACATTTAAGGTCTCGAACGATGCGAAGTTCGCGGAGAAGCTGGTGGATGTGGTGGGGCTGTACCTGAATCCACCCGAGCATGCGCTGGTGCTCTCGTGTGATGAGAAGAGCCAGATTCAAGCCCTCGACCGGACTCAGAAGAGCCTGCCGATGTTCCCCGGTCGGCTGGGGACGATGACCCACGACTACAAACGCAACGGCACGACGACGCTGTTTGCCGCCATGAGCGTACTCGATGGAACACTGAT
>JBIIOI010000101.1:0-12314 GCA_044337025.1 Planctomycetaceae bacterium
AGCCGGCTTCGCAGGAAGCGATCCACCGATCAACACAGCAAGAAACAACAAACCCGCAGTAAGGGTTGGACCATCACGCTTCGTCATAGATTCTCCTCGGTGCGGTGATTGATCTTGGCCAGCTAACGACCGCGATAACGCGGCGGCGGGACTGGTTCAGCACTGCGAGAACGCCCGCCACCGCCGCTCGCGTTCATCGCTTGGTTCGGTGATTCAAGTGCCATGTTCGGGCTGGGCACACCTTCAGTCAGACTCACTCGGAGCACCTGCAGTATTGCGGCTTCGGTACCATCGGAGCCAAGGTTGGCCAATCATGAAAACCCCCGCAATCACGAACCCGACCTTGAAAACACCGGATATCGACGTCATGGTCGTTTCGGATGGGGCGGAACCACGTTCGCGAGCAACAATGAGGTAGGCCATAAACGAGCCAATCAAGATCAGTGGAATGAACCCGCGTACGATTTGCCACTTTGTGAGCGGGGTGGACCAGAGTTTCTTCTGTTCGCGTTTGCCCCTCAGGACAATGCTGCTGAAACCGATCAGCAGAATTCCCGGCACGAAAAAGCGATCGGTCAATATTGCGATCGCGCCAGCGAGAACGGCGACGGTGAAGAATATGAGTCGTGGCATCGTAGGCGTATTCATGTCTTGTCACCGAACAGGTATTCGACCGCCGAAGTGCGGTAGAAGATTACCGCAGTTTGGCGGTGTGGCATGGACTCGTCAATCTTGATGCGTCAGACTGGCAAACGAGTTGCGACGGACCGCTAGACGAAATCCCATGCTACACCGCACTTGGCCCCCATGCTATGCCGCAATCTTCACAATCGCGATTCGACGCCCAAAAATCCACCGCCCCTTCCGTTCGACCGGGTCAGCCCAATGAGCCACGGTTTCTCGTACAAGTCGCCCATGCCTGCCGGGTGAAGCACCTGGCTTATCGCACGGAACAATCGTACGTAGCCTGGGTCAAGAGGTTCATTCTGTTTCATGGCAAGCGTCACCCGCAGGAGATGGGGCCGACGGAGGTCCGCGCGTTTCTGACGCATCTGGCTGTGAATCGGACCGTCTCTGCTTCCACGCAGAATCAAGCTTTGAACGCCATCGTCTTCATGTACCGGGAAGTCGTGCGGCGCGATCCCGGTGAGTTTGGGGAGTTCGACCGTGCCAAGCGGCCGAAGCGCCTGCCAACAGTCCTCACCCGCGAGGAAGTGAAGCGTGTACTGGCCCACATGGACGGCACCCACGGACTGATGGCGCGGCTGCTCTACGGCACCGGCATGCGGCTCATGGAATGCGTGCGGCTGCGAATCAAGGATGTCGATTTCACGCGAGGGACGATCACCGTCCGCAGCGGCAAGGGTGACAAAGACCGGACGACCATCCTGCCCGAGTCGATCCGCGAACAGCTGGAATCGCACATCGGACGTCTGCGTGGGCTCTTTGCGCAAGATCGTGAGGCCAATCTGCGGGGTGTCGAGTTGCCGCACGCCTTGGAAGTGAAGTCGCCGAACGCGGGAATCTCATGGCCTTGGCAATGGGTTTTTCCGGGACGCGAAGTCTCACGTGATCCTCGGAGCGGAATCATGCGTCGTCATCATGTCCTGGAGGACGGTTTGCAACGGGCAATGAAACGCGCGGTCCAATTGGCGAAGCTCAGCAAGCCCGCCAGTTGTCATACCTTGAGGCATAGTTTCGCGACCCACCTGTTGGAGTCAGGAACCGACATTCGCACCGTGCAAGACCTCCTCGGCCACAGCGATGTCAGCACGACACAGATTTACACGCACGTGATGGCCAAACCCGGATTGGGTGTCCGAAGCCCGTTGGATGTGTAACAGACAACGCCCACACGGTATTGTCGCGGGGCGTTGGTTCATCTGAGAAGCGTTCGTCTGCATCTTACGTCTTGAGCGCGAAATGACCCCGGTCGGTTTTCACGAACCGGGCTTCGAGACCCTTCTTCTGTAGCTCCCTGAGCAGGGCAGAGTAAAGAGTCGCATGCGGGGTCGCTCCGCCGGGGCTGGTCCAGTAGCCCTTGGTGGCCATCGCTTCGATCATCGCCTTGGTGGTCATCGGTGTTCCGGCTTCGGTCAGGACCTTCACCGCCGCGTCGAGCTGGCTGAGCTTGCCATCGGGCTTCGCGGCCTTCGGCGTCTTGGCCGGGGCAGTCTTCGCGGGGGCTGCGGGCTTGGCACCCTTCGGTGCGGAGGCCTTCTTGGTGGACTTGGGGGCGGGCTTCTTCGTGGGCATGGTGGCATCTCTTTCGGACAGGGGCTCAAGGGAAAGGACCTCGACCAACACGGTCGGGGCCCAGGAGGTTTCGTGATTGCGGCACGCTCGGAACGTGCGTATCGAGCCGTCAGGAGCGGCGAACTCGACCTCCTGTTGAGGTTGGTCGATCCGCACTCGGGCCCGGCATTCGTTCACCATTAACAGCTTGCCGGTGATGTTCAGGTTAGGTTGGCGGAACCGGGTTCCCGGCGGGAGTTGGTTCAAGGGGCGAAGCAAGGGCGGCTCCAGGCGTCGGGCTCCGGGCTTCAGGAAGCAGGCAATCCGAGGACCTAGTCGGGCTCGCTCTGGAGCCTGAGGTCTGATGCCTCCCTCCGACGCGACATGAGTTACCTCGATGTCGAAACAACATCCACTCGACTGCGAGCCCATTTCGCAGGAATTCAGCAGGTTTTTCCCATGCCGGACGAACGCCTCAGCAACCCGCAACGACTCACCCCCGAGGAACTCGCGCGAGCGTTGTCGAACGCCGGGTCGCGGTTGATTACGCCCGAGCAGATCGAGGCCGATCTGGCAGCTGGGGCACCGCGAAATGCGGATGGGACGGTGAACATTCTGTTCTACACCGCGTGGCTGGCACGGGAGAGTGGCAATGGCCGCTGATCTATCGCACATGCGTCAGAGCGAACTGGTGCGGCTGCTGAACTCGACCCCGCTGGGTGAGGTCACGGGCGAGCGGCAGGTGTACCGCGACCGCGAGCGGGCCGGGCTGCGGATCGGAGAGAAGAACCGGGTCAACCTGTTTCAGTATGCCGCCTGGCTGGCCTGGGAGCGGCATCATCCCAAGGCGTCAGAGCCGCCGCAGACCTATGAAGAGCACAAGGACCGGACCGCTCGCCGGGGTGCGGAACTCTCTGCCAAGGGACGGGACATTGGCGAGCTACCCGCAGTGGCGGACCCGCAGCGCAGGCTGAAGGCAGCCACCGACTTTCAGTACTTCTGCGAAGCGTACTTCCCGCAGTCGTTCCATTTGGAGTGGTCGGACGATCATCTGAAGGTCCTGCGGAAGATTGAGCAAGCAGTGCTGCACGGTGGCCTGTTCGCGATGGCCATGCCACGCGGGAGCGGCAAGACGACCATCTGCGAGTGTGCCTGCATCTGGGCCGTACTCAACGGCCATCGCGAGTTCGTGTGCTTGATTGGTTCCGACGAAGGGCATGCGATGGACATGCTGGAGTCGATCAAGACTGAACTGGACGCCAACGATCTGCTGCTCGCTGACTACCCGGAGATCTGCCATCCGATCCAGTCGCTCGACGGGATCGCCAACCGCTGTAACGGCCAGCTGTACCAGGGGGAACGGACGCATATCGGCTGGACAGCCAAGTACATCGTGCTGCCATCGATCACTCTCCAGGGCTGGTCCGAGGGGGCTTCGCCCTTCGTCCGTGAGGACGGGAGATCCAAGGGCAGCGGAGCGATCATCAAGGTCGCTGGCATCACGGGGCGTATTCGCGGGATGAAGTTCAAACGCCCGGATGGCCGGAGCGTGCGTCCTAATCTCGTGGTGCTGGACGACCCACAGACGGACGAGTCCGCACGGTCAATCTCTCAGTGCCAACAGCGCGAGAGCATCCTGGCGGGGGCGGTGCTGGGACTGGCGGGGCCTGGACAGAAGATCTCTGGGATCATGCCCTGCACGGTGATTCGACCGGGAGACATGGCCGACAGGATTCTGAGCCGGGATCATCACCCTCAATGGCAGGGCGAACGCACAAGGATGGTTTACCAGTTCCCGACCGAGGCGAAGTTGTGGGAGCGGTACGCCGAGATTCGATCCGAAGGACTGAGAAACGAAGACGGTGGAGCCGGTGCAACGGAGTTCTATCGCAAGCACCGCGAGGAGATGGACGCCGGGGCGGTGATCGCGTGGCCCGTGCGGTTCAACTACGACGAGCTGTCGGCCATCCAGCACGCCATGAACTTGAAGCTACAAGACGAGGCTGCGTTCTGGGCTGAGTACCAGAACGAACCGCTGCCTGAGGTGCAGGCGGATGAGAATGAACTCACCGCCGACCAAATCGCAGCCAAGCTTAACGGGCTGCCCAAGGGGCGCGTCCCGCTGGGGTGCCAGCATTTGACGATGTTCATCGATGTACAGCAGAAGCTGTTGTTCTACGCGATCTGTGCCTGGGCCGAAGAGTTCAGCGGGGCTGTGCTGGAGTACGGAGCCTGGCCCGATCCCCAGCGGTCGTACTTCTCGCTGAGAGATGTGACCAGAACGCTGTCAACGGTTACGCCGGGAACGGGACTTGAGGGGGCGATCTATGCAGGGCTGCAGGCCCTCACGGAGCGCCAGCTGGCTCGCGAATGGCATCGTGAAGATGGAGCCTCACTGCGGATCGAACGCTGCCTGATCGATGCCAACTGGGGGACGTCGACCGACGTGGTCTACCAGTTCTGCCGGCAGTCACCGCACGCGGCGCTGCTGCTGCCCAGCCATGGGCGGTTCGTCGGGGCGTCGAGCCTGCCGTTCGCCGACTACAAGAGGCGACCCGGCGACCGCGTCGGTCTGAACTGGCGTATCCCCGGTGTTATGGGGAAGCGCGCCGTCCGGCACGTGTCGTTCGACACCAACTTCTGGAAGTCGTTCGTCTTCGCCCGGCTCGCAGTGGCAATGGCGGACAAGGGATCGCTCGCACTGTTTGGCCTTCTACCATCGCATCGGCGGTCATGACGCCTCACGAGCAGTCCTCGACGATCACGATCTCCTGTGCCGAACCTACATCCACGGCCGCGTGAAGCACATCGACCGCTGCCTGTACATCTATCACGTCCACCCGACCAACACCTGTCGCGGTGATCAGAATGCGTTCATCCAGACCGAGACGCTCAACATCCACGACCAGCACATCTACCCACTCGTCGAACGCTGGTGCGATCTGAACTCCCTCAGAAAGATCGACCTCTGCGGCGGTCTGAACCCCGCCCCCGGCTACGAATCCGTCGACCTCCACAACGCCCACTTCACAGCTGACCTTAACCAGCGCTGGCCGTTCGGAGATGGCGAAATCGGAGTCTTCCGAGCCCACGACGCCCTCGAGCACCTCCGTAATCCCATCCACACCATGCAAGAAGCCCACCGCTGCCTCATCCCCGGCGGCTGGTTCCTGACCCTCACCCCCAGCACCGACGGCCGAGGTGCGTTCCAAGACCCGACGCACGTCAGCTTCTGGAACAGCAACTCGTTCTGGTACTACACCCGTCCCGAACAAGCTCGGTTCATCCACAGCCCTGTGCTGTTCGAAGCCAATCGGGTGAAGAACTTCTATCCCAGCGAATGGCACCGGGAACACCAGATCGTCTATGTGAAGGCGGATTTGGTAGAACGGTGAGTCGCTCAGACCCGAAGTTCCTGTGGGAAATCCGCCTGACCGGTGCCGCCCGCTTGCTAGGGCGCCCCGAGACTCGGTGATCGTCCAGGAGTTGTCCGTGCCCAGCTCATCCCGATTCCGCTGGGGAAGCCAGCGGGTACGAAGATTCTTCCAACACGCATGCGACACCGACCTGCCATTTTGAGCGTCGATGTCTGACCCAAATGTCTCCGCAACATTCGACTTCCACGGGGTCGCCCAATTCGTTCCGATGACACAGCTCGCCGGACATGAATACGAACGGGAATGTTGAAAGCTGCAAATTTCCGTCGTGTCCTGATATCATTAAGTCCCAATAGAGGACGTTCAAGTCATAGAGGACGTTCAAGTCACTGTGCGGTGCTGAAGCTGGATGGCGTTCATGAACATGCAGAAGCTACTGGCGACAGTTCTTTGCCTCGTTTTCGTGAATGTTTTGGGGATGATGGGCTGCAGAGAGGCTCCGCCTCCGCCGAATGAATTCGACCAGGTCTCAATCGCCAATGAAAATCAGGATTACGCTGCGGTCCGGCGTCTCGGCAGGGCGATTCCAAAGTCCCATGATCGCTGGCCGGAAGTTCAGGTCATGATCGGTCGCGCCGAGGCCATCAGCCGAGGCCCCAAGTATGCCATTCAGTATCTGGAGTCGGTTCCGCGGGATCAGAGCTCAGCTTCCTACGAGGCCGCTCGAGTGCTGGCCGAGCAACGAATCAAGGTCGGTGCGCTGTTTCTGGCTGCGAAGGATTTGCGATATCTCCTTGAACGGAATAAGGACAATCAGACCAGTCATCTTCAGCTGGCGCAGATTCTGGTTCAGTCCGGGGTCCGTACGGAAGCTGATGAACACATGCTCTGGCTCGTGCAAAATGGCCGGCTGGATGTGAAGGAACTGATCTCTCTTTCGATTCCGGAACGCCGTGGAGACGAATACTCGCGGCTTAAGCAGGCCCTTCAATGGAACGGTGCGGACCCATACGTCAATCTCGGAATGGCGATCGAAGAAGTACACGAGTTTCAGTGGGACCGAGCCCGCGAGCGGCTCTGGAAACTGGTACAAGCTCATCCCGACCTGGCAGAAGCACAGGCACTGCTCGGCGAACTGATCCTGGACCAGGGTCTGGACTCGATGGGTGCCTGGAATTCTCAGTTACCTGTGGCTGTTCAGTCGCACTACGGGATTTGGTACGTGCGGGGACTGTGGGCCGCGGCGCTGAAGAATCACCAGGTGGCCAGCCGCTGTTTCTGGGAAACCTTGAAACAGCGCCCCCATGATCGTCGGGCCAACTATCAGCTGGGAGTCACACTGGCTCCGTTGGATGCGGCGATCGCAGCACAGTTCACCCAGCGCGCGAGCGAACTCAAAGAATACGCTGACAATGCCGAGAGAGCGTTGATCGCACAGGGGCGCGATCAGAAGCTTCTCATGCGGATCGTCGACACGCTCGTCGGAATGGGACGTCACTGGGAGGCGAAAGGCTGGGCTGATATTACGACTGAAATGCTGGGACCGACGGATCCACTGGTGACCGGAATGCGAGCTAAGATCAATGCGGTCTCCACCCAGCCGCGATTCGATCGAGAGGCAGACCTCGTGCGGAAGAACGATCTGAGCCGTTATCCCGATTTCGGGACTCTGGAGATCCCCAATACAGTCAGTTCTGCCCCTACGATTGGGGCGGATGCCAAGATTCATTTTGAAGAAGAGGCCCAGGCCCGCGGCCTGAACTTCACCTATTTTCAAAGTCCCGACAAACAGACAAACGGGGTCCGCATCTTCGAATCAATCGGGGGAGGTGTTGCCGTCTCTGACTATGACCTGGACGGAAGCCCGGATATTTACTTGCCCCAGGGAGAGCCATGGAAACCCGGAGCGGACCAGCCGAGCCCGTCGCCTCAATACGCCGATCGGCTGTATCGGCTGCGGACAGATCGGTTTACCGATGTGACCGAAGCAGCAGGGTTGTCGGTGGAAGAGGGGTACGGCCAGGGATGTTCCTGCGGCGATTTCAACAACGACGGGTTCGTCGACCTGTATGTCGCAAACATTGGCAGGAATCAGCTGTTGATGAATAACGGGGACGGAACATTCTCAGATGTCACGGCCTCGTGCGGATTGGCCGGAAGTGACTGGACCAGCAGTTGCTTGATCGGGGACCTGAACGCCGATGGCCATCCGGACCTGTACGACGTCAATTACCTGCAGGGCGAAACGATGTTCCGTACGGAATGCTCTGCCAATCGCTGCTCAGTCCGGAACTTCGCGGGGTGTCCGGATCGAGTCCAGCTGTCGAACGGAGACGGGACCTTCCGCGAAGTTCTCAATGCAACTCCCCGTGAGAATGCCAAAGGGCTGGGGATTGTGACCGTGTACCTGAATGACGAGTCCCAGCCGAGTCTGTTTATTTCGAACGATCAGGTTCCCAATCATTTCCTGCGCCCCGAACCTGACGGCACCTATCGAGATGAGGCGACGCAGAATGGGCTGGCTCTCAATATGAACGGTCAACCGACCGCTTGCATGGGAGTCGCCTCCGGAGACCTGAATCATGATGGTCTGACCGACCTGTTTGTGACCAATTTTGAAGGTGAGGCAAACAATCTCTACCTGCAGCGCAGCGAGGGGTTCTTTGAAGATGCGATTACCGGGACGGGACTGCTGGCAGCGGGGGTTCCGTACGTGGGCTGGGGGACGCAGTTCCTAGATGCTGACAACGACGGCGAGTTTGATCTGGTCGTGGCGAATGGACATGTCGCCGACTTCGGACAGGGGGCTCAGTACCAGATGCCGACTCAGTTTTTTCGAAACCGGGGGAACGGGAAGTTCCAACAGCTTTCCGCAGCTGACGCCGGCGCGGTCTTCGATACCCCCGTTCTCGGACGAGCGATTGCCTTGCTTGACTGGAATCAGGATGGCCGGACGGACTTTGTGCAGTCGAATATCGCCACCCCGGCGATGCTGGTTACGAATCAGACCGCCAACAGCGGACACTGCCTGACCATTCGGCTGCATGGCCGTCAGCTGAGTCGAGACGCCCTGGGGGCTGTCGTGACGATCCAGTACGACGGACGTTCGCGGACACAGCAGTTGCTGGGCGGGAATGGTTTTCAGGCCACGAATCAACGCCAGCTGTCGTTTGGACTGGGGGAGTACTCGCAATCGGTGGAAGTGACCGTGGTCTGGCCAGGGGGAGGAACGAGTTCATTCCGAAACGTCCCGGGCAACTGTACGCTAGAGGTCAGCGAAGGCGTGACCGCAGCCACGGTCTGGACGCCGGAAGGTCCGCAGGGCTGGAACTAGAGCATTCTGCTCGACCGGACACAAACCTTGAGGAAACCGTGACTGACAGCCTCGTCGAGAAGGAAGTCGCTCCAGAAGTCCTGGTCACCCCCGCCCGCATGGTCAAGGGGCGTGTGTTTCTGATTTGCCTGATCACTGCGGGCCTCGTTCTCGCGAGCTGGGGGGCAGTTCGCGGTTGGTCCGCCTATTGGACTCGGAGTTTTCGTATCGAGTGTCAGACGATGAAAGGCCAGGCCGACTGGAGGTCGCTGCGTCAGGTCGCAGATCGCTGGGTCGCGTGGGATCCGCAGTCAAATCTGGGATGGTGGTTCGCGGCCGAGGCCGCCCAGAACCTGAGTGATTTTTCCGCAATGGCTCGGTACCTGAGTCAGGTTCCTCCCACTGACCCGAACTATTTGCTCTCCCTGGTGGAGAAGGCCAATCTGGAGTGGACGGCCCTCAATCTTCCGCTGGAGGCGATCAAGACCAGCGAGAAGATCCTGAGTATTGACCCGGAGATCGTCGAGGTTCACTCGCGACTGGTTTCGTTCTATGCAATGAACCTACAGCGCGTTGCCATGCTCAAGGCCATTCACCGGGCGATGGAGAACAATTCGCAGACTCGGGAGATGTACACCTACTACGTGATGGCCGATCTGTTGTCCTATACCAACGGAAGCCAGATGAACAGCCGGTGGCTGGCCTCGTCTCCCGATGAGCCCCGATTCAAGATCGGGCTGGGGGTTCACACGGCGATGAATCTGGCGATGAACGTCGACTCCGCCCGCACGGAGGACGCTGTCCGCCTGGATCAGGAAGCGAATCGTCAGCTCGACTTCTTTCTCGAAAAGGCTCCCGGCGACTCAGTACTGCTGACCTATATGATGCATCGCGCGTATCAGGCCGGCGACATCGAGAAAGTCAGCCAACTCCTGCAGAAGGTTTCAGACGACTCGGTCGATGATCATATGGTGTGGGTCTATCGCGCCTGGTATCACACCATGATGGGACAGCTGGACGACTCCGAGAATGCGATTCAGGAAGCCATTCGTCTGCATCCCGCCAGCCCTTTGGCTCATCATGAGTACGCCAATCTGCTGCGAAAACGAGGTCAATTGATCCTCGTGGAGCGCGAGCAGAATCTGGCCGCCCTGGGCCGAGAACTGCGGACTCGCTTGCTGCGTGAGGCGAATGCGAACTCGATCGAAGCCGACATTCTGCTGGATATCGCCAAGTATCTGCGGGCCTGCGGCGACGAAAAAGGGTACGAATCTCTCGAACTTCGTTTGAGGGAGTTCGGCTATTCCGCAGAAGCGGGTGCGCAGCCGTGAGAGTTCGCACCGCCTGGGGATCGGGGATCGTCGTTCTCATTCTGCTGCTGGTCGGGGGGAACTGGCTGGCCGGTCGATGGCGTCTGGCGGAGTTCCCAGGGCAGTGCAATCAGGCTGTAACCGCTGAAGACTGGGAGCGACTCGAAGAACTCTCCCGCGACTGGATTGAGCGCGAACCTCAATCGGGAGTGGCTTGGTTCTGGCTGGGAAAGTCTCAGCACGCGCGGCAGAACTACACGGAAGCATTTGAGTCGTTTTCGCATGTGCCATTGACAGGGCCTCGAGGCATCGAGGCTGCCACCCTGCGATTGGAGATTCAGTTTCATGTGCTCCATCAGCCGTTGTCGGCCCTGAAGATCGCCGACGAAATTCTGCAGATCGAACCGAACAACTTCGACGCACGACGCAATCGGGTCTACTTCTATGCCATGACGATGCAGCGTGCCGAATTGATGGCCGAGATTCGCCAGTTGATCCGGGTGGGGGGAGACCTGCCTGAGCACTACTTGTACCTGATCAATGTGGATGACCTGTGGTTCATTGATGGGGCAGAGATCGTTCAGCGCTGGCGAGACCAGGCCCCGGAATCGCAGCTGCTGAAAGTCAGCCATCTGATCCAAAAAGCCAAGCGAGCGCGGGGCAATACGCTTGATGCCACCGGACCGGCAGCCGCACAGGCCTATACGGACGTTCTGGCCGAGCTTGACCTGTTGGATGAAGAATGCCGCAAGTTTACTTCTTATTTGGAGTTCCGCATGCTCAACGCCAGTGATGATGGCGATGTCGCGGAAATGGGGCGGTGGCTATCACTTGTGACGGACTCAATGGCCACTGACCCGGTCTTCTGGTACTACAAAGGCTGGTACGCCTCCAGGCAGGCTCGGATCGATGAGGCCGAGGAATCGTACCGGGAAGCTCTGCGGCTGCATCCACTGAGCTGCAAGGCACGACACGACTGGTCGCAACTGCTGAGAAATCAGGGTGATACGTCGCAGGCCGGCCGTGTGGCAGCGCTGGCAGCTCAAGGCACATCGATCGTTCTGGAGGTCCGCAGGCTCCCCCACTTTCGCGAGGCTCCTCCCCAAATGCTTCGGGCGATCGCCGCCTGGGCAACGGACTGTTCGGACTTCGAAGTGGCCCAGGGGATCCATCGCCACCAGAATCCAAATGTTCGTTAGAAATTCTCATTTTTTTCCAATCCAGATTTACATCTGGACCGATCATTGGATACCATCGGGGTGGTGCTGGACATTCGTCCTTCCTCTCATCAATCCACTTTTCAGGCGTCGGTCTCATGTCAGGAAACCGGTTCATTCTTCTGGCTGCGCTGCTGCTGGCAACCGGGTGCGGTGATGGCGGGCCGACTTTGCATTACGTCGCGGGTACGGTCACCAAAGGCGACAAGCCATTGGCGGGAATTAGTGTGACCTTCTCTCCTGAGAAGGGGCCATCATCAACCGGTGTTACGAATGCCGAGGGCAAATTCATAGTTGTCTCTGCAACGGGCAAGCGCGGCGCCATCGCCGGCAAGCACAAAGTGACGATCCAGAAGTTCCAAACTGGCGGATCCGGAGGCGGAGGGACGTTCGATCCGGTCGCCATGATGAAGGAACGAGAAGGCCAGATGAAGGGTGGAAAGAAAGGTGCCCCGGTCGGTGGGCCCAATGGTGTGGCCACAGATGCGGTCATTCCACCCGAGTACGGCGATGCACTCAAGACCCCATTGACCTTCGAAGTCAAAGAGGGCAGCAACGATTTCGACATTCCCATCCCCTAGTGTTTGGGGGATGCTCTTTGCGGAGTTTTTGACGAGGTGTCACAATGAGGCGTTCGGTTCCGTTTTTGCGACGGGCATTCACGCTGATTGAGCTGCTGGTGGTGATCGCCATCATCGCAGTTTTGATCGCGCTGCTATTGCCTGCCGTTCAACAGGCGAGAGAGGCTGCTCGCCGTAGCCAGTGCAAGAACAATCTGAAGCAGTTGGGCTTGGCCTGCCACAACTACCACGACACGTTCAACCAGTTCCCCCTGAACTGGTACAACGGTCAGAATAATACC
>JBIIOI010000102.1:0-12259 GCA_044337025.1 Planctomycetaceae bacterium
GATGTCATTGAGCCCTTTGCTTCACGACTACCGAACCTGCGACCACAGTTCCGTGCGTGGGTTGATATCCTTTATCACATTACGCCACAGCACGCACGCGGCGTCACGGGCGAGTTCGATTGGTTTCAGGTGCCAGCCGAGTTGATGCGGCGCTACGGCGCGTGGGACTTGGATGTTTCTTATGAGACGATCTGGTTCGATCATCCCGACTGGGTGAGTCCGGCACGCCGCAGTTGGTGGAGTAGATTGTTGGAGTCACTCCAGCGACCGTAGCGGGGTGCCAGAGGTTAGCTGGCTTGATCGAGGTCAATTTTCACTCCCATCAAATGCAAGGAGTGGGTGCATCGCCTGGGAGCTGGGGATCCCAAAACGTTGCACCCACTCTGCTCGCGTTTCCGCCGGGGAGCAGTCGTGGACTGCTCCCCGCCTGACCCTGTGCTTGTGAAGAGGTCTCCTTCTTCTGAAGTTCCGAGGTTCTGGGTCAGGAGAGAACCGGGAACAGACACGATCGAGAACCGTGTTTCATTTAGTGAGCAGCGACACTCACTCCACCGACTGGAGCACCACCCACGCTGCCAGCTGATCCGCCGCCCATCGCTTCGGTGCTGGAGGCAGCCACCAGAGCAGCCGGGTAGGCGTACATGCCGTGTTCGCAGATGTCGAGACCGGCGATTTCCTCTTCGGCGTCGACTCGCAGGAGTCCGATGGCCTTCAGGAGGAAGAACGTGATCCCGCTGACCACCAGGGACCAGCCGACCATCGCTCCGACACCAATCAGCTGGGTCTTGAGCACGGCACCTTCGCCGAAGATACCCGTGGCGATTCCGCCCCACATACCGCAGCAGAAGTGAACCGGGACAGCACCGACCGGATCATCGATGCACAACTTGTCGAGCAGCAGCACGGCAGCGAAGACGATCACACCAGCGATTGAGCCGATGATCAAAGACTCTGCATTCGTCACGATGTGACAGTTGGCTGTGATGCCGACCAGACCGGCCAAGGCACCGTTCAGAGCCATCGTGAGATCAGGCTTCTTGAACATGAACCAAGAGATGAACATCGCGATCACGGCTCCTGCAGAACCTGCGAGGGTCGTGTTGACAGCCACCAGCATCACAGTCTTGACGTTGGCAGCACCGGTGAAGGCCAGCTGGCTTCCGGGATTGAACCCGAACCAGCCAATCCACAGAATGAACACACCCAGAGCGGCGAACGGAATGTTGTGACCGGGCATCGGACGTGGCTTGCCATTCACATAGCGGCCAATCCTGGGCCCCAGAGCGATGGCTCCCATCAGAGCCGCTGCACCACCCACCGCGTGGACGATTACCGAACCGGCGAAGTCGATGAAGCCCATGTCGGCAAGGAACCCCTTGCCCCAGTGCCACATCCCGCTCACCGGATAGACGAGTCCAGAGATAATGACCGTGTAGATCAGGTAAGCCGAGAACTTGATGCGGCCAGCGACAGCTCCCGAGACGATCGTGGCTGCGGTGGCACAGAAAGCGGCCTGGAACAGGAAGTCAGCCTGTGGGTGCAGAGCGGCCGGACCAGGAGTCGGATCGGCATCCGCGATCCCGACCTGAGCGAAGCCCAAGACGTTCGGGATGATGTGTGCCTTATCGTCAGCTCCCGGGTACATGATCCCGTAGCCAACAACGAAGAACAACAGCGTTCCCACAGCCATGTCCATGAAGTTCTTGAACATGATGTTCACGGCGTTCTTCGATGCGTTCAGTCCGGTTTCGACCAGTGCGAATCCCGACTGCATGAACAGCACGAGGACTGCTGCGATGAACAGGATCATGTTGTCCAGCGAGTAGGCCAGTTCTTCACTGGTAAACGCAGGAGCTGCGGGAGCAGGCGGCGCTGCGGGAGTCGCCTCTGCCGCCGCAACAGGAGCAGCTGCCGGAGCCTCCGTGGAGGCAGCTGAAGGAGGTGTTGCCGTGGCTTCGGCAGCGGGGGGAGCTTCCTGTCCCCAAGTCCAACACAAATTCGGAGGGGCCGCCAAAATTGCCAACAGGCAGACCGCGAGCGCACACAACCTTCGCATGGTTATCCCAGACCTTTCGAGCATCGATCAAGTTGAGCAAGACTGAAGCAGGCCGCACTGGTCGAATCCCAGGACCACGCGACGAGCCACACGAGTGCTTGATCAGGCAGTGAGCGCTGCCATCTGTAAAGCTGGCAGATGCTTATTCAATTCGCGTGCCAAATGAGGAAAAGAGCGAAAATCCCTGCAAAACAGCGACTCCGGTCGACCGAATGGGGGAATGCCGTCGGGAAGTTGCCTGTGGTGTAGGCAGCGGCTGCGCGATAGTCGCGCGATTCTCGGGCACGAGGGAAACCTTGGGGAGGACGAAGCTCCGGCTGAGCTGTGACTGCAGGAGAACCTGGCTTCCGCGCGTGCGGCTCGGCAGGAGCCTCGCCCTCCCTGGTGCGCAGATTACACCAGCTCGTTGATGGCTGTTCCCTTATCGACGATTCGGATCGGACGACCTTCCGGGGTAATCAACTCTTCGGTCCCGTCGATCCCCAGGGCCTTGGCCATTGTCTGGAACAGGTCATCGACTTCCACCTGGCGGTCGGTAATCGTGGTCCCGTCGTCGCTGGTCTTGCCCAGGCAGACGCCCCCCTGGATTCCTCCGCCGCCGATCAGCAGGTTGAAATTGCGGGCCCAGTGATCGCGGCCGACCGCGGGGTTTCGCTGGTTGATCTTGGGAGTCCGACCGAATTCACCCATCACGATCACCAGTGTCTTCTCATACAGCCCGCGCTGCTTCAGGTCAGCGATCAGCTGGGCGACACCTTGATCGACCTCGGGAGCGGTTTTTCCCATCTTCTCCCACAAGCTCTCGTGCATGTCCCAGCCGCCGCGCTGCACCTCGACGAACGGGACTCCCGCCTCGACCAGCCGCCGCGCAGCCAGACATCCCTGCCCGAACGTGTTGGCTCCGTACGCCTGCTTCATCGCGTCCGGTTCGCTGGCAATATCAAAGGCCTTCAGCCGGACGGACGCCATCAGCTTCGCAGCCCGGCCGTAAATCTCCTCATGCTCCTTCGCGAGTGCCTCGGCCCCCGCAGCTGCGAGTCCGGCGTCCTGCTCTTTCAGCAGAGCCAGCCGGCGGTCGATGCGGGCGTTCCCGATTCCGTTGGAGACATTCTCTGGCAGCTGTCCTGGCTTGTTCACGATGAACGGAGCGGCCTTCACTCCCAGGAATCCGGAGCTGAGGGTGTTGCCGATGCTGACGAAGTTCGGGATATCAGACTCGGGGCTGCCGAGCTTCATCCCGACGATCGAGCCAAAGTGCGGGAACTTGGTTGTCCCGGCCAGGCGATGTCCGGTGTGCAGGTGGTACTGCCCTCGCTCGTGAGCTGCCTCTTTCCCCGACAGCGAGCGGATCACGGACATGTCTTTCATCGAGGCCGCCAGCTTCGGCCAGTATTCGGCGAACTGGACGCCGGAGATGGAAGTCGCGATCCCCTTGGTCGGGCCGCCGTTGGTCTGGCCGGGCTTGGGGTCCCAGGTCTCCAGCTGGCTGGGGGCTCCGTTGAGGAAAACCAGAATGCAGGCCTTGCCTTGCTTCTTGAGGTCCTCGGCGCTGAAACCCAGGGGAGCCAGGAAGCTCATGGCTCCCGCGCTCGCAACCGCTGCGCCGGTGGTCTGCAGGAACGATCGGCGAGTGATGATGCCGGTGGAGTTGAGCTGGATCAGCATGGAAATTCTCTTGAGGTAGCAGAATTCGTAAGAATTCTGGCGTCATTCGTTCGATGGCTCGGCTCTACCGCCGGGTCGTGAACTCCGCACTATTGAGCAGCACCCAGAGCAGGTCATCAATCGCCTCGCCGCGATTGCCGACACTCTTGATGAACTTGGTGTACCGCTCGGTCTCTTCCGCAGTCGGCTTGCGGGCCAGGACGCCCAGGAAGGCCGCCTCGATCATGTCGGGGTTCTTGGGGATACCGACCAGCTGTTTCTTGAGGTCTCCCTTGGCCAGCTTGTTCTGGATCTGCGAGTTGTTCATCAGCAAGAGGGCCTGTTGGATGGAGCCTTCGAGATCCCGCTGGGGAATCGACGGATTGTACTCGAACGCTTTCTCGACTCCCTTGCGAATCGGCTTCATGTCGGCCCCGAGGACTCGTTCGAGTTCATCTGCGACCTCAAACGGGCGGAGCCGGGTCGGCCGCACAGCTGTGAACAGATCGGCATTCTCGTCGATCGTCCGGATCTCGCGCTGGTAGGTCTGGGTGTTGCAGATCGTGCGGAACAGTGATTTGGTGTTGAATCCCCCGGCCCGGAACGTATAGCCCAGCCGATTGGCGATCAGCTGGTGGACCACATCCTTGTCGGGCCCCAGGCTGTCGACGGCATAGAACCCGTCACCGATCAGCTCGTTCCAGATGCGGTTCACATAGGCCCGCGCGAACCAGTAGTTGTCCGGGTTGTAGATCATGTAGGCTGCGACCACGACCCGCCGCTGCCCCGCAGGCAGATTCGGGGGAGGCTGCTCGCCCAGTAGAAAAGCAGCCTGCATCTCGGACTTCTTGTCCGGGTCCTCCTGGTCGGTCATGTAGTACTTGCCGGGAGAGAAGAACGCGGCCATCTCGTGAAACTGCTCGCGTTTCCAGTCATCAAACGGGTGGTCATGGCATTCAGCGCAGCCGATGCTCAGCCCCATGAAGATCCGGGCCGACTGGGCGGCAATGATCTCTGGCTTGTTCTCGCAGGCCAGGATGAAGTTATTCGAGCCGGTGTCCTGCTCCCAGCCATTGTCTTTGTCCTGCTTCCCCTTCTGCTTCTGCGGAGAGGCGGAAAGCATCTCTCCGACGATGCGGTCCCAGCTGGTCCCGGCCTGGAATTCGGTAAACAGCCACTCTTCGAATGCGTCGGGATTCACTCGATTCTTCTGAGCCGAGGAGTCGTGAAACACGACCGTGCGCCAGTAGCGGGCCCATTTGCGGGAATAAGCCTCGGAATCGAGCAGCTCGTCGATGACCTTGGCCCGCTTCTTGGGGTCCTTGTCGTCGGTAAACGCCCGAATCTTGTCCGGAGAGGGCGACACTCCGGTCAGGTCCAGACTGACACGCCGCAGAAAGGTGACGTCGTCGACGACCTTCGCGAACTTTGTCTTCGTGACCTTCGAAACCTGCAGCTGGATCGCTTCGTCCAGGTCCTCCGAGCCGAAGCGGGCGTTCGCACTCAGCGCTGGAAACGAGGTCCGAATCCGCTCCAGAACGGCCATTCGGTCATCGGTCGATTTGATGTCCGGGACTTTGGGGGTGTTTTTCTTGGGCTTGGCTCGAGTCGGAGCCGCCCGTGTCACCACCGTCAGGGCGACAAGTGCGCAGACAATCAGCATCAGCCGCGCGGGCCGAAAACCCAACCGATTCATGGGCAGGTGTCCAGAGAGGACGAGACAGGCAGCAGAGCCACAGCCCTGCCGAAGGAAATCGTCGCTACAACGATGCCTCCGGTCAACAGCTCCGTAGAAGATCAGATGCGCCGGGCGGGGAGACTATTCTCTCGACCGGCGACATCTGCGTTGTGTGGTGAGAGTTCGATCATTGCGATGCGCATTCGCTGGGCGTATTCTCGTTGTGTCCGCGATTCGCGGGGAGAGCGCACATCCTGGGAGATTCCAATGCAGAAGTGGCTGGCAGCAATCATCGCAACGTTCGTCGGGGGATTGGTCATGGCCGAAGACGTGAAGCTCGAAGTGGGCTCCGCTGCACCGGAGTTCACCGTCAAGGACGACTCCGGAGCGGACTGGAAGTCGACCGACCACTTTGGCAAGAAGATCGTGGTCGTCTATTTCTACCCGGCGGATCTGACGGGCGGCTGTACCAAGCAGGCTTGCGGCTTTCGCGACGACATGGCCAAGCTGCAGGACGAAGGAGTTGAAGTCGTCGGCGTCAGTGGAGATTCGGTCGCGAATCACCAGATCTTCAAGAAGGACCGCAGCCTGAATTTTGCTCTGCTCGCCGACGAAACCGGCGAAGTCGCCCAGAAGTTCGGCGTGCCCGTCGAGGTGGCCGTGAAGACCGCCAACGTGAAGACTTCGGACGGCAAGGAAATCACGCTGACCCGCTCCGCCACGGCCAAACGCTGGACCTTCATCGTCGGCAAGGACGGCAAGATCGCCTACAAGAACACGATGGTCGCAGCTGCGGACGACAGCAAGGCCATTGCCGAGGCTGTGGCGAAGCTCAAGAAGTAGCACGGGAGTGCAAATCTGTACCGGCGAGCGCCCGGAGCTGGGGGGCTCGCCGTTCCCGAGGGATTGAAAGGAGCGACCGCGCTCCGTAACCTCTTCCCTCCGCATGCAACTTCCCAACCCACTGACTCGATCAGGCGGGTTGGGAACTGCGGTCCTGCAGGCCCTCGCAACCTGTAGCCAGACGTGAACTCGGACGAAGAGAACTGACATGGGACGAGACTTCGAGAATCGCAAGAACGCGATCTTCAAGACAGCTGCTCAGAAGTCGAAGCTGTACTCCAAGTTTGGCAAGCAGATTTACGTCCTCGCCAAGAATGGGGTGCCGGACCCCGAGGCCAATCCGTCGCTGCGGAACCTGATCGAACGGGCCAAACGCGAGCAGGTGCCCAGCCACGTCATCGAAAAGGCGATCCAGAAGGCCGCCGGGGCTGGGGGCGAAGACTTCCAGAGTGCCCGCTACGAAGGTTTTGGTCCCGGCGGCTCGCTGGTCATCATCGACTGCCTGACCGACAACGTGCAGCGGACAATTGCCGAGATTCGCAACTGTCTGTCCAAGACCGGTTCCAAGCAAGGTTCTCCGGGCTCAGCTGCCCTCCACTTCGACCACCTGGCTGTGCTGTCGTTCAAGGGGGACAACGAAGACGCGGTGCTGGAAGCAATGTTGAATGCCGACATCAACGTCGATGACATCGAGTGCAATAACGGCCAGATCACGGTGTTCGTTCCGCCTGCTGAACTTTTCAAGGCCAAAGGGGCTCTGCTGGAAGCTCTGCCGAAGACGGAGTTTGATGCCCAGGAGATCACGTTCCTGCCTCAATCCAGCAAGACACTGAGTGCCGAGGAGCTGCCGATGTTTACGAAGCTCATCGACATGCTGAACGAGTGCGACGACGTGCAGGACGTGTACCACAACGTCACGTTGCCGAGTTAGTCGCCGAAATGCGGCTCTGAGAGGAGAATGGTCTACAATCCCGGCACCTGAACGTCTTCGGCCTTTCTGGTGTCTCGGAGAACATGCTCGCTGCTCTCGATCGCAAAGCTGTCCGGAACCTGCTGCAGATGAAGGGGCAGTTTCTGGCGATTGCGCTGGTGATTGCCTGCGGGGTGGCGGCTTTTGTGATGTCGCTCAGCACGCTGTCGACTCTCAAGCGGAATCAGGCCGAGTATTACGCTCGCTACCGGTTTGCCGATCTGTTCGCCCGTGTGACGCGGGCTCCGGTGACGGTCATCGAACGGATCTCGGAGATTCCCGGCGTTGCGAAGGCGGTGCCGCGAATCTTGTCGGATGTGACGCTCGATCTGGAGGACTTGCCCGAGCCGGCGATCGGCCGGTTGATCTCGATTCCAGAGAACGAACTGCCGGGGCTCAATGGGCTGCACCTGCGGATGGGCCGTTACATCGAGCCCAATCGATCGGGTGAAGTCATCGTCAGCGAAGCCTTCGCCGATGCACATTCGCTCAAGCCCGGCGATTCGCTCCGGGCCGTGCTCAACGGTCGCGAACGCACCTTGTCGATCGTCGGTGTGGCGATCTCACCCGAGTTCATCTTTCAGATTCGCGAGGGCGATGTTCTCCCGGACGACAAGCGGTTCGGCGTCCTCTGGATGGGGCAGACCGATCTGGCAGCTGCGTTTGACATGCAGGGGGCGTTCAACAATCTGGCTGTGTCGGTTTCTTCCGCAGCCAATCAGCGCGAGATCATCCGCCAGATCGATCTGATTCTCGAACCTTACGGGTGTCTGGGT
This sequence comes from Planctomycetaceae bacterium, assembly GCA_044337025.1. GTDB lineage: Bacteria > Planctomycetota > Planctomycetia > Planctomycetales > Planctomycetaceae > TH-plancto1. The sequence continues at coordinate 7,968 of JBIIOI010000102.1, forward strand.
GCCTACGACCGCGATGATCACAGCTCGCACCGCTACATCCGGGACGAAATGGCCCAGCTGCGGAGCATGGCCCGTGTGGGGCCTTCGATCTTTCTGTCGGTGGCGGCCTTCTTGTTGAACGTCGTGCTGTCCCGCCTGATCGCGACGCAGCGGGAGGAGATTGCCGCCTTGAAAGCGTTTGGCTATTCCGGGTGGGCGATCGGCCTGCACTTCATGAAGATGATGGCTGTGGTGGTCTGCCTCGGCGGGCTGGTGGGCACGGCGGTCGGGACGTTTATGGGGCTCAAGCTGTCGGAGCTGTACACGACGCTCTATCGGTTTCCGGCGCTGATCTTTCGGTTTGACACACAAGTGGCGCTGGGGGCCTTCGGAGTGAGTCTGGCGGCCGGAGTTCTGGGCACGATCGGCTCGGTCTGGCAGGCGGTGAAGCTCCCCCCCGCTGAGGCGATGCGGCCCGCTCCTCCCGGGGATTTTCGAGTGACCTTGCTCGAGCGTCTTGGACTGCAAAGGTTCATTCCGCAGACCATGCGGATGATTCTGCGGAGCTTGGAACGCCGGCCGATCAAATCGATCCTGTCGTGCCTGGGGATCTCAACAGCCGTCGCGGTGATCATCCTCGGCAGCTACGCCAAGGACGCGGTCGATTACGTGATGGAGTCCCAGTTCCGGCATGCGCAGCGACATGACCTGATGGTGACCTTTGTGCGGGCCACGCGGGCTGATGTGCTGCACGAGATTGAGAACCTGCCCGGTGTGCATGCCGTCGTACCGATGCGGTCGATCCCCGTCACTGCCCGGTCGGGGCACCACTCCCGCCGGATCGCGGTGCAGGGGCTGCCGCCGGGGAATCCGCTCTTCAAGGCCGTCGATGTCATGCGGCACGAGCAGCGGATTCCCGAAGACGGAGTCCTGATGACGACCAAGCTGGCTGAAGTGCTGGAGCTGAAGCTCGGCGATTCGGTGACGCTGGAAGTCCTGGAAGGGGAGCGCCCGCATCTCAAGCTCCAACTGCAAGGGACGGTCGAGGACTTTTCCGGGTTGTCATGCTACGTCTCGCAGGCGACAGCTCACCGGCTGATGCGCGAGGGCGAATCGCTCTCCGGGGCCTGGGTGACGGTCGACAGTCTGCGGGTGAATCAACTCTACACCGAGCTGAAACGCCTTCCGCAGGTGGCTGGGGTGTCGATCAAGGTCGCGATGATTGAGAGCTTTCGAAACACAATTGCCGAGAACCTGCTGCGGATTCGGCTGTTCAACGTGGGATTTGCCACGATCATCGCGTTCGGAGTGGTCTACAACGCGGCTCGGATTTCGCTCGCCGAGCGGGCCCGCGAACTGGCGACCTTGCGAGTGATCGGTTTCACGCGGACCGAGATCTCCGGCATCCTGCTGGGCGAGCTGGGAGTTCTGACCGTCGTGGCACTGCTGCCGGGATTGGGGCTCGGCTACCTGTTCTGTATCGTGTCGACGATGTCGCTCAATACCGAGATGTATCGGATTCCGCTGGTGATCAACCCGGCCACGCAGGGGTTCGCCTGCGGAGTGATCTGCGTCGCAGCTGCTCTGTCGGGGCTGGTGGTTCGGCGGCGGCTGGATGAGCTGGACCTGATTGCGGTGCTGAAGACGCGGGAGTGATTTCGGTTAGCCGTCGGGCTCGCCCGATGTGCTGAACTCGTAATGAGAGTTGTTCTCTCTGCAGGGCAGGATTAGCCTACGGAAGTTGCGTTCTCGTACCGGGATCAAATTGAGATGTCAGAAGATTCACCAGGCCTGTCCCTCAAGCTGGTCGCCTCAATGTCGATCGGGCTGATTGCGTTTCTCCTCTGGGGAGGCGCTGCTGCGATCTACAAAAGCCATGTCGCCCCGGTCAGCGGTCCGCAAGCCGAATTGGTGGGTGCCGGGGAACCCGAAGGAGCTGTGGAGGATTCCTCAACCGGGAGTGTGAGGTTTCGCGTCGGGCGCGGTTCGGGTTTGGTTGCGGCGGTCGTAGTCACGGTCCTGGGAGTAGCGACGTTCCTCTGGAATTCGATCACTCAGCTGGCTCATCTGCCCAGTGTCGTGATGTTGATCGTCACGGAGCGGCAGGGGTACTTGCTGTTCTGCATCATTGTGCTGGCGGCCAGTGTCCTCGGGTTCTTCTGGATGGGCCGGGTGCAGCAATCGCTCGCCTCTGGCAGCCCGTTCAAGACCAATCGCAAGAAAAAGAAGCTGCCGAAAATCCGTACACCGAAGCCCACCGACTTGTAGAGTTGGTTGCTGTGTGCAGGCGAAAGTCACAAGTAGCAGTATTCGTAAGAATAATGAAATGAATGAGTTACGTTGCCGAAGGCCGTGTCCCGTTACTACGCCTGAGCAGGGAGTTCTACGGGCATTTCGTCGTACCAGTAGACGGTCACTTCGGTTCCAGGACCGTACCCTTCGCTCATCTCGGGCGCGACGACAAATCCATCGGCCCGTGTGGTGGAAGACAGCACGGATGCCCCGCTCAGCGCGAGCGGTTCAATCCCTTCCGGAGTGAGTCGCACTCGGCAATAGTCGACGCGACCGATCGCCGAAACCAACTTGCGAGCGAGAGGAGCCCTTGAGCTGCGGTACGGCCACGCACTGGAACGTCCTCCCAGGCGGCGAATGGCCCGGCCCGCGAAGAAGTCGTAGGCACACAGGCAGGACACGGGATTGCCCGGCAGCAGTAGCACCAGGGTTTCGCCAATTCTCCCGAGCCCCGTCGGGCTGCTGGGCCGCATGGCAATCCCGTGGATCGGTAGTTCGCCCAGCTCTGCCACGAGCCCTGGTGCGTAGTCCTCCTCGCCCACACTGGAGCCTCCCGAGACCAGGATGACGTCAGCTCCCGGAGTGGTTAGGGCCTCGCGAATTTGCGATGGGCTGTCGGGCAGATGCTGTACCGTCTCGACTTCCCCTCCGTCCCGCTCGACAAGGCCTCGAAGCATGTGCGAGTTGGCATCATAGATCTGATAGGGGCCTCGCAGCTGTCCCGCAGTCACCAGCTCGTTCCCGGTCAACAGGATTCGGACTCGTGGCCTTTGAACGACGGAAAGGTTTTCAAATCCGAGGGATGCGGCGACAGCGACATCCTGCGGACGAAGCCTTCGCCAGGCGGGCAGGACGACTTCACCCATCGTGATGTCTTCACCGACCCGGCCCACGTTCTTCCCGAACGGAACTGGCTCGGTGACCTCGATTCCGCGAGACGATTTCCTTGTATTCTCCACAGGGACCACCGCGTCCGCCCCAGCTGGCAGCGGCGCGCCGGTCATGATCCGAACACAGCTGCCCGGACTGACGACAACATCAGCAGGGCGGCCGGGAAAGCTTTCTCCGATCACCTGAAACTCAGCCGGGTTGTAATCCCCGACGCCCGTGGTCTCTTCCGATCGGACCGCATAGCCGTCCATGGCCGACCGCACAAACTCGGGAACATTGATCGGCGCTGTCAACGGTCTCGCGAGTACCCGTCCCGCAGAAACGGAAAGCGGGCAATCGGTGGCGGGGAGGGTGGCGGAGGCCCGATCGATCCAAGCGATTGCCAGATCGACAGTTGCGCGCTGCGAAAAGCCCCGCATTCGGACGTCCAGTGGGGAAGATGGCATGTCAGAACTGAACTACGGAAAGGAGGGGTGTGCCGACTCTGGCAGCGTAGCGGGAGGGAGTTGCAGATTCCTACCGAATGGACCGGGAAAGTTGAGGCTGAGGGGAATCAATTCCCGAATTCCGAACTCAGCGAAAGAAATCGTGTCCGTTCGCTTGAACCCGAACGGAACGGTCGATACCCTTCCGCACCCCCAACCGTCGACCCCGGTTGGGAACAGACGTCGGGCGTGTAGCTCAGTTGGTTAGAGCGCAGCTCTGATAAAGCTGAGGTCCGTGGTTCGAATCCACGCACGCCCACTGACGGAAGACCGGAGCACAATCTACATGAAGTCCTCTTCGGAGGATGTTCGTTTGGTGTTTCGGGGGCGTAGCTCAATTGGGAGAGCGCCTGCTTTGCAAGCAGGAGGTTTCCGGTTCGATCCCGGACGTCTCCACTGCGAGCAACGCAAAGAAGTGTCGAAAAAAACACTTCCGAATCGTTGACACGCGATGGGAGCGGTCTTAGACTGCTCGACCCTTCGCCGGACGCAAGTTCGCGAGGGGAGTCCTAAAGACGAAAGTCTGTTGGACCGGTTGGACGTAAGGCGTTCAGCTGACTGATCTTTCGAAACATGGTGGAAGCAAGCGTGGCATCCAATGGATGCACTGCGAGTGCTTGGTTGAGCGAGGCTGGTAACAGCTAA
>JBIIOI010000103.1:0-12251 GCA_044337025.1 Planctomycetaceae bacterium
TTGATTGTCCAATCAAATTCCATCGAGGTCAACACGCTGTGCCAGACAGTTCAAACGACACCACCGCCCGCGACCAGCTCCTCAAGCTGGCCCGCGACCTCCCGTACCTGGCCAACGCCAAGTCCAAACCCGTCAGCGTCGTGCTGGCCGAGGCCAAGGCGAAGCTGTAGGCGATCGAGGACTCGCTCGGCGGTGAACGCCAGCCGTTCCAACGGATCACAGCTGCGGAACTGGCCACCGGGAAGTTTGATCTCACGTACCTGATCGATGGTGTCCTGGTGAAAGATCAACCGGCGGGGCTGGTCGCACGGAGTTCATTCGCTCACTGGTGGTTCCCACTGGGTTCGTCAGAGTTCTATCCTGCCCAGATCGGCCACGCATCGAGGCCACGACTCGATGATGGTATCGAGCCCTCCGCCCTGAAAGGGCATTACAAAGTAGCCTGGGGCAGAGCGACCAACGGGAGCGCCGCCCCAGGTTGCCGAGTTCCAACCTGCCGAGCCCTGAAAGGGCGAAACAGAGTCTGAGATGACCCCTGTTTCGCCCTTTCAGGGCTTGGGCCATTCCAGCAATTCAAACCCAGGGCGGCGCTACGCGGCTGTCGCCGCTGCGCTCTGCCCTGGGCTGGCTTGTGATGCCCCTTCGGGGCGGATGTGGTGACCTCCACAGTGGCCGACTCGGGGCTCTGCACAATCGCCTTTCGGGGGACCACCAATGGGCTAAAGCACCCGTGCCGCACCGAAGAAGTCGCTCAAAACGACCTGGCCGTGTCGCTGGCCACCGGGGGGCGGTTCCTCGGTTACTACAACGTGCCCGAGCCCAAACGCATGGCCATGTTCTCCGGCGAGAGCGGGATGGCCACCATTCAGGAGACAGCCTTGCGAGTCTGCAAAGCGGCCAACGTCGAGTTGGCCAGTACCGGTATCATCTTCTGCGAGACGCTGCCGCGTTTCGGCGATCCGGTCAACATGGAGGCCTTCCGCCGGTTCCTCGACGCCGACGGCATCGAGGTCGTGATCATCGACCCGGTCTGACCGGAGGGAGGTCTCCAGTCTCATCTTCCTGATGGGTCAAGTGAGTGAGTTTGTCAATGCCGAAATACCGAAACAACGAGTCGCAAAAAATCCCGGAAATGACCTGAATGGGCATCTTGTGAAGATCGAAGCGCGAAGTACATACTACAGGCCGTCCCCGCTCTTCCCTCTCTCGTGGAGTCTTTGATGTCCCCAATTCAGCCGTCCCCCGATTGCGATCACATCGAAGCCCTCAACCGTCGTGACTTTGTTCGTACCAGCTTGGTCGGAGCCGCCGCTGCGGGAGTGCTGGCGGGAACTCAGCTGCGAGCCGACGATGCCGCTCCAGCTTCGAAGCCGGAGTCGGAGACGCTCGTTGAGAAGCTGTACGCATCACTGAATGAGCAGCAGCGGAGCAAGATCTGCTTCCCCTGGGACTACAAAGATGAACGCGGCATTCTGCGGACCCACGTCTCCAACAACTGGAGCATCACGGACCGGGACAAGCTGAACGTGGGGGGGAACTTCTTTACTGCCGATCAGCGGGACATGATCGAGGCGATCTTCTTCGGCCTGTACAACCCGGAGTGGCACGACCGGATCAAGCAACAGCTCAAGGACGATGCGGGCGGCTATGGTCGGGCTCAGGCGATTGCCATCTTTGGGGAGCCCGGCAAGGGGAAGTTCGAGTTCGTCATGACCGGGCGCCACCTGACCGTGCGCTGTGACGGCAATACATCCGATCATGTCGCCTTTGGCGGGCCGATCTTCTACGGACACGCCGCCAAGGGGTTCAACGAAGCCAAGGATCACCCCGGTAACGTCTTCTGGCCGCAGGCCCTGAAGGCCAATTCGGTCTATCAGATTCTGGATGGCAAGCAGCGGGAGAAGGCGCTGATCGACACGATGCCCGCCGAGAGCGATGTTCCGTTTCGCGGAGAGAAGGGTGTCTTCCCGGGGCTTCCCGTTGCAGACATGACCGCTGACCAGAAGGCCGCTGTGCAGGACGTTCTCAAGAGTCTGCTCGAGCCGTATCGGCAATCGGACAAGGACGAAGTCATTCAGTGCCTGAACAAAAGCGGCGGGCTGGATCGCTGCTCGCTGGGCTTCTATGACGTGGAAGACTTGGGCGATGACAAGGTGTGGGACAACTGGCGTCTGGAAGGCCCGACGTTTGTCTGGTACTTCCGCGGCGCCCCGCACGTGCATGTGTGGGTCAACGTGGCGGACAGTGCCGACCTGCCGCTGAACTCCGCCGGGTGATGCGAGATTCCTTCGGGAGTCGGCTGCGGTCAACGGGGCCGCAGCTTGAGCATTGCCTTGGGGAGTATGATTCGGATGTCGTTATCACGTCGTTGGTTTGCCTGGTGGGGGCGTTCTCGTCGAGACTCGGGAGCCGCTGCGGAGTTGAGTTCGCGTCGCCCCAGCTGGTGGTCGCGGTTAGCGATTCACCAGAACACCCTGGTGCGAACTCCGCTCGAACTGCTGCTGCCCGAGCTGCAGACAGCAGGGGTCTCGGGAGTCGGTTTGTGGGGAGATCGGCTCGCCGGGTGGACGCCGCAGGAGATCGTTCGCGAACTGCGTCCCACCGGCGTCAAGGTCTCGAGCGTGGGACCGGTCGGCGGTTTCACGCGGCATAACGGATACCCGTTCGAGAATGCGGTCCAGGACGGCCTGAACTGCATTGAGCTGGCCCAGATCGTGCGAGCCCCCGTGGTACGGGTGATTTCCGGTCCGACGGCTGGTCACCTCAACAAGCATGCGCGTCGGTTGCTGGTCGACGGGTTGAGGGCATTGCTGCCTGCCGCACAAACTGCGGGAGTGCGGTTGGCTCTCCAACCGATGTCCGCTCAGGCCGTCGACTGGACGTTTCTGCACACGCTCGAGGCGACCGAGTCTGTGCTGTCCGAGATCAATCATCCGTCGCTGGGAATTGCACTCGGTACAGCCCATGTGCCGCTGACAGACACATTGCTGGCTCGGTTGACGAACCTGGCTCCCTGGATCGCTTCGGTACAACTGGCCGATGGCGATTCGCGGACGGAGAAATACGCCCAGCGTCTTCCCGGTGAGGGGCAATTGCCTCTGGCGGAATTGATCGCGGGGTTGGAGGCGGCGCAGTATCGTGGCTGGTATGAGCTGGAAGTCTGGTCACGGGACTTGTGGAAACTCGACACTGAAACTCTAATGGGGCGATGCCTCGAGTCCCTTGGCTGTCTGGTGCCCGCCTCGACGCCCGTCGATGTGTAGACAGCCCGCCCGTCTGGATTGCAGCAGATCCACCGGGAAGGACTGGGCTCCACCGTGCTGCCCCTCCAGACCATCGAGTTCGCAGCCCAGTCATGGCCCACGATTGGTTCACTCTGCACGAGTTGGCCGAGCATCTCGGTCGAGACGTCCGCGAGCTGGAAAAGCTCGTCAACCGCGGTCGCATTCCCGGACATAAACGAGCCGGTGAGTGGTCGTTTCAGGCCACCGAGGTGACGCAGTGGCTGGAGCAGGAGATGCGCACCTTCTCCGACCCGGAGTTGGCTGCGGTCGAAGTCTCTCACCGTTCGGCAGAGCTCAATCCGGAGATTCCGGTCACCAGCCTGATGTGCCCCAAGACAGTCCAGGTGCCATTGGAGGGCCGGACGAAGCGTTCGATCCTGGAAGGACTCGTGGAGGTCGCGGGGCGGACCTACCAGATCTGGGAACCGGCGACCGTGTTGAAGGCGGTCCTGGAGCGTGAAGAGCTGATGTCGACCGCGTTCGACTTCGGAGTCGCGATTCCTCACCCGCGTCAGACCTTGACCGATTCGATCGGCGAATCGGTCGTGGCCTTTGGTCGGACCCCGTCTCCGATCGCATTCGGGGCATCCAACAACTCGTTGACCGATATGTTCTTTCTGGTGATCTGCCGCGATGCGCGGACACACCTGCACGTGCTGGCTCGGCTGGGCCGGATGCTGCAGCAGCCGGGATTCGTTGAGATGCTGCGGGAAGCCCCCGATAGCGAAACTGCCTACGAGATCATCCAGGCGGCGGAATCCCGCGTCGGGTAACTGGTCCGCCGTATTCCGTGGTTGCAAGGCCGGTCACCCGCGATTTGATCGTGGACGGGGCCGTAGCCTTGCAGCTCAGTGCGGATCGACCAGCGACCGGGACCAGTCGCGGATGGCCGTTGCCAGCTGGCGAGCGATTGTCTGCTGGCTATGCGGCGGAGAGGTCACCGCATACTGCCCGGCGAATGACTGGGCCGACTCGGCCGCTGAGAGCGGCACCCGCAGCAGAAAACGAGGCTCGGAGAGTCGGACGCCAGACTCGTCGTCTTGATCGCTGGCGACGACATCCACCTCGCCGCCATGAACCGCGGACAGGGCCGGATGGGGCAGGCGCGTCGAGGCCCGGGGTTGGATCGCGGGCTGAACGCGCGTGGGAGTTCCCTGACCGATGACTCGCAGCTGGGCCGGTTCCCCCGGAGAGTCGAACGACTCCAGGTCGCGCTGATCGACACTGGCCAGGACTTCTTTGCGTTCCTCCTCCCCGATGACGACGACTTCGGTCCCCTCTTTCAGATAGTTCCCGATCTGCTGGGGAAGCTGGCGAGCCAGCACTCGTCCCCGCACCGGGGCTCGCACGATCAACGCCTCACTGCGGGCGAGCGCTTCGGCCAGCTGTTCGCGCTGGGCCTGCTGATTGCGGAGCTCGATCTGAGCCAGACCGAGCTCGCGACGGTTAACGAGCCCGATCCGCCGGGCCTCGGACTGTTCGATTGCGAGTTCCAGGTCGGTCACCCGCGCGATCAGGTCTTCGTTCCGCAGCGTGATCAGCGGAGTCCCGGCCTCGATGGTCTGGCCGCTGACAACGTGAATCTCCTCGACAAACCCTGGCGATGAGACACGTACGACCTCCAGATCGGCATAGTCCACGACGCCTGGTGCCTGCCGCTGAAATGGACTGGGCAGGACAAAGATCAGCGCCCCCATCGCAGCTGCAGTGGCCGAGCCGAGGATCACCCCGCGGGCGGCACTCCAATGGTCCCGCCGGAAGCGTTGCCCCAGCGCGATCAGCCACTCAATCGCGGGCTTCACATACCAGAGCACGATGGCACCGATCGCCAGAGCCAGCCCGGCTCCCTGGAACATCACCGCAGCTCCGGCCAGCAGCGACCCCGACACCGTCAGTCGCCAGGCTGCCGACAGCAGCGCATAGAGCCGGATGACCCAGCCAGCCATTCCGGCGGGCACAGGGACGGATCGATGTTCTCCGTAGAAGAACCGGGCCAGTTTCGACTGCAGCCACTTATGCGAAGTCGTTCCCAGGTTGGGCAGGTCGAGCAGGTCTTCCAGTATGAAGTACCCGTCGAATCGCATCAGCGGATTGATATTGAAAATCAGCGTGGTCAGGCTGGCACTGATCACGATGTTGTAGAGCAGGTGCCGCGTGAACGAATCGTTCGCCTGTGTCCACAACAGGGCCGCCACTGCGGCGATCGACAGCTCGACGAGAATTCCCGCAGCTGCGACGTGCATCCGCTTCCAGCGCGACCTGAACGCCCATGTCGACGTCACGTCGACGTAGGCCATCGGAGCCAGCAGCACGAACACGAGCCCCATCTCGGTCACTCGTCCGCCATGAGCTCGGCAGCACAGACCGTGCCCGATCTCATGGACGATCTTCAGCCCGACCCACACCGCTCCGAGCATCAGCCAGTTGTGCGAGGAGAAGACCTCGCGCGCATCGCTCCAGAACGAGTCGGCCTGCCCCGCGATGACGACGCCAGCTGTGATCCACAGCAGCACCATCGCGAACAGAGCCGGCGCGCTGAACAGCCAACGAAACACCGGCAGCAGCAGATCGAGCAGTCGCTCGGGCTGTAGCAGCGGGACCTTCATCCAGAACGGATTGAAGAACGAAGTGAGCGATGCCGGTTTCTGTATGGGCTGGTCAACAGTGCCCTCGGTCGGGTTGGCCAGCCCGGTCTCAACCAGCCACAGGCAGACACTGGTGGCTTCCTGTTCCGAGAACGCCTCGCGCCCCAGCTCCCGCGCGGAGCTGATCACGGCATCAGCGAGCGTGGTTCGCCCATCCAGCAGCGAGATCAGCAGATATTCCGCCCGCCCCACGCGATAGAACCGCACCGCGACCGGATCTTCGATCTGATAGGTCACCCCCTCCGAACCCGGCAACGGGCGCACGATCAGATCGTCCCGCAGCTTCAGCCGGGCTCGATCGAGTTCGCGTGTGGAGAGGTTGAGCATCGGAGGAAGAAGTTGTCAGTGATCAGTTGTCAGTTGTCAGTTGCAGACTCTTCTACTGAGTACTGACAACTGATGATTGAGAACTCGTTTACCACCCCAGCCAGAGGCGGCCCTGGTCCCACGCCTTGTGGAACAGGTTCCAGCCCAGCATCTGCGGGGCGGTGATGACTTTGGCGCGTCCCTTCATGCCGGGACGCAGCAGGCCGTGTTCATTGCTGAACTTCACCTCAGCCACGAAGACATAGTCCTGATCGACCAGTTCCGATCGCGGGTGAATCCGTTCGATGGTGCCAGTCCAGGTTCGATCCGCGAGGGCATTCAGGGTGGCCTGAACTGTCTGGCCGACCTGCACGTGGCTGATGTCCTCTTCGGGTATGCCGATCTCCAGCACCATCTCTTCGAGTGGAGCGATCTCAAACAGCGTCTGTCCGGTCGACAGGGGGGCTCCTTCGGCCTTGCGCAGATCGCCGCTGATCACCACTCCGCTGACAGGGCTGCGAATCTCCACCTGCTCGCTGCGCTGGCGGAGGACGGTGGCTTTGGCATCCATCCGGGCCATCTCCAGGCGAGAAACCTGAGCCGCATTGATCTCTTTCTCAGCCAGATGCCCGTCCCGCTCCTTGGCGGCCCGGTCGAATTCGGCGGTGGCTCCCGACAGCTCCCAGCGGATCTCTTCGCCATCGAGCTGGGCCAGCAGTTGCCCCTGGACGACTTCATCACCGGGCTCGACTTCCGCTTTGAGCAAACGAGCCTCAAACGGGGCTGCCACGAACTGCAGCTTCACTGGATGAATCTCACAGCCGCCGCGAACGTTGTAAGGAATTGGCACGCACATCAAGCCCGCGATCACCACACACGCGAGGAGCATCAGCTGTCCCGAACGGCGTTTCAGAGTTGTCGTCAGCCCTCCCCAGAGGCGAGCCAGCCGACCGCGTTCACTGCGCTGTATTGCTCGCAGAGACGCTGCCAGAAGCGGGGCCGCTGCCTGCATGAAACCGCACAGAGTGGCTGCCTGCTCACGGGTTCTGGCGACAGCGAGCCAGGCTCCGATCACGTCCCCCTCGTGAGTCCGCAGCGGCACTGAGACGACCGCAGGGGCATTCCAGCGCAGAGCCAGTTGCTTGTGGGTGATCAGCGAATGCCGTGCGGCCCCCGCCTGTGGAGGCCAGATCGCGGCTTCGCCTCGCAGCAGACATTCATCGAGCGCCGCTTCGAGATAGGTCTCCTTGCGATCCGGAGACACCGCGCCTTCGCTGCGGCTGATCGCTGCGAGACGACAACTCGTCTCTCCGGGACGCACGATCCCCACAGCCATCTGCGCACATTGCAGGTGCGCCGCCGCTTCATCGCACAAAGTCTGCGCGGCCGCAGCCACGGACACCCCGGCCTGCACTCGACCGGCCAGGTCGACAATCGCCGCTGTGGAGGCGACCTCCTGATTCAGTGTCGCCGACTCGACTCGCAGGTCGAACTGAGCCAGTGTGGCAACCGCCAATTCGACCACCGTTGTCAGCACATCGGGCGGAGCCGGTGGGGCCAGGAACAAGGCCAGCAGAACCTCGGGGGAAGGTCCGCTGATCACGGGCACGGCCACCAGCAGCTGATTCGGCGGTCGTCCGATGCGACCCGCGCGGCTGGCTTGCTCTTGCAGCGTTTGCTGTGTGTATTCGGCGAAGCTGCGAGTCGTCAACTCGGGCAGTCCGGCGATCGGCAGCAGTACGCCATCAAGCTGGACTTCGCCCTGCCCTTTGACACGCCCCACGACGACCATATCGGCATGGATCACCTCAGCCAGTAGCCGAGCGAGTCGTGTGATGAGGTCTCCATGGTGCGTGGCCTGAGCAGCGGCCTCACCAAATCGTGACTGCAAGGTCCGCAGGCGATCCGGCTCTGACCGTCGCAACGTGGCGACTGGCGGAGATGTCGGAGTCGGTGCTGGAGTCGCGGGTGTCACGGTGGAGACAAGACTTCGGTGTCACGGGAGGCACGGCTGCCAACTGTCGCCATTCGTTCCTCGATAGAACGCTCTTTCGCGGAGCGAAAGGCGACACTGAGCCAGCTGGCGCATTACCGGGGCCGTCCCAGTTGCAGCTGACCGGTTTTGAATGCGGGCTTCGCTGGCGGAGGAGCCGAGACCGGCAGTGAGCCGGGCTTGGCGGCAGGCAGCGTCCCCTTGGCCGGGCTGGCGACTTCCGGCTTCGGCAGTTCGCCCTTCACGACAAGCAGGCACTTCTCGCCGCTACGGAAGGTGTTGTTCGGGTTGGGAACGCGAACCTTGACCTGGATTGTTCCGCTCTGGGCATCAGTCACGGGGGCGATGTAGTCGACGGTCCCCTTGGTCGGGGTCTTTCCCTCCCCGATCAGGATGTTGACCTCTTCATTCGGTCGGATTTCCTTGGTGAAAGTCGTCGGGATCGAGTAGGTCGCGATCAGCGGATCGAGCTGGACGATCTGGGCCACCACGGGATCGTTCCCCGAGACGAACTCGCCGATGTCACGATGGACTCGGACTACTACGCCATCGATCGGAGCCCGCACGATCCGCTGCTCAATCTGAATCTTGATCCGGTCGTGCTCCAGAGCACGAACGACCAGTTCCTCCTGCACCGCCAGCAACTGGGCCTGGGCCACTTCTTTCTCGACGACGCTGCGATCGACTTCTTCCTGCGTAGCGTGTTTGCGAGTCAGCAGCTGTTGAAGTTTCTCGGCGCGTTCCGATTTCATGCGGATGTCGGCCTGAGCTGAGTTGATTCGGCCTTGAGCGCTCTTGCTCTTGTCCGCGATCTCAAGCGTCGCGTTCAGCAGCTTCTGATCGAGCGTGCCGAGGATCTGATCCTTCTGCACGCGGTCCCCTTCCTTGACCTCGATGCTGGCCATAATGCCAGTATCTGACGCTGCCACTTCCAGGTCGCGGTACGGTTCGGTGAAGCCCTCGATCTCAGCTGCAGACAGCGATCCGGCGCAGAGTGAGGCGGCCAGCGCTGCGCTGAACGTCAAATGGTGACGAATGGTCATGCTCGTTCTCCCAGGAATTTCGCGAGAATCGTGTCTCGTCTGAGATCGTGTTCCAGCAGGTCTTGACGCATCCGTGTCGCCTGTCGTTCCGTCTCGGTCTGCAGCTGCCTCAGTTCACGGGTGAGATCAACGGTCGACTCCCCCCGAGGCGCGTGCTTGTGGATCTTGTGTGCGAGGCCCGAGCCATGCTGAGCCAGCAGTTCATCGTCGGCGGCTACGAACATCTGCGCCGAACCGGGCTGCCCCTGACGGGCTCCGCGACCGATCAGCTGACGATCGACGCGATGCGACTCGAACGGTTCGGTGCAGATCACGTGCAACCCGCCCAGTTCGAGGGCTTCGGGCGACGGCTTGATGTCGGTCCCCCGCCCCGCCAGATTCGTGGCAATGGTGATCGCCCGCAGCTGACCGGCTTGCGAGATCACTTCGGCTTCAGCCTTGTCCTGCTTTCCGTTGAGCAGTTCGAAAGGGATCCCCCGTGAGCGAAGCAATTCGGCCAGTCGCTCACTGCCCGCGATGCTGGTCGTGCCGACGAGAATCGGCTGCCCCGTGGCGTGCCGCGCGGCGACTTCATCCGCAATGGCTGTCCATTTGGACTCGGCTGTCGTGAAGAACCGCGTGGGGAGAATCTGCCGCTTCGAGGTCAGCCGCAGCGGAATCGGGATTACCTCGACGCCGTAGATCGAGCGGAACTCGATCTCGCCCCCGGTGGCTGTCCCGGTCATCCCGCCGAGCGTGCGATACAGACGCAGGAACCGCTGCCGCGTAATGCGTGCCAGCGACCGCGTATCAGGAGTGATCGTGAGCCCTTCTTTGGCCAGGATCGCCTGATGCAGTCCGTCGCTCCAGGTTCGGTCGGGCATGATGCGACCGGTTGAGCCATCGACGATCTGCACCTCGCCGTCGCGCAGGATGTAGTCCTGGTCGCGATGAAACAGCAGCTGAGACTTGAGTGCCGCTTCGACGTAGAGGGCCCAGGGGCGGATCAGTTGATCGACCGGGATTCGCTCGACCGCTGAATGAGTCTTGTCACGCCCCGCTGAAGTCAGGCGGATCAACCGGCGAGAGGGGTCGAACTCGTACTCTTCGGGAGTTGTCAATCCGCGTGCCAACTCGAGTGCGACGCGGTGAGCCTCCGCATCGGGAGCCTCACCTGGAGCCTGTTCCGCGATCAGCAGCGGCGAGATCGCGTCATCGAGCATCACGTGATCGGCCTCATCGACGATGGCGAAGTTCATGCCGCGCTGCATCGTGACGCGCGAGGCCAGGCCGCCTCGCAGCCGCTGCCGGACCAGCGTGCCGAGTGCGGCCGACTTGACCTGCCGAAGGGCAATCTGGTCGCGGAGATAGTCGAACCCGAACTCGAAGCCGTTTCCGTAGACGATGTCGCAATCGTAGAGCGGCTGTTTTACGGGAGCCGGAGCCTGCTCGGGCAGAACCGCGACGGTCAGGCCGAGCAGTTCGAAGACCGGGCGCAGCTCCTCGCAGTCGCGCTCGGCCAGATAGGCGTTCGACGTCATCACATGCACGCCCCGGCCACTGAGGGCATGGACGAACGCGGGGGCGGCCCCGGTCAGGGTCTTCCCTTCTCCGGTCGCCATCTCGGCGATGGCTCCGCTCGCCATCACCAGCCCGCCGAGGAGCTGAACGTCGTGGAGAACTTTCCCGTGGACACGGCGAACCGCCTCCAGGCAGAAGGCAAAACCGGTCTGCAACAATTCCGATGCGGTCACATCACCGCCCGCTTCGACGCTCTCGCGCAGCTCAACAGCCCGTGCCTGCAGGTCGGAGTCACTGAGCGAATCCAACTCCTGAGCCCGCTGGCGAATCTCCGGAATATGCAGTGCCAGACCGCTCGTTCCAGAGGAACGGCGTCGCGATGGGGGGCGGCTCGTAAGGCGATCAAGCAGCAAGGAGAACCCGCGTCGCACCAGCAACAGGCATCCATGCCGGGAAATGTCCGCATCGGGATCGATGGCGGAACAATGGTCCACTTCTCATTTCGACCTCAGCCACAGTCCCCGGCAGGCGGAACCGGCTGGAGCTGCCGGACTGTCGAGATCTGTTGATGAGAGTGCCGAATAAACCTAGCTCACCAGCGGAACCAGGAAGTCCGGCTTTGCGGCTTTTTCTCAGCCCCAGGATTCCTATTCAACAATTCTTGCGATCAATGACACTTTGATCTCCTGAACGATGTTGTTCTTGTCTTTGCAATGCAACACGAGTCGCTCCCGTATTTCACCCTTCGGGGAGTCTGGGAGAATCGAAATGAGAAACGTCACCGGGCTATCACTTTTCATACGCGTGATCGAAATCTCTCTTGGAGCGGAACTCTCGACACTCACTACATGTTCCTCAGCTCCGACGAGGTAGAGTTTCTTTTGTTCTGGAAGGTGTTCGGCTCTGACACTCCCAAAGTCGAGTAGCGATGGAACGACCGTGATTCCAGAAACCTTGTTGATGAACACGGGAATCTTTAGAGGAGCGATGGACTCATCCTGAAAGCGAACCGAAATCACTCCCACTTCCCCGGAGAATGTTCCAGGTTTCCCGGTAATTGCCACTCCCACTTGGACTGACTGACCGGGAGGAATACTCTTACTCGACACCGACGTGTTCATGCAGACGCAACTGCCAAGCACATCTCTGATGTGGACTTCTTGGTTCGACTCATTCGTGAGTACCACAAATCCTTTCGAAGTCGCGCCGTGGACCACTTCGTCGAAGAAGATCGATGGTTGGCTGAGGTGAATCGGCCCATGGAGTATGGAGTTGCGCCCTTTCCACATCCAGATATTTGCGACAATCACAGAGACAGAAATCACACCGATGAGCAACTGTCGCATCTTCATGATCTTATATTCCTGAACTGCCAATACACGATCAGAGCTGCGGGCAGAAAAATCAGTACCCACTTCCATGGTGCGAGAGTGGATGGAGTGGGGGCCGGGATCTCAGGAGCCGGTACGGACGAGGGTGT
>JBIIOI010000104.1:0-12180 GCA_044337025.1 Planctomycetaceae bacterium
TCTGATTCCCCGCCTTGGAGATCGACCGTGTGCGGTTCTGTCTCCTCGTTGGCGCTGCCGGGGTTCGGGCGGCCTTTCAGGACATACTTTCCGGGCGGCACGTTCTTGAACGTGATCGTATTGGCCTTGTCGATGTTCCCGCTGCCGCCCCATGAGCCAACGACGCTCCCCCCTTCGGGCTCGATCTCAACGATGTAGCCCTCGGGGCGTTTCTTGTCGCCAAACTCCACGACGACTTCGATGTTCGATGACTTCAACATCTCCAGCTTCAGGTCGCTGGCGGGTGTCGTCACCTCCAGCCCCAGACCGGGACGGCAATACCCCTCTTTGTAGCACCACAAGCGGGTCTGCCCCTGGGGGACATTGGCGAACACGAACTTCCCTGTCGCATCCGTTTGAACCTCGCTCTCTCCGGGGCTCTCATAGCGCTGCCCTGTCGAGACGATGACGTCGTCCAGCCGGACTCGAACATCGGTCAGAGGCTGTCCGTCGGGACCAGTCACCATGCCTTCGATTCGGGCAGGAGAAACCAGTTCCGCATTCACTCCGACCCAATGCGGGCCGGCTGTCACCTTGAGATGGGTGGCAACGCGATCGACGAACCCGGGCGAGGAGACCACGACCTGGTACCAGCCCTCGGGGACCGACTTCAGTGACCACTTCCCGCCGAGGGCTTCGACACTCAGCGTCGTTTCGTAATCGTATCCGCCGGTCTTGCGCGGCTTGATCAGCTGGAGCGAGGCTTTCCCGCCCAACGGCTTTCCCGTACCCAGATCAGTGATCGTGCCTTGCAGGACGGTTCCATCCGCGAGCGTGAAGCCATGAGCTTCCAGCCGCTGGTCGTCGACGGTGACTCCTTCCGGAATCTTGACCTCATCCCACTTCACGCTGCCGCCCGTGTAAAGGTGCATGGTCGGCTGCGACGAAGCCTCATCGCTCAGCTCGCCGCGAAACCCTTTGAGCCGCTCGAAGTTCGCGGGGATCCAAACTGTAAAGGTCCAGTCGATCGTGGCGTACTTTTTCTTCCCTTCTTCACCGTTCGGATTCAGCCAGAAGCTGGCTCCGACACCATCATGGACAATCAACTTTCGTCCAGTCGCTTCGATTTTTGCGAAGTCAGCCAATGCGGAGTTGAACGCAGCTGTGTCTCCGCGGCACTCTGCCGTGTACTGTCCCCCTCCGAAGGGAGGCCCTTCCCACCAGGCCACTCGGGCCTTCACGTTGAACACCTGGGCCGCCCCTTTGGACCAGCCGGGATCGTTCATGGGCGAGTTCCCCTCGCCGCCCGTGATCAGCGCAGCTGCCGGGCGAGGCGTCGACAGAAGGACCAAAGCCAGCAGGCACAGACACCAGAAACGTGACATCGCGACCTCCGATGAGCGAGTGAAGACTGGGAATAAGACGCTCCAGGAGACTAAATCATTACCAGAAAACAGAGAGATTCCGCCGTTCAATCACAGGCGTGGACCAGTAACGAAATCCCTCGCACGAAACAGTCGGCCGTGGCCTCGGAATCGATTGCCTCGGACGAGATCCCTTCCGCAGCCAGTCGATCGTGCCAGCCGTCTGCGATCCCCCCCTGCCCAATCAACACGACAGAACTGGCAAGCAGATCCCCGGCCTGTCGAAACGCAGTCCAGGCCTCTTCGATCATTGCTCCGATCAGGAACGAAAGCCGCTGAGTGGGCGAAACCGCCTGAGCGGCCCGGACCTCCCAGAGCCGGGTCTCGAACAGCGTCCGGCTGAATCCGTCATGCCGTGCCCGCTCACTGCCACGTCGGCACCAGGCCAGATCGATCGCATCGGGACGCCCCGCGGGGACCGCGCTCGCCAGAATCGTCTGCGTCATGATCGCATGCAACAGCTCACCCGACAGAGTGGTCCAGCTGCGGGTGATCTGCCCGGACTCGCTGACCTGAATGGCCTTCCAGTGGGAACCGAGATTTAGCACGGTCAGTGCCTGCCCCGGCCTGCTGGCAGCCAGCCCCAGACACAGCGTCTCCTCGCCCCGCATCATATCGCAGGACTCCGCAGCTTCTGGATTGGTCCAGTCACCGCAGCGAACTCCCGTGAAGAGCCAGATCGGCAGATCGCAAATCTCCGGCAGCGACAACTCAACATGACTGGCCGCGAGTTCAGCGACTCCCGCCGGAGCATCGCAGTGGACGATCTCGCGCAGCCCCAAAGCCGAGGTGATCATTCCCGCCGCAGCCACACAGACCGGCTGGCTGGTCCCGCGAACGCTGGCGATGAGCTCGCGCAAGGCGGACTTCAGCTGGGTGTTGTTTCCATCCCGAGCCGTGTCCCGCACGCCGACCGGGCGAGAATCGAACGCAGTGATCTGCCCCGCCTCGACGAGCCACGCCCGCGTGTTGGTCGTCCCGGCGTCGATCGCGATAAAGGTCGACATAGCGTCTACACAGCCACCGAGGACAACACGTTCTCGGCCTGCCAGTCGATCAGCTGCAGGTCGACCGTCTCGTAGCCGTTGAAGCTATTGAGGGTCGGCGAGAAGCAGAGCGAGATCGGGCCACCCGCAGCTGCAATCGGATCGGCCCAGTCGGCCCGTCCGAAGGCGATGACCTTCATAACCTTGTTGAACTGCCGTACTTTCAGAGACAGGTGCCGCTCGCCGCCGCCGATTTTCTTGGGCGGCTCAACGAGTTCACATCCCGTGGCAGCGAAGATCGGCTTGCGATGCGCGCTGCCAAAGGGGCCCAGGCTGTCGAGTTCGCGGACTGCCGTAAAGGTCAGGTCGTTGAGCACGACTTCCGCGTCGATCGCCAGCTCGGCTCCCGCGTCGGCGTCGGGCTTCGCCAGACCGACCTGCTGGGCGAACGCCTCACGAAAGGCGTCGATCTTGTCGGCTTGAATCCGTAGTCCGGCGGCGGCCTTGTGACCGCCGTAGGTCACGAGATGCTCAGCACATTCGGTCAGCGCTGAGTGCAGGTCGACTCCATGGAACGAGCGGGCCGAGCCCTGCCCCAGCTTCTCCGCATCGTTGAGCGCAATCATGATGGCCGGACGCTCGTACTGCTCCGCGATGCGGCTGGCCAAGATCCCGATGACCCCCGGATGCCATTCCGCGTTGGCAAGCACGAGGGCCGCGTGGTCCTTCCACTCGGGATGGTCCTCGACCTGTTGCTTGGCTTCCTTCAGCATCCGCCGCTCAACGGTCTTGCGGTTCTCGTTGAGCTGATTGAGATAGTCAGCCAACTGGGCCGCGCGTTGGCGATTCGTCGTCGTGAGCAGTTCCACAGCCAGCCGGGCCTGTCCCAACCGACCGGCGGCGTTGATTCGGGGGCCGATCGAGAACCCGACATCTTCGGCGGTCAGCTGCTTGTTCTGGTCGAGTCCGCTGACCTTCAGGAGCATCTCGAGCCCCGGGCTCTTGCGATTGGGCTCGATCTTCCCTTTGTCTTTCAAGGTCGTCAGACCGTACCGCACGATGATCCGGTTCTCACCCACGAGCGGGACCACGTCGGCCACGGTTCCGATGGCAGCCAGCCCGACTGCGCTCTTGAGGAACTCCCGCATCTCGGGCGAAGCCTTCGTGCCATCCCCCAGGCGCTGGCAGATTGCCCACGCCAGCTTGAACGCCACTCCGGCTCCGCACAGCTCTCCAAATGGGTAGGTCCCGCCCGGCAGCCGAGGATGCACCAGACAGGCCGCCTCGGGCAGGGTCTCGCCAAAAGTGTGGTGGTCGGTAATGACCAGTTCCAGACCCAGGTCGCGGGCCAGTTCTGCTTCTTTGACGGAGCTGATGCCGCAGTCGACCGTCACCAGCAGACGGTGCGGGTCCTCTTCGTGCAGCTTCTGAATCGCCTCAAGATTGAGCCCGTACCCCTCTTCCATCCGGCAGGGGATATAGTAGTCGACGTTCCCTCCCGCCAGTTTCAAACAGTGCCAGAGAATACTGGTGGCGGTGACTCCGTCGACGTCGTAATCGCCGTAGATCGTGATCCGCCGCTTGTCTTTGAGGGCCCGCACGACCCGTTCGGAGGCATCGGTAATCCCCGGCAGTTGATCCGGCGGATGCAGATCAGTCATCTTCGATTGAAGAAACGCCTGTGCCTCGGGTCCAGTCGAAAACCCGCGCGAGGCCAGAACCTGGGCCAGGAGTGGAGTGCAGCGCATGTCGCGGCTGATGCGGCTGACGATCCCCCGGTCATGCGGGGCGATTCTCCACGGGCGGGGCATGCGCGACTCCATTCAGGGACTGAGCGACTCCACATGCTACCGGGGCGGGTGCAGTGGGAAAAGCGGCGAACGGAAACTGGGGACGGCGACGTGGTTGTCGATTCTGGGCACGTCGAGCAGGCCCGACGGCTCACCCTCTGCAGCTCCGCAACTGAATCCGACTTTTTTGATATCCTCCCGATGCCTATAATGCAGCGGTTCGGGGAACACCCCGAGATCACCACCCATTCGACTCGTCCTTTCCAGACGCGGGAGAAACAGAATCATGGTCAATGTGACGGAGAAGGCAGCCAAGGAAATCAAGCGGGTCATGGAAGAGCAGAAGATGTCTGACGCCATGGTTCTGCGAATCGGCGTTTCCGGCGGCGGTTGCAGCGGATTCCAGTACAAGCTGGGGTTCGATGACAAGGCCGACCAGACCAAGGACTTTGTGTCCGATCAGCACGGCGTGAAGGTGGCTGTCGACAAGAAGAGCGACCTGTACCTCGACGGCACCGTCATCGACTTCCACGATGGTCTCGACAAGCGTGGTTTCACGTTCGAAAACCCGAACGTGACCAAGACCTGCGGCTGCGGCAGCAGCTTCGGCATGTAAATTCTCACGCCAATTCAACCGCCAACGACTCCCGCTCATCACCGATGAGCGGGAGTTTTTTTTCTTGAACAATCCTGCAATTTCCGTGTGAGCTTTCGATTTTCAGCCCCCGGCAACCGTCTTGCGGCTGAGCAACTGGTCCGGTTGTACGGATTGTAGCGACAACAGCCGAGTCGTCCGCGACGGGTGAGGTCCCGCGCTGGGCAAACCTGTCCCCCTCCCGCTAAGTTGCCGATCTGATCATCACACCCCGGTGCGCTGGGGTGACGTTTGCGCCCGTCGAGTCCGCTCGACGCCCCCCACGAGTCGACAACATGGCCCATCCCCAGCGGCTGTCCGGAATCTATACCCCGAATCTCGTCCCACTGGATGACCGGGGCGAGATCAACGAGCCGGTTCTGCGGCAGTACATCGACTGGCTGATCGCCAAGGGGGTCCACGGGCTCTATCCCAACGGCTCCACCGGCGAATTCACGCGATTTACAACCGAAGAACGCCGCCGCATCCTGGCCATCATCGCGGACCAGACAGCTGGCCGTGTGCCGATCCTCGCGGGAGCGGCGGAAGCCAACACGCGTGAGACGATCAAGGCCTGCGAGTATGCCCACTCGCTCGGGCTGCGGGCGGTCGCGATTGTGGCTCCCTTCTATTACAAGCTGAGCGCAGGAGCGGTTTACGCCTACTTCAAGGAGATCGCCCGCAATACTCCGATCGATGTGACGCTGTACAACATTCCGCTGTTCGCCAGCCCGATCGACGTGCCAACCGTGCAGCGGCTCAGCGAAGAGTGCGAGCGAGTCGTCGCGATCAAGGACTCATCCGGCGAGATCCCGCACATGATTCGCATGATTCAGGCCGTGCGCCCGAATCGTCCGGAATTCGCCTTCATGACCGGCTGGGACGCCGCTCTGATGCCAATGCTGCTGATTGGCTGTGACGGCGGAACGAACGCCTCCAGCGGTGTTGTCCCCGAGATGACGCGCAAGCTGTATGACCTGACGATGGCCCGCAAGCTCGATGAGGCGCTGCTGATTCAGTACGACCTCGTCACGCTGTTTGATGCGATGATCTACCACTCGGAGTTCCCGGACGGCTTCCGGGCCGGGGCCAGCTTGCGAGGGTTCAATCTCGGTAAGGGACGCCAGCCGCTCAGCGATAAGCAGACGAGCGACCTGTCAGCTCTCCGGAACACGATCCAGTGCCTGCTCTCGCGCCACGGGTTTACCGATGAGCCGGGAGCCGGGTGCCCGATCCAGCCTCGAGCTGTCTCGACCGACGTGGTTCGCGGCGACAGCCCGACCCAGGACGTGAGCGACATCGTGCGCAGCGTCGTGGCCGAGCTCAAGAAAAAGGGCTTGATGTAAGTCGCGCGAGTTCGATTTGTGCCCGCCGACACTGACGGCGGATGGCTGCGGGCATTACCATGCGACCGTTCCCTGCCCCGGTCGCACCGCACCCATGAACTTCACGACGATCATCGGACTGGAAGTCCACGTTCAGCTGAGCACCCGCACCAAGATCTTTTGCGGCTGTGTGAACAAGTTCAATCCGGACCAGCCCAACACGCAGACCTGCCCCGTCTGCCTGGGGCTGCCGGGGGCGCTGCCGGTCATCAATCGCGAGGCGATCCGCCTGGGCCAAATGACGGGCTTGGCGCTCAACTGCACGATCACGCCGCTGACCAAGTGGGACCGCAAGCAGTACTTCTATCCCGATCTGCCCAAAGGATATCAGACCAGCCAGTTCGATCTGCCGCTGTGTCAGAACGGCTGGATCGAGACATTCTCCGCCGACGGTGAGGCCCGCCGGGTGCGGATTCTCCGCGCTCACCTCGAAGAGGACGCGGGCAAGAACATGCACGATGAGTCCGGCCGAGGTCGCGACAGCCAGGTCGATCTCAACCGGGCCGGGACGCCGCTGCTCGAAATCGTCAGCCAGCCCGACATCCGTTCGGCTCAGGAGGCTAAAGCGGTCCTCGAAGAACTGCACCTGCTGCTGACCTACCTGGGGGTCTCCGACTGCAACATGCAGGAGGGGAGCCTCCGCTGTGACGCGAACGTGAACCTGCACATCAATACCGATGGCTGTTCCAAGGTCGCGACGCCGATTGTCGAGGTCAAAAACCTCAACAGCTTCCGCTCCATCGAAGCTGCCATCGAGTACGAGGTCAAACGCCAGCTGGAGGAGTTCCAGAAGACTGGTCGCAAGATCGGCGACCCCGGTGTCGAGAAAGAGACCCGTGGCTGGGACATGGAACGCGGGCACACGTTTTCCCAGCGCGGCAAGGAAGAGGCGGCGGACTATCGCTACTTCCCCTGCCCCGATCTGGTACCGGTGACGACCTCGTCGGAGCGGATTGAGGAGCTGCGTCAGAGTCTGCCTGAGTTCCCAGCAGTGCGGCGGGCCAGATACCGCCAGGATTTCGGACTGTCTCTGTACGATGCCTCGGTGATTGTGAACCAGGGAGCCGATCTGGCCCGGTACTTCGAAACCGTGGCGAGCCTGTGCGGAGATGCCAAGCAGGCGGCGAACTGGGTCACACAAGATGTCCAGCGCGACCTGAATGATCGCAAGTTGACGATCAGTGAGTTCCCGATCTCGGCGGAACTGCTGGGTTCATTGCTGAAGCGGATCGTGGGTGGTGAGCTGACCGTCAAGGGAGCCCGCGAGGTCTACGCCCAGCTCCTGGCCGACTCGGACGACGATCAGCCGCCGTCGGTCGAACGGATCGACGCCATCATCGAAGAGAAGGGCCTGAAGGTCGTCAACGACACGGGTCTGCTCGATGCCGCGATTGCCTCCGCTCTGGCCGAGAGCCAGAAAGCGATCGACGACTACAAAGCTGGAAAGCAGCAGGCCCTGGGAGCCGTGGTCGGCAAAGTGATGAAGCTGGTCAAAGGGGCCGACGCCAAGGTCGTGCGCGAAATGCTGATCCGCAAGATCGAGAGCTGAAGCCGCGAATCGAAATCGAGGATGGGGCTACTGCGGGGAGTAGACCTGCACGCCAGACAGCCAGGTTCCCAGTACCCGTGTCTCGCGAATCTGTTCGACCGGGCAGGTCAGCAGATCGCGGTCGATGCGCGCGAAGTCGGCAAGCTTCCCGACCTCCAGCGATCCGATCTCCTTCTCGGACCGCATCAGCCAGGCATTGTTGATCGTATAGAACCGCAGGACCTGCTCGCGGGTCAGGGCCTCTTCCTTGTGCAGAGGGGTTTCGCGAAACCGACCAATGCGGGTGATGGCTGTCTGCATGGCGAGGAACGGGTTGTAGAAGTTCAGGCTGCGCAGCGAGCCGATCTTCTGCATGTGATCACTGCCGCCGCCGACCGCCACGTGGGCGGCGAACAGGCTCGCCAACGGCTGAAAGTACCGCAGCCGCTCCTCTCCGAATTGGGCGACCAGCGTGTGCGAGTCGAGGTACAGCCACACGGGCTGGATATCGACGCCGATCCCCAGCTCGGCACACTTGCGGACCGAGTCGGCACTCATGAAGTTCGAGTGCGTCAGCGTCGAATGCGTCGGCCCGATCGGGATCTCTTTATTGACAGCGGCATACGCATCCAGCAGCGCAGCCACAGCTCCGTCACCCACGCTGTGAGCTGTGAAGGCCAGATTCCGCTTGGCACACTCGCGGACAGCTGGGATCAGGAAGTCATCCGGGATATACCGCATTCCGCGGTAAGCCGGGTCGTCGATACCGTAGATGCGACTGATGCCCCAGGGGCTCGACATGAAGGCACTGCCGGTCAGCATTCCGCCATCGAGAAACACCTTGATCCCAATGATCCGCAGCCGCTCGGAGCCCTCGCGAAACAGCGGGTCAGCTGCGATCGCGTCGAGGTCCTTCTGCACCTGCTCCAGAGGTCGGTTCGCATCAAACGCCCGCGAGAGACGCATGCGAACGGTCAGCTTCCCCTGCAACTCCAGCCGGGCGAACTGTTCCTGACCATCGAGGGAACAGTTGCGATCAATGGCCCCGGTCAGGCCCACGCTGTTGTAGTCCTGCAGCAGTTCCACCAACCGGGCATCGCGCTGCTCCTGCGATGGCTTCTTCTCGATTGAAGACGGCTTCGTCTTGAGAATCGACCCAGCCTTGCGCAGCAGTCCGGTCGGCTCTCCGCTGGCATCGACCAAGACCTGATCCGCATGCGCAGCTGCAAACGCTGCGTCGATGCCGTTCTCTTTCAGGGCGAGCGAGTTGACCGACGCATCGGGCCCCGTGCGAAACGCGACCGGATGCTTGGGAGCGGCTTCATCGAGTTCGGTCTTGGTCGGGTACCGCTGCTCCTTGAGGCGGGTGATGAAGACCTGCTGAGTGTTGATCCACTCGCCCTCGGGGACGACCTTGGCCCGCTCCCGGATATAGGCGAGGACATCAGCGATCGTCTCCATCTCCGGGACATCGTGGTCGAACTCAAACATCGCCGCCCCGCTGGCGTGGACGTGTGAGTCAATCAGCCCCGGCATGACAAAACCGCCCGCGAGATCGATGACCTTGGTTGACGGAGTGCGATGAGCGAGAACCGCCTCATCACTCCCGACTGATACGATTCGCTCGCCCTCGATCGCGATGGCTGAGGCGATTGTATTCTGCGGGTCAGCTGTGAAGATCTTGCCGCCGTGCAGGATCAGGTCGGCCGCACTGAGCGGCATCGACAGGAAAACGAGACACAGACCGAGGGACAAGAGACGCTTCATATTCGGCTCGGGGGAGGACAAGTATTGGCCCCGACTCTAATCCCCGGTCGATTCGTTTTCATCCCCGCGCTGATAGGCATGCTCGCCGGCCAGCTTTTGGTAAGCAAGATTGACTAGTTCTTCGCGCGAGCGAAACAGGTCGCGTTCCGGCAGCTTGCACTCGGCCAGGAGTCGTGACTCCAGCTCCACATGAGTTTCGCGAGTCCCGTCGGCCCGGATGTGGGAGAGGTCCCGCAACTCGTCCCGCAGGAACCGGCTAATGAGCAGATTGCGATGACACGTTAGCGGGTCGCGCTCGGCACACATCATGGCGATCGAGTACTTCTGCAGCCCCGTACGCAGCCGCTGGACTCCTTCGCGGAAGGCCGGCGTCAGCCACGTGCGGGGGAAGTCGACGCGTCCCGAGGGGAGATAGACCTCGGCTTCGCTCCGCATCGCTCCCAGCTGATCGCCGAGATGTGAGTAGGCAATACCGACCGACTCAAGAGCGGCCTTCAGCGGCTCGCGGTTGTACTGGGGGTTGTACCGGCTATAGGGAGCCGACCGCACATCAGCGATGGCAGTGACTCCGTTGAGCTTGAGCAGCCTGGCGAACTGCTCAAACGGGTGGGTGGAATGGCCGATGGTGAAGATCGCAGGCACTTCTCTTCTCAATCCATCGAGAAAGCCCAGGGGTTGCAACCTGGGCTTGGAAGATCATCCAATCCCAATCTTGCGATCGATCGAGTCGAGGTCCCGCATGAACAGGGCCAGCGTGGCTTGCAGCGTCTCGGGTTGAATCGCCCAGTTCGGCTTATCGTCCGTGTACTTCGAACAGTGGTCGACCAGCACGCGGTACAGGAACTTGAACAGATGCCGCGGAGCCCGCAGGCGTTCGAAGACGTTGATCAGCTCCACGTCCGTAATCGTTGGGGCGAAGAAGTCTCGAATACCGACCGGCTTGTCGGTCAGCTTCTTGCAGGCCTTCACGCGATCATTGGCGATGTCGTACAGACTCTGTCCCGACCAGGAGAGATCGCGGATCAGGTTCTGCTTGTCGAGGCGGGACCGCTCGTAGAACTCCTTCTCTTCCTTGGACAGAAAGCCAGAGACGACTGCGGGCAGCAACAGCTTAAACGCCAGACCCGGATGCTTGAGGAACTTGTTGTCGAACAGCGGCCAGATCAGATCGCGCATCCGCTCGGGCGAGCCATTGATCAGGTGCGGCTCGTCAACCCGGTCCACTAACACGACCATGCTGGAGAAGCCCAGCGTCTTCAGCACAGCCTGCAACTTGATAATCATTTCATAGCGGTCATCACCGCGCGACCCGCGCGGGAGCGGCTGGCCGAGCAGTTCGGAGGCGTTGAACTTGCTGAGCAGCGAACGCAGTGTCTGCACCTGATGATCGACGATCCGGACCTGCCGACTGATCCGCCACGCTCCCCACAGCAGCCGCAGCTGATACCAGAGGAACGGCAACCAGCAGGCCAGAGCCAGGCCGATCGTCCATTTGTTCCCCAGGCCGCTGAATCCTCCAGCCTTCCAATACGAGAACCCCAGGACCGCCGCGCTGCCGGCCAGAGAGGCCAGCGGCATCAGCCACCGGCTCCACGAACTGAAGCCGACCTTCGCCCGCAGCTGAGTCCAGCGAGTCATCGGAGCGAGTGACCGATTCTGATCGTAGATCGTCGCCAGCAGCAGCAGGTCGCGCTTCTGCGGACGAGTCAGCTGATCGAGCTGGTCGGAGGTAATCTTGGCCGACGGGTCTTTCGGGTCATTGCCCCCATTGCGAATGATGTCGGACAAGCGGGTCACCGCCAGCGACAGGATCGCATCCATGTGATCCCACAGCTTCCAGTTCTGCAAAGCCTTTTCTGGCTTGCGGCGGCTGCCGGAGAGCCGCTCGCGGAAGCAGTCCAGGAACGGGTTGAAGTCGTCATACTGCAGGACGAACGACCGATTCGTCGGGTTCTGCGAGTTGTACTCCGACAGCTTGTCGATGATCTGCAGCCGCAAGGCGGTCTTACCCGCTCCCTGCTCACCGAAGACGACGGATGTCGCCGGGGTGGCGGGGTTGCCATAGATCTTGTCCCAGGCGGCGTGATGCACGCCCTTCAGGCAGTGGGACTGAAAGACACGATCGGACTGGGCATCTTCCTCCGCGAACGGATTCTCGGTGACGCCGAAGTGATCGAGGAACTGATGGACTTTCATGGAACCGCTCAAAGGTCAGACCGCCCGCGAGGCGACGCTGCACGCGCAAGGCGAAGTCGATACAAACTGCGCACTTGCCGCAGCTTGCTCTCTATGGTTTAGGCGATGACTTCACGCCGGGCAAGGAGCGGATGGGAGTCTCGGCCAAAATCTCACACATGCGAGAGTTCCGATCGCTTCGGCAACGCAGTGAATGAGCTGTCAGCCATCAGCTCTCAGTGATCAGCCAGCAGGAGAACTTTGTCTGTGAAACAGCGAATGGTTGTGGCGAAGCAGTCGAACCGTGGGCAATTCGGCGGAACCTCCACTAGGATGTGGTCGTCACCCCTCGCGGAACCATTCCATGCCGACTGCCACACTGTCTGACTGCACGATTTCCTACGTCGATGTGGGACAGGGGGCCCCTCTGGTATTCGTACATGGGTTTCCGCTGGACCACACGATGTGGCAGCACCAGATTGAGGCGTTTCGGGCGACTCACCGGGTGATCG
>JBIIOI010000044.1:0-44557 GCA_044337025.1 Planctomycetaceae bacterium
GATCGACCGGCTCGTTTTACTCCGCCGCAACTGGCAGGTGATTGCCGCTGATATCTTGGACTTCAAGACCGATGCCATGCCGGGTGAGAGACAAGAGACGAGAGACGAGAGGCAAGAGCCAGAGATAAGTTCTTTCTCCCAACCCTCAACCCTCAACCCTCAACCCACTGCCCCCGATAAAGCCGCTGCCTACCGCGATCAGATGCGAGCGTATGCGCGGGCGATCGGGCAGATCTACCGCCTGCCTCCGGGGCGGGTCTCAACTCGGCTGTTGATGCTGGCGACGGGACGGATTGAAGTGGTCGAGGCGGCGAATTCGGGACGCTAGGGGGAGTATTCGATTGTTGGCAGGCAGCCATTCTGGAGGCCACCCAGAAAGGGTCAACCACGGAGTGCACGAAGATCATGCAGAGCCTGTGGCCTGGAATCGAGGAAACAGCAGAGTCTGACTCCCTACTCGAAACGCCGCACGGACCCGTTGATCGCTCTGACCGGTCGCAGACGCAGCCACGGGAGTCCCGGTCAGCGGACAGCTTAGAAGTTCACATTCCGCGTTCACCAGAAGTCCCAGAGGCAGCGGGGACTCGGGGACTTTGGCGATGGCCAGGCGAGTTGTGGAATCGACTGAGGCTGGGCTGTTGGTCGAACCAAGTCGCACGATCGGGAGCGGTCCTTGACGCCAAGTGGCGAGGCCGACCACGAAGTCGGGTGATCTCGGGATCGCGACGAAGTTCGGGACGCGGGTGATCTCTGCGACCTGGCTCACACTGAACGCAAATCGCACGTTCGAGCCCAGGGCCTCGCTGGCCGGAGCAAACGTGATCAGGCGGCGGCGAGTCGCCTGGGACGACGGGAGTCCATCGATCACAGGTACTGCGATCGAATCCACAGGGGCCTCGTCGAGCGTGTTCGCAGCTGAGGATTGGGGACGAAGTTTCTTCGGGTCCAAGGCGATCAGGGGCAGTTCCTGATCACCGGCGTTGCAGACGACTCCCTGGATCATCGCCCCTGATGAACCCGTGATGAGGGGCGGAAGCGGAATCAGATCGCTCGCCGTCCGGGATTCGCTATGGCTCACGCGATCGACCAGCAGCCCCCACACATCGACGCCATCCGTCGTCACGATGCAGTGCCCCGAATGCTTGTCGGAATCAGAGAGACCCAGCAAGCGGGCCAGCGAATAGACGGGCAGCATGCGTCCCAGAGACGCCATCGAACCCACGACCATGTCCGATTCGCCCGCCTCGAAACGAACGACCTCGCGCGGCTGAATCCCCACAATCGCCGACAGGTCGAGGCCGAAGGACCGACCAGCAACTTCGCAGCGGGCGATGCGTATCGAACGCGAAGGAGTGAGGGTGTTCATGATTCTGCGGTGCCTATCGAATGTGTCTGTGGCGTGCTTCGTGACTTGGACGACGCGAGGGCGAGACCGGTGCCCTTGAGTCGCCGGACGATCTGCTCTGGCGTTCCTATGAATGTCACGGCCCGGCGTTCAATCGCCCGCTGCGGCATTCCGAAGATGACCGAGGTCGATGAGTCTTGAGCCATCGTTTCGCCGCCCGCCGCATGGATCGCAGCCATGCCACTGGCCCCATCGCTGCCCATTCCTGACAAGAGAATCCCCACAGCTCGATCTCGCAGCTGCTGAGCCGCCGACAGCATCGTGAGATCAATGCACGGCAAGTGCCCACCGACAGGAGGACCGGTGTCGAGGACAATGACCGTGCCACACGGGGCATGTTCCAGTCGCAGGTGATGGCCCCCCGGAGTCACATAGACACAGCCCGGTTGCACGGCTGTTCCTGTCTGGGCGACCTGCACGGGAAGCGGCGTACGACGCTGCAGCTGGAGTGTCAGGCTCTGCGTGAATGCGACTGGCAGGTGCTGGACAATCACGATCGCGTCGGTTGTGGCGGGAGCGAGCCCCGTCAAGATGCGCTCGATCGCGGGAATCCCACCCGTCGATCCGCCGATGACGACGACTCGCTGCGGCTGGTGTTCGGTCGTGGGAGCAGCTCGATGTTCGGGAATTGGGATGCGAGGGACCGTCGACGCGCGGGGACTGACGGGAGTATCGGGCGATCTTCGTGGCTGCCCTGCGGCCCGGACCTTGGCGAGCAGTTCACGCTCCCAGACTTCCGGTTCGATGGGGACGTCCGCCTGGAACTTCAGATGAAAAGCCGCAGCTCCCTGGCGCAGTGCCTCCAGCGTCATTTCGGCGGCTCGTCGACTCACTCCGCTGACCATCACAACCGCCGACTTCGGCGAGGCCAATTGCAGCAGTCCCAGCAATTCGGTCCCCGGGATGTCGGGCATTTCGACTCCCAGTGTGATGACCTCGGGACGGGAGCGTTCGACCAGTTCCAAGGCCTCATCCGCGGTGCCGACGGCTCCCACGACTTGGACTCCGTGAGCCTGCTGGAGGTACGCCGTCAGCAGACGTCGGACCGAAGGAGAATCGTCGATGATCGCGACATGGATCATGAGCAGAACGGGCCGCGGGTGCGATCTCCATCACGTCCGAGAGTTCAAACGAGCACCCGCTCGCGGACGCTGCGAACATGTTTGTGAATCAGTGCGATCAGCCGGTCCTCGTCGAACGGCTTGATGACATAGTCCGTGGCACCGAGTTCGTCGGCCTTCCCCTGGTGCTTGTTCCCCGACCGCGAGGTCACCATCACGATCGGCAGGTCCGAGAACTGCGGCAAGCCGCGCAGTGTAGAGAGCAGCTCGAAACCGTCCATGCGAGGCATCTCGACATCAAGCAACACAAGATCGGGACGCTGCGGGTCCCGCTGGAGGATCTCAAAGGCTTCCACGCCATCACGAGCTGTGATGGCCACCCAGCCTTGATGCTGGATGAGATTGGCAGCCACACGCCGAACGCTGACCGAGTCGTCGACGATCATGATCTGGTAGGGACGCTGCGGGATTTGGTTCGGCTTGGGAGCGGTCGCATTGCGAGGAGTCGATTGGGCCTCAACCTGCAGCAGCTCCGACGGATTCAGAATCGGGATCACGGTCCCATCGCCGAGGAAGGTGGCTCCGATCAAGCCATGCACGCGGCGCAGAT
The DNA here is from genome assembly GCA_044337025.1 of Planctomycetaceae bacterium. Taxonomy (GTDB): domain Bacteria; phylum Planctomycetota; class Planctomycetia; order Planctomycetales; family Planctomycetaceae; genus TH-plancto1. The sequence goes on from JBIIOI010000044.1 coordinate 3,077, forward strand.
GCGATCCGAGCGGCTTCACGACGATCTCGCGGGCTCCCTGAATCCGGTCGACAGCCAACGCTGTGGTCTGAGAACCGGTCTGCAGAAACAGGACCGGCACGGACCGGTTCAGGTCCTCGGGGTTCGCAGTCAGGTGCAGGATGTCGGTGAGTCTCTGGAGTGGAAGCGCCCGGTCGCCGACGCGCAGGACCGTCGAGGAACCGATGTGGCCCAGATCCTGCTGGCTGATCCGAGCGATCTGAGTGACCTCCTGCATCGGAATGGCGAATTGAGCTCCGCCCGCATCCACGATCAATGCCCGCGTGATGGCCATCGTCAGCGGCAGGCGAATCGTGAACGTGACTCCCTGGCCGGGTGTCGAATCGATCAGAACCGTTCCCTTGAGCCGCTGGATCACCTCCTGGACCACGTCCATGCCGACGCCACGTCCGGAGATCTCGCTGACCGACCGTGCTGTCGACAGGCCCTGCGAGAAGATCAGCTGGTGGATGTCCCGGTCTGCCAGGACGGCATTCGCTTCGATCAACCCCCGCTGAATCGCCGCCTCGCGAATGGCATCTGCATTCAGGCCAGCACCATCGTCCGAGACCTTGAGGACTGCATGCGTGCCCTCATGAAAGGCCGCGATTCGCACTGTCCCGATCGCTGGCTTGTTGCGTTCCTGCCGCAGTTCACCCGTTTCGATTCCGTGATCGACGGCATTTCGCAGGATGTGCGTCAGCGGGTCGACCAGAGACTCGATCACCGTCTTGTCGAGGTGCAGCCCCTCGCCGGCCATCTCGAGTTCGACTTCCTTGTGGCAAGTCGTGGCAGCATTCCGAACCACACGTCGCAGACGCGATGTCAGTGAACCGAGCGGCACCATCCGGGCCTTCATCAGCCGGTCCTGAAGGTCACGGGTCACGACCTCCTGGCGGTTGAGACTCGACTCGAAGTCTCCGATCAGGTTCCCCAGCTCGCCGCCGACCGAGTGGATGTCGTTGGCAGTCTCGGCGAGAGATCGCGAGATCAGATGAAACTCGGTGTAGCGATCGAACTCCAGCTCATCGAACTCGCTGATCTGAAACCGGCGACTGAGGTTCGAGGGAATCCGGCCAGCTGGCAGATCGAACGCCGACTGCCCGCCGAGCATCTTCGTCTCGTACTCGGTATCCAGTCGCGTCGACAGGGAACGCAGCCGACTGAGACTTCGACGGAGTTCGTCGACGGTCGCCTGCATTCGCAGCATCTGTTGCTCGAAGGTCGTTCGCGCGACCACTTGCTCGCCGACGAGCTTGACCATCTCATCGATCTGGTCGATGCGGAGGCGAACTGAGTCCCCCGAAGCCGCCGGAGCGGCTCCCGTTGTCTCGGGGGAAGAAGCTGTGGCTTCGGCCACTTCGGTCGCCGGAGCGTTCATGGCTGCCGTGCGGGCTGCGATCAACCGGTCGAGCAGTACGAACTCCGGCAGTTCGATTTCGCGCGGTGCGCGAGGGGTGGCCTCAACGGCTGCGGTGGCTGTCTCGGGGACAGCTTCCTCAGCGGAGTCACTCTCCACACGGCCTTGCTCTGCCGCTGGAGCGAGCATCAGCGATACATCGTCGCTTTCATCTTCCTGAGCGATGATCGGCTCTGCGGGCATGTCACGGCCGATCACGCCCTGAGCCATCTGGGCCGCGAATCGACTGTACAGGTCAGCCAGCGTGGACCGCATGGCGTCCGCGTCGAACGACATCCGGGACAAGTCCTGCAGCACGTCGACGCCGCTGTAGAGCAGCTGCATCTCGTCACGTGTGATCGGGCGACCGCCATCGCAGACTGCGTCCATCAAATCTTCAAGCCGATGGGCCAGCTGAGACGGGGCCATATAGCCGACCGTGGCTGCGGCGCCCTTCAGATTGTGGACGAGACGCCGGAGTTCCTTCTGAGCCGCCGCTTGCGCAGGGTTGTTCTCCAGTTCGACCATCTGCACATAGATCGACTGAATGTTGTCTTCGGCTTCCTCCGCGAAGATGGCTGCAAATTCCGGATCGATCGACGAAGGATCATCCAGCTTGATCTCTTCGGCCCAGATTGTGCGCGGCGAGGCGGCGGATTCTGGAGTGACGGGAGTGACCTGAGCGAACAGCTGCTCGAAGGCGAACTCATCGTCCTTCACCGGGAGCTTACGGGCCCGGCGATAACGTCGATGGACCTGCCGGAGCAGAGCGTCTTCCTCCGCGGGTCGGCCCGGCAGAGCATTGATACAAGTCTCGATCGCGTCGTATCCCGCTTTGAGAAGCAGGATGATGTTGCGACTGGACTTCAGCGACTTCGAGCCCAGGTCTTCACAGACCTCTTCCAGGAAGTTTGCCACATGGGAGAGTGTCGTCAGTCCGCACATCGCGGACGCACCCTTGATCGTGTGGCAGTAACGATAGGCAGTCTGAAAGACCTCGGCGGGCACGGTGTCTGTCGACTTGGCCGCCTGCTCGATGATGGGCAGGTATTCGCGAACTTCTTCCGCAAAGCCCAGCAGAAGTTCGTCGGTAATCTTGCGCGCCATAGCGGCCTCGGATTGGGAGCAGGGAAGCTGTCAGCCATCGGCCTTCAGCCAGAGGGCACTTCACGCCTTCGAGTCCGAGATCTTGAACATGCTGACCGAGGACCGCAGTTCGGTCGCCATCGTCGCCAGAGTCCGCACCGAGAGTGCGGCCTGCTTGGAACCGGTCGCGGTGTTGTTCGTGATCCGGGATATCTCTTCCATCGACTGCGACAGGGTCTCGGCTCCCTGGACCTGCTGGGTGGACGAGACCGACATCTCCTGAATCAGATCGGCCAGGCGGTTCGAAACCCCTTCGATCTCCGACAGGGCATCACCGGCTTCCTTGGCCAGCTTCGATCCGGAGACCACTTCCTGGGTACTCTGCTCCATCGCGCTGATCGCCTCGGCCGTTTCTCCCTGGATCGTCTTGATCAGCGTCGCAATTTCGTTGGTCGCCTTGTTCGACCGTTCGGCCAGACGTTCGACTTCCTCAGCCACGACAGCGAATCCCTTGCCAGCGTCCCCGGCCATGGCGGCTTGAATCGAGGCGTTCAGTGCCAGAATCGAGGTGCGGTCGGCGATGTCCGCAATCAGCTGAACGATCTCGCCGACGGACTGCGAGCTCTCGCCCAGACGCTTGAACCGCTTGGCCGATTCCTGCACCTGATCGCGGATGCGGGACATCCCTTCGATCGTGCGTTCCACAGCCACGCGTCCGTTCTGAGCATTCGCCTTGGCCTGATGAGCCACGGTGGCGGACTCGGCGGTGTGCGAGGCGACCTGCTGAATCGAGGAGACCATCTGCGTCAGGGCCGTTGACGTCGAGACCAGGCGGGCCGACTGCTGCTCGCTGCCCTCGGAGAGGTCTTCGGTCGTCGCCTGAATCTCCTCGGCCGAGTTGGCCACCTTGGCGGTGGCCTGCTGGACGTTCTGCACCAGGCTGCGGAGCTGGGCGATCATGTAGTTGAACGAGTCCGCGATCGCGCCGGTCATGTCGGCTGTGACTTCCGCTTCCACGGTCAGGTCTCCGTCAGCCACGTTGCTGACCTCTTCCATCAGCTTCATGATCGAGTTCTGCATCTGATCGCGTTCGTTCTCCGACTGCACGAGCTTCAGCGTCTTATCCATCACGCGGTTGAGTTCTTCGGCCATCTGACCCAGTTCATCTTTCGAGGCAACCTCGGCCCGCGTCGTATAGTCCCCTTGATTGATCCGCTGCAGCATGTTCACCACACTGCCGGTCTGGCGGCGGGCGGTGTTCGCGAACCGCGTGGCCACGAAGGCGACCAGCAGAATTCCCAGCAGAACTGCAGCGATGGTGAAGTAGTTCATCCACCGGACCGGGATGTTGATCTCCGCCAGGTCGATTTCTGCGAGCAGTGACCAGGTAATCGCATCCTGACCATCGCGGCCCGGATAGATCGTCAGCGGGGTCCAGGAACTGAGCACCGGCACACCGCGATAATCATTGATGACTTTGGTCCCCGTCTGCCCCGCGCGGGCTGAGCGTGTGGCCTCGGTGTCGACGACGACCTGAGGATTGATGATCGTGGAGGTGAGCGGAGCAGCCAGTTTCAGGTCGTTGTGCAGGGTTGCCATGAATCGCGACTGGTTGCGGAAGAGTGGCAACTCGGTATCGCCGACTTTCGACATCCCCACGACATAGGTCTCGCCGGTTTCCCCGAGTCCCTCCGTCGACGCCATGGCCTGGTTCACTCGATCGATCGGGATCTGGAACATGGCGACCCCCAGGAGTTTCGAACCTTCATAGATCGGAGCCGCCACGAATCCGGCGGGATCATCGTACGAGGGAACGTACTCTTCATAGTCGACCATCACCGCTGTCCCGGCCGGGGCCGCACGCCCCATCTGATAGCAGCGACCGATATTGGTCTTCGAGTACGGACCGTCCTTCAGCGATGTCGAGAAGTCCAGCTCCTTGAACACTGTGTAGACGATGTCGCCTGACTGAGCGTCGACCAGAAAAATGTCGTAGTAGCCGAAGCGCTGCCGGAAGCTGCTGATCACCGGGTGGTAAGTTTCGTGGTGCGTCGAGTACTGCGATTTGTCGTCCTTGGTCGACGGTCGGACCAGCTTGTCCTTCTGTCCCAACGGAAACTTGTTCGAGTGAATAAACGCGTGCTGCAGAACAATCGAATGAGCATCGAGCTGGGCCAGATTGGGGAGAATGTCGAGCTTCTGGCCGTTGTGCCGCTTCTCGTACTCCTGGGCAAAGTCCCCGGAGTAGTAGGTCTTCAGTTCGGTCCGCATCCGTTCGATGTCGACAGGTGTGATCTCATTCTCGGTCGCAACTGTCGGAAACGCCCCTTGAAAGTCCTTCATCGCCTCAATGACCATCCGGTCCTCGGCAAAGGCGGCGATCTGTCCCTGAATGGTGTTGAAGTAGTCCGCCAACCGCTGCGACTTGGCCGCCTGAACCGACTTCAGCTGTTCAAACGATTGAGCCCTCAGGGATTGAGCGGAGGCCAGGTTGATCGCGATTCCGACGACGATCAGTGGCAGCACCCCGGCGACCATCATGGCCAGGAGCAGCTTGTTGCGAATGCTTTTCGCGGCCCAGTTGGCGAGCTTCGAATTGGAAATGCGGTTCAAGAGACGTTTCATGATCGGGATTGCCCTGATAAGAGCGTGTGACCGCGACTGGCGATCACACAGTTCGATGAGCCTGGTGATTCAGTCCTCCCTGATTCGTAGTCGTCTCTCCGGGAGTCCGGTCCCGGGCATGTTCATCACTCAGCGGAATTGCCGCAGATCTGCGGAACTCAGCCACTTCTCGACATCCAGCAGTCCCACGGTCCACGGCGGAACGATGCAGACCCCTTGCAGGTACGGTGAGATGGCATCCGCGGAACCTCTCGCGTTGGTCGCGTGAGCCGAGTGCACCTCGCCTTGGTTTCGCAGGCCGATGAGCCGGTCGATGATGACGCCCACCCGCATCTCTTCGGTGAGAGATCGCAGAATCAGCAGTCGGCGATAGGGATCCGCCGCAGCTGCGGGCAGGTCAAAGAAGGCTCGAAGATCGACAATCGAGACGACCTCTCCGCGAAGATTGGCCACTCCGCTCAACCAGCCCGGCATGTGCGGCAAGCGGGTCACCGCTGGCAATCGCTGGACCTCGGCAGCATGTTCCAGAGGACAGCCATAGACGGACCCTCCCAACTCGAAGACCAGAATCCGCGCCGCCTTCGATACCGCCGGGGAGGGTGACGACTCAACCGCCATGGGGGGAGTCAGTCGATCCAGTTCCGCGACGACCGATTCGATGGTGATCTGAGGATCGAGTGGACTCGACACGCTCGACATGAAAGGACTCTCTTCGGAGAACAAGTACCTGAGGACCGTCGGATCAGGCGAGCGACATCACCGATTGCACGAGCTGCTCATCTTCGAACGGCTTCGTGACGTACAGGTCGGCCCCCTGCTTCATCCCCCAGAACTTGTCGGCCTGCTGGTTCTTGCTCGTCAGCAGGATCACCTTGATCTCTTTCGTATCGGCGTTGTTCTTGATCTGCCGGCACAGCTGAAAGCCATTCGTGCCGGGCATGACGACGTCGAGAATGATCAGATCCGGTCGCTTGGCCTGAATCTGCTGGAGCGCTTCTTCGCCGCTGGCAGCCGAGGTCACTCGACAGTTCAGAGACTTCAGCGCGTTCATTGTCAATTGGCGTTCGGTCGGACTGTCGTCGACGACCAGAATGTTTTTGCCAACCATGAGGACTCTCCCTGGGAAGTTCGGTGGAAACGGGACTCCCGCTCCAATCGTTCAGTCCCCGGGGCGCTCGGGGTAGTCTGTACGTTGAGTGCAGTGATGTGAGGTGTGTGATCGGTGTCAGTTCGCGGTGCTGGCGAGGGCCGGAGCCGAGATGTATTGAGACGCGGTATCGCGCAGCACGTTGGCACTGCACGGCTTGGTGATGTAGGCGTTACAGCCCGCCAGGCGGCCGCGCACTTTGTCGAAGAATGCATCTTTGCCCGAGAGCATGATCACGGGCAGATCGCGTGTCTCGGAATTGCTGCGGATCTTCTTGCAGACCTCGTAACCGTCCATGCCGGTCATCTTGATGTCGAGCAGCACCAGCCCCGGCACGCTGAGTTGAATCTGCTCCAGTGCATCCTCGCCGCTCGTGGCGGTGATCACGTGATAGCCATACTTCTGCAGCGACTTCGACGCCACAGCGCGCACGGTGGAACTGTCGTCCACGATCAGAATCGTCTGCGAGGACGGGCCGGCCTGTTCACACTGTGGAGCGATCTTGGCCGGGATGTAGATGTCGACCTGCCCCAGCTGAGGCGATTCCTGATAGACCGGTAGTGACAATGGCACTTGGAATGCGGTCCCGCATCCCGGGCATTTACGGCTATTCCCCAGCGCGCTCGATTTGACGGCCAGCTGGGCTTTACAGTGAGGACACGTGGCCAAATACTACTGAGCAGTATGTGCCTGAATTTTGGGCTTATTCGAGAGCCGTGCCAGAGCCTCTTCGGGCGCTCGCAGATAATCCAGCCAGAGTTCAGCCGCCATCACCACTTCGGCCAGCGGACCGGTCTTCGGGACTTTCTGCAGCAGGTCATGACTATCGGCAGGCGTGTCGGCCAGCCAGGCCAGCCACATCCAGACCTCGTCTTGAGGATGTGTTTCGGCAACCGACTCCAGCGCCAATCGCACGCTCAGGCGGCGAGCCGAACGGGCTTCTGACAAGAGCAGTTGCAGGTCACTGGTGGGAGGCATTTTGAACTCGCAGGAGATCGGACCAGCGCTGGTCCTGCAATTTTCAAGGCAACTCCCGTGCCGCGCCCCAACGTACGAGAATGTTAAGACTCCTTGTCGGTGTCAAGCACGATATTCGACTCTTCAAACATGCGAACCGGGCATGGCCCCATGAGTGAGCCTTCATCAATGGATGTTGTCAAAGCACAACGCGCTGAGGTGTTTTCTCCACATGGTCAAGCAACCGCTATTCATTGCGTAAATGCGAACAGGGCCGTCACCCCATCCGCTTGCGGATCTCCTCCGCAATCTGCAGCGTCGCATTCGGCGGGGCATACGCCCACTCACCAAGTTCACCCGCAAACGGGCGTGTAATTCCGGCGGCTTGAAACGACTTGTAGAACCGGTGGAACCGCTTCGAGGTCCGGGCTTCAGGGAGCATCTCGACGAAGACCGGTCGCCCTGTGGCTGCAGCTTCGGAGATCATGTTGACCGAATCGCACGTGACGACAAAGTGTGAGGCTAGCGCCAGCCCAGAGAGGTACGGGTTCTCTCCCTGCCCGTTCCAGACAAGGTGCTCGCGGGCGAATCGCACTGTGAAACTCGTCACCCAGTCTGGCGGCGTGCGTCTCGAAGGCAGGATCGCCAGCGCACAGCCGGTACTCTGTGCTACCGATTCGAGCCGTTGCTGAAAGCTGACGAGGGCTTCCGAAGTGTACGGATAGTTTCGAGTCGGCCCCCCCAGCAGGACCAGTACGAATGGGCGCCCGAGCGTCTCCAGTCCGCCGATCGGCCCCTTGGCAGCGTGTTCGTCGAGCAATTCACGAGTGATATGGTGAATTGCTCCGAACGTTCCGATCACATTGGGGCCGACCAGCCCATCGTGCGCCGGACAGGCGACCAGATCGAACCGCTGGGGATCAATCCGCGGGTCTTGCGTGTGGACAGTGAAGACCTGGTCCCCCAATCGTCTCTTCAGCACCAGCGAGGCCATGATCGATTGCCGACCGCTCGTTACGACCAACTGCGGAGGCGGGTCGGGCCGCACCAGGGCCGGGTCAGCAAAGATGAACTCCCGCGCCGGAATCATCCCCGGCCAGAGCCACTTCCATGGGGCCTTCAGCGGAGCCTGAACCAGCTCGACACTGGCCCCGGCCGCCCGCAGCAGCCCCTTCACTTGGCTGGCCATGCCCGCCCCGCCGTCGGTGTAGCCCAGACCACGGAGAGCGGGTGATGGTGTCTCAGGCTGGGGCATGGTGGAGTCCGTGGCTCGTCAGGCCCGGTCGGCCCGCACGATGGTGCCGGAATCTACACCCCCGGCAGGAACTCTGACCAGACAGATCGGGCGGGTAAGGGCGATTTCCCGATGCAGGGCTGCGGTACCGGAGGCGAGAGACCGTCGAGTGCAATTCGTCAGTCGGCTGACAGAGCCCCTGCTTACCCGTACGATGTGGCAGACTCGGGGTTGATCGAGAAGTGGCTTCTTGATCGATTCTCACTCCCCTCGCCAGAAGGTCCCGCGCATGTTTGGTCTATTCGGTGGCAAGGACTGGAACGTCCTGGCTGTGATCTTTGAGCGGCCGGATCTGTATACCGTCAGCGGTCAGAGGGTGAAGGGCGGAGCTGCGGAGAAGGCACGGGATGGAGCCTCCGCCCATCCGCGAACGATCTTCTGGGCGGTCTTCGACCAGAAGGGGAAGTTCCTGCAAGGCGGCCCCGGCAGCGGCGCGACGCATGTGGCGAACGACTCGGTCAAAAAGCTCGAACGCGACCTGGCCACGAACAAGACGGTTCTGGACATCCTGAAAAATCTGGAGACAGCCACCACGGATAAACTGGCAAAGCCGTTGTCGTGGATGGGTTACCCACGCAAGGCTCCGCCGCCGCCGAAGGATGCTCCCGAGGAGTAGGCCAGAAGGGCTCATCCCATGCAGTGCCTTGGTCTCGATATCGGGTCATCGACCATCAAAGGAGCGGTTCTGGACCTGGAGTCTGGAACCGTTCACTCGATCACCAGGGAGCCATTTCCCGAACCGGTGTCGGGGCTCCCGCCGGGCTGGTTCGAGGTCGATCCGACCGAGGTCGTGGCCCGGACTCGCTCGGTGATTTCGCAGCTGCTGCGGCAGGCTCCGCAGGCGAACTCACTGTTCCTATGCGGGCAGATGGGCGGTGTGGTGCTGGTGGACAAGGCTGGCGCTCCCCGCACTCGATATCTGTCGTGGCGCGATCAGCGGACTTTGTCAGGGGCACTCGAACAGGTACAGGCTCGGCTCGGTCCGTTCTTGCCGCATTTGGGAAACGAACTCAAGCCGGGCTCGATGACCAGCCTGCTCTACTGGTTGCAGCAGGCAGGTGAACTCTCGCCCGGCTGGCGACCGGCGACGATTGGCGACTTTGTGATCTCGCAGCTGAGCGGCACGCTGCCGCGGATGGAGGGGACGCAGGCGATCGGTCTGGTCGATCTGCAGTTGCAGGGCTGGAACATGCGGGCCTTCGAGGCTCTGGGGCTGGATCGCTTGGACTGGGGCGAGATGGCGAGTGCGACGACCCCGGTCGCGAGTGCGACGATCGATGGGCGGGAGCTGGCCGTTTACCCGACGCTGGGGGACCAGCAGTGTGCCCTTCGTGGAGTCGGGCTGCAGGTGGGTGATCTGTCGATCAACGTCTCGACTGGGTCACAGGTCAGCCGGGTGACGCGCGAGTTTCTTCCGGGGGAGTACCAGTCTCGATACTTCCTGGACGGGACATTTCTGAACACGATGACGCACATCCCGGCCGGGCGAGCGCTGAATGTGCTCGTCGATCTGCTGCTGGCCTTGCCGAACTCTCGGGGGGTGACGGTCTCAAACCCCTGGGAAGTGATTTCGCGCGAAGCTGCCCTGGCGTCGGACGGAGCAGGCGGGCTGCGGTGTCATCCGGCGTTCTTCGACAGCCCGATTGGCCGCGAAGGCCAGATTACCGGCATCACGACCGAGAACCTGACGCTGGGCAATCTGTTTCGAGCGACATTCGAATCGATGGCCCGGACGTACGATCAACTTGCCGACCGTCTGTGGCCGGAGCGGGCCTGGCAGCGTGTGGTCGTGTCCGGCGGTCTGACGCGCTCGGTTCCGATTCTGAGGGAACTAATCGAAAGGCGTTTCCCCGGTCAACTTGTGGAAACGACTGCCGACGAGGAGACCCTGCTCGGACTGCTGGAAATCGCGCGGGCCGCGTCACACGTCGCACCGGAAAATTTGACTCGGCAGTGATCCCTTGGGCGGGATTCTCCGTTATGCTGTGAGAACCGGTCTGGACCGTCCATTCCGGCCTGTGTGACTGTTCCAGCCACCCTCACCGAGAATTCCATGTCCACGGTTCCTCCTGCGACTCCCGCTCCCGACAAAAAGCGAGAAAAGGGCGTCATCCTGGTTTCGTACCCGAAGGTGGTCTTCCTGTACCCTTCGGTCCTGATCGCCCTCGTCGCAGCCCTGTACATGCAGTTTGCCGGGAACGCGGCGATTGAAAAGGCCGATGTGGCTCACGCCAACGCCGTGGCCGCAGCTGCGGCGGCGCCCGCTGAAGGGGCTGCTTCCGCAGTGAAACCGGAACAGGTCCAACGCCCCATCGGTCCCGTGATGATGGGGACGGTGTTCATCGTCGTGCTGCTCTTGAACCTGGTGGTGATCTCGTTCGATTTCCCGAGAACGACCAGCGTCACCATCGCCGCCCTGCTCGCAGCGGCACTGCTGGGGGTACTGCTGCTTTCGAAGTACTATCCGAATCTGCTGCCGTTCGTCTCGCGATTGCTGGCCAAGCTGCAGCCGGAAGCCAACGCGATGTTCTACTTCTGCTATTCGCTCGGCATGCTGGTGATCTACTTCGCAGTCTGGATCAACTCCAAGTTCGACTACTGGGAGCTGCGGCACAACGAACTGCTGCACCACCACGGCTTCATGAGCGACCTGGAACGGCACCCGACGACCGCCCTCAAGATCAACAAAGAGATCAAGGATATCTTCGAGTACCTGCTGCTGAAGTCGGGGCGGATGATCCTCCAGGCGGGCGGCAACCAGCGCCCGATCGTGTTGGAGAACGTCTTCTTCATCGACAAGAAGGAAGAGATCATCACGCAGATGCTCAGTGCCTCGCTGGTGCAGATTGCTCCGTCTGATGAGATGAAGTAGTTCAAAAATGAGTCATTGGTCCTTCGTCCTTGGTTGCGAGGAAACTACGAATGACCCATGCAGCGTCCATGCGAATCAGCCGGGATCAGGCGCAACGCGCTAGCGTCCGGTTTCTTCACGAAAACCGGGGGCTAGCGCCCTGCGGCTGATGGATTCAACTGGCATTTTTAGCTTGAACGCAGCACTAGTGACCAAGGACCAAGGACGAATGACTAGTGACTTCCCCTACCGTATGCCCGCTGAGTGGGAGCCGCATGAGGCGACCTGGCTGTCTTGGCCGCATCGTCGTGATACTTGGCCGGGCGCGTTTGAAGAGGTCCCGCCCGTCTTTGTGCAGATCGCCAAGCATCTGGCTGAGTCGGAACTGGTGCGGATTAACGTCGGCAACCCCGTGATGGCCAAGGGGGTCAAGTACCTGCTGGAGGCGGCGAAGGTCAACATGGCTGCGGTGCGGTTCCACTACAACCCGACGAACGATGCGTGGGTGCGGGATCACGGGCCGATTTATGTCGTGAAGGAGAGACGAGAGACGAGAGACGAGAGGCGAGAGCCAGAATCTTTCCCTCAACCCTCAACCCTCAACCCTCAACCTTCCTCCTCCACTGCCCACTGCCCACTGCCCACTGCCCGATCTCTCGACCCTCAACTCTCAACATTTCGCGAACGCGCCGTCCTCGACTGGGACTACAACGCCTGGGGCGAAGAGTACGACGACTATCACCTCGACAATCTGATTCCGTCGCGGATCGCGGATGAGTTTCAGGAGCAGCGGTTCGCTCCGGGGATGATCCTGGAAGGGGGCTCGATCGATGTGAATGGGCTCGGCACGCTGCTGACGACTGAGTCGGTCCTGCTGAATCCGAATCGCAATCCGCATCTCACGCGCCCGCAGATTGAGGAGAAGCTGCGGTTCTATCTGGGCGTGACGAACATCCTGTGGCTGGGGGATGGGATCGAAGGGGACGATACTGACGGGCATGTCGACGACCTGACCCGGTTCGTGAACGCCGATACCGTTGTGACGATTGTCGAGCCGAATCCGAACGATGTGAACTACCGGGCCCTGCGCGAGAACCGCGAACGCCTCACCGGAATGCGTGATCAGGCGGGCAACCTGCTTAAAGTCATCGACCTGCCAATGCCTGATCCGCTGTACGCCGAGGGGATGCGTCTCCCGGCCAGTTATGCGAACTTCCTGATCGCCAACACGGTCGTGCTGGTCCCGACCTACCGCTCAAAGAACGACGCAGCTGCGATCGAAATCCTGCAGTCGTTCTTTCCGACCCGCCGCGTTGTGGGGATCGACTGCACCGCACTGGTCTGGGGCTTGGGGTCGATCCATTGCGTGACGCAGCAGCAGCCCCAAGTGGGGCATATGTGTATTTCTTAGCGGGGCAGTGGGCAGTGGGCAGTGGGCAGTGGGTTTCCAAACTGTGGGAGGTCGGAGGGCCTGCACATGGGCGGGACACCCATGCTACTACCTATTCGTCACGCACGCCGCGCAGGAACTCGGCTGCTTCTTCCGGCGGGACAGGGTTGATATAGAACCCGCTGCCCCACTCGAAACCAGCAACCCCGGCCAGTCGGGGAAAAATCTCGATATGCCAGCGGTAGTGCGGCAGCTCGCCCGCATTGAACGGGGCCGAGTGAATGATGTAGTTGTAGGCCGGGTCTTCCAGGCCGATCTCCAGCTTGCGAAGGGTCTTCTTGAGCACTTCGCCCAGCTCATCGATCTCCGACCGCGAGGCCTTCTCGTAGTGGCTGCGCTGGGTCTTGGGAACGATCCAGGTTTCAAAGGGAAAGCGACTGGCAAACGGGCAAAAGACCAGGAATTGCGAAGTCTCGGCGATCACTCGCGCGCCACTGCTCCGTTCCTGAACCAGCATATCGTGAAAGATGCTGCGGCCTCGGAAATTGAAGTAGGCCATCGCCCCATCCAGCTCCTCCTGAATCGTGATCGGAACGATCGGAGTGACGATCAGCTGGGAGTGAGCATGTGGCAGGGAGGCTCCCGCGCGAGCTCCCTTGTTCTTGAAGATCAACGCATGGATCAGGCGGGTATCGCGTTTGAGATCGTTCAGCCGGGCCTGATAGGCAATCAGCACTTCGCGAATCTGCTCGACCGGCAGATGCGACAGGTTGGTCTCGGAGTGCGGGCACTCGATGATGACTTCGTGAGCTCCGACGCCGTACATCACGTCGTACATTCCCTCGCCCCGGTTTTCCAGGTCTCCCTGAATCCCGAGTGCCGGGTACTTGTTGGCGATGACGCGAACCTTCCAGCCCGGCCCGTTGGGACGTGTCCCCGGGTCTCGAACCACGTAGATCTCGGGCGTGGTGATATCCTCACGCCCCTCCAGGAACGGATCGCTCGCCAGCGGGTTGAGTTCCGGCTCTTCCAGCGATTGGGGCCGATCAGCTCTCTCTGGGGCGATAATGACCCAGCGTCCGACAATCGGATCTTTGCGAAGTTCGGACATCGTACTTTCCGAGGGCCGTCATGGCCGCGCCCGGACTTGGCTGCGTGAGTCCGGGAAGTGAGGTGAGCCGAGAAGTATAGGTTGTCCGGAGAGCGATGACGAAGGGAAATCGAGTTTCTGCGACTCGCGACGCTCAATCCAGAGGGGCATCCATAAATTGAACCGCCTGAGCGGGGATTCCAACTTGGTCGAGCTTTCTCTTCAGGTCCTCCATCACTCCGACGGTTGCGTCTTTCTTGAAGTGAACACGCACGCGAATTCCATCAGGATCGCCGGTGGCTGTCAGAGCCGCGTGGGCCACCTCGGACAGGTCGGCTTCCGTGGTGGTGGTCAGATCGCCGCTCGTGGATACCCAGTAGTCGCCTTTGCTCACGATCACCGACAAGATCTGCGGAGCTGCGGTGCCACCTGCTGCGTCGGTCGAGGCCAAAACGGCCTCATCCCCCACGAGTTCTGGCTCACGCACTTCTTCGGTTTGTCCGGATTCGGTCGCAGTGGTTCCGAATCCCGTTCCGGTTCCGCCGGGGCCGAAGCCTTTCCACTGCGTCCCCATATAGAACGCCAGCGCAGCTACTCCGATCACTGCCCCGCCCGCCAATTTCTGCCTCGTGTTCGCCATGACGATCTTTCCGATTCGAGGGGACGGGGTGGGTTGTGAGCGACTACTCCCAGAACTTCTCACCGCTCCAGTTGACCGGCGGGTTGGTCAGGACTTTGCAGTCTCCGTTGACCCGGCACTGGCAGGCCAGACGCAGGCTTTTTTCGCGTCCAATCCGCATAAAGAACGTGATTGGACCGGTCAGAAACCGCAGCCACTCACGAAATCCCTGCCGGCTGACGTTTTCGACTCCGTCGACAATTTCGACGGAGCAGGTCGCGCACGATCCGAAACCGTGGCAGTTCAGGATTCCCTGATGAGGCCACTCGTGGACCTGGATTCCATTGTTCAGGGCTTCAGTCCGCAGGCAGGCTCCCTCGGGAACCTCGATGGTGCGTTTCTCGTTGACGAACGTGACCTTGGGCATCGGGCCGCAATCCTCAATCCGGAGCCGGGAAGAATCATCTTCTCGATCTTAAGTCACAGCCGAGGACGATTCCAGCCGACTTCCCGATGTCAACCGTACTTCCCAGTTCCCGGAAGAATCAGGGGTTGCGGCAACTTGGCAACGATCAGGCAATCTCCCTAGAATCGCAGTGCCGTCGGACGAGGGCTGTTGCCACGGTCCTTCCTTCAGGCGGCAAACGACACGGAACCGATGAGGAGCGTCTCCAATGATTTCAGTGAGTACATTGCTGCCGAGCTTGCTGGCTCAGGATGCTGATCCGTTGGGCATGATCGTGAAGACGATCATGTGGGTCGTGGTCGCCTTCGCGGTGGTCGTCGGCCTGATCATGTTCTTCCTGTTCATCCGGTACTTCAATCTGTGGCTGCGGGGGTATGTGACGCGGGCCGGGATCAGTCCCTTCAACCTGATTTTCATGTCCCTGCGAAAGGTCAATCCGCAGACGATCGTGGAAGCCAAAATCAGTGCGGTGCAGGCCGGTCTGGCCCACATCTCGACGCAGGCTCTGGGAGCCCACTATCTGGCGGGCGGTAACGTCACCAAGGTGGTTCGAGCCCTGATCGCGTCGCATCGCGCGAGAATTTCTCTCGACTGGGACACTGCTTCGGCCATTGACCTGGCTGGTCGTGATGTGCTGGACGCCGTGCGGACCAGCGTTGACCCCAAGGTCATCGACGTTCCCGATCCGAAGCGCGGCAAGGTGACGCTGGATGGTGTCGCCAAGGACGGAATCCAGCTCAAGGCCAAGGCCCGCGTGACTGTGCGGACAAACCTCGGTCAGCTCATCGGGGGAGCGACCGAAGATACGATCATCGCCCGCGTGGGCGAGGGGATCGTCTCGGCCATCGGCTCGTGCGAGTCCCACAAAGACGTGCTGGCGAATCCGACGTTGATCGCACAGAACGTGCTGCGCAAGAGCCTGGACTCCCAGACCGCCTACGAAATCGTCTCGATCGACATCGCCGACATCGATGTCGGCGACAACGTCGGGGCTCGTCTGCAGGCCGACCAGGCCGAAGCCGATGTGCGCGTCGCCCGGGCTCGCGCCGAGCAGCGCCGCGCCGAGGCCGTCGCCATGGAGCAGGAGATGCGGGCATTGACCCAGGAGAATCAGGCCAAGGTCGTGCTGGCCGAAGCTGAGATTCCGAAGGCGATGGCCGAAGCCTACTCGCGCGGTCAACTGCGGGTGAACAGCTGAGTCGGATCGAAGGTCATTTGTTAAACGGGCACCGCGCCGATTCGGCGCGGTGCTGTTTTGTTGCTGGTCCGCTGACTTTCAAACTTCCCCCTTCACACTTCCCACTTCCGATACATGGCTCACTGGACTCGCAGAATTCCGTTTCAGGTCGATGTGGCTGGCGTGATCCAGATCATGGGGAAGTCGCTCTACTCACGAGTCGACGCTCCGATCCGGGAACTGATCCAGAACGCCCACGATGCGATCATGCGTCGCCGCCAGCGAGATCTGGACTACAAGGGCCGGATCGATATCCGCCTCGACCCGGATGCCGGGACGCTCACGGTTACTGACGACGGGATCGGCCTGAGCCCCGAGGAAGCGGAACGTTACCTGGGAACATTGGGAATCGGAGTGACCGGGCTGCTCAAGGGGCACCACCCTTCGTCGTCCGATGTCGATCATGGCGAGGCGGGCGAGGGTCTAATCGGGCAGTTCGGGATCGGGCTGTTCAGTGCCTTTCTGCTGGCCGATCGAATTGTTGTGGAGAGCCGCCGGGCCGATCTGGAGTCCGGAGTCCGCTGGGCGGCTGGCGAAGGGACCGACATTGATCTGGCGTCGATCGACCGCGAAGCGACCGGGACCACCGTCACGCTGCTGCTCAAACCGCAGTACCGCACGTGGGTCGCTCAAGGCAGCCTGGTGGAAGAAGCGGTCAAGGAGTACGCCGACTTTCTCCCTGTGCCGGTCTTCGTCAACGATGGCCCGGCCCGAGTCAACGTGATCAACGTCGCCTGGTTCGATCCGACCCCCGACCGCGAGGCGATCGAACTCGAGCTGCAGGGCTACTTCCACGAGACCCCGCTCGATGTGATCCCGATTCGTGGTGAGCAGCAGGTCGGAGCCGTTGGGGCCCTCTATGTCACTCCGCAGCGAGTCCCCGGATTCGCGGGTGACCCGGTCGTGACGACCACGATCCGCCGCATGGTGATCTCGCGGCAGACGCGCGATCTGCTGCCTTCCTGGGCACACTTCCTGCGCGGTGTCCTGGAAGTCCCCAACTGCGAGCCCACGGCCAGCCGCGAAGACCTCGTCCGCAACTTCGCCTTCGAGCAGGTCCGGTTGCACCTCGAAGAGCGGCTCTACGAACACTTCGAACAGCTCTCCCGCCGCGACCCCGCTGCGATGCAGTCGATTCTGGCCTGGCACCGGTACACCTTCGCCGGAGCGGCCTTGCAGGATGGGCGGCTGCGGTCGCTGCTGCGTGGTTGCTACAAGTTTCAGACCTCGCAGGGGCCACTCACGTTTGATGAGCTGTTGCCCAAGTGCGTGGCCGACCCGCTGTTTGAGACCGAGGCGGAGCATGTCGTCTGGTACAACATGGACCGGCGGCAGGAACGCTGGATGAGTTCGCTGTTCGCGGGGAGCGAGGCTCCCTGCGTGCACACCATCCGCAGCTTCGAGGAATCTCTGCTCGGCGCGATGCTCGCCGACGAAGCCGATCACGGCAAGCGAATCGCCATGCGGACTGCCAGCCCCGGCTCGCACGGGTTCGCGGAGCTGATCCTCGGGATCCGCGATATGGAAGATGCCTCTGCCGAGTGGCAGGAGTTCCTCGGTCAGGCCGATGCCCGCGTCATGGTGGCCTCGTTCCGCAACGACCAGCCAGTGATGGCCTTCCTCAACGAGCAGCATGACCTGCAGGCGACGTTCGAAGACCTGCGCAAGACGGGCGTCGTGCCGTCAGGATTTCAACGCCTGATCGACAATCACTTCGACCAGACCGAACCGGGGCGGCATGAGATCCTGCTCAACCGCGAACACCGTCTGGTGGGACGGGCCCTGTCCCAGCGCACCGGTACTCCGCTCGCGAGCGTCCTGCGACTGCTGGTGGTGAACGCCCTGAATAACGCAGGAGCTGCGGTGAAACGCGAGGCCCAGCGCGAGATGATGGAAGACCTCGACTGGATCGCTGAGGCGCTGTGGGGACGGAACTGAAGCGGCAGTCGAGAGGCCCACAGTCATTTGCTCAGAGCAAATGTCTGCGCAGGTCCACCGGCGACGACATCGACCATGAATTTGCTGCGAGCTGGATCGGAGTACTTGAGAGGCAGTCCCTCGCGTGCCCCGAGCGTCGCAGGGCCTTCTTGGCTATCCGGGCTGGGAGTCCACGGAGTGCCATCCGGCAGGACCATTCGGCTGAAGACGACTTTGTACTTGCCCGGCACGGCCCCCTCGGCCGGTTCTCCTTTAGGGGTCAGTGACGCGAGCTTGAACTTGCCAGTCTGATCCGTGAGCGCCGAGGCACCGCGACCATCGGTCGACACATCGGGGATGAACCGGACCTGCACATCGCTGAGCGGTTTTCCATTGAAGGTCACCGTTCCCACGCAGGCCACCGGAGCCGCCCACTCGGGCTCGGGAACACTGGTTCCACATCCGACGGTTCCCGCCAAGGCGACCAGAACCAGGGGCTTGGCGATCGATCTGATAGACAGCATGACAGTCTCCTTTCTGAGGTGAAGTGCTGGTCAGTCTTCCAACGGAGAAACCGGTGATTGCTGACCGCAGATGATGATCGCTACACGCTAGAACTCGCCGAGGACCTGACCGTCGGCGATCTTGGCCAGTGCATTCTGCGTTGCCCCGGCGATGTTCTCGCTGATGAACCGGACCGAACCATCGCCCAGGACCACATGACAGCCACCCACATGCAGACTGCCCGCTGTCATCCACTGCCCGAGGCGACCATACAGGTAGTTCGTCCCGTAATAGTCCCACTGATTAATGCGGTACCAGTCGCGAGAGAAGTCGATCCCGCCATTGACGTGACAGGTGTATGACCAGCCTCCCAAGGAGCCGTTGTATTTCTCGCGGACCTGCTCGGCCATCAGTACGCTGTTCGACAGACCATCGCCGAAATCCTTGAAGTTCGTCTTCCGGTCCTCTCCAAAGGCTCGCTGCTCCTGCACACTGGCGACGTTCCAGAAATGGTTGTTGTAGTAGCAGTTGTAATGGGCATTAAACGCATAGTTCGAACGGTATCCGCCCGCCTCGGTCGAGCTGATGCTGTAATACTGATTCGTCGCTGTGTAGTAGGGTTTTCCGGTGTCCGACGGGCAGGTCAGAACCTCCAGGGCGGTCTTCGAGATCGCAGCGTTCTTGTTCGGATCTCCCAGGACGGTACTCGCGCTGTAGAGCCCGTAGACGTACGACCAGCTGGCCGCACTTGTATGGTCCCACTGATTGTACATGGGGGCCTGGTCCAGGTACGGCAGCAGCATCACGAGTCCGCTCGTATTCATCTGCCGGCCAATCGCGGGCGTGGCCGCGCCCCCCTTAAAGTAATCGACGGCCCCCACACCCATCGCAATGCCACTTGGGGGCAGCGTATTGTATGTGTCGTGGTAGTTGTGCAGAGCCAGCCCCAACTGCTTGAGATTGTTCTTACAGCTGGAACGCCGCGCCGCCTCACGGGCTTGTTGCACAGCGGGAAGCAGCAGCGCGATCAGGACAGCCATGATCGCAATCACCACCAGTAGTTCAATCAGCGTAAATCCACGGCGACGAAGATAGACCACAGCACACCTCCAGAGGAGTGAGATTGATTCCGCCGGGCGCACGTACCGGAATCGACGAAAGGATCGGTGCGTCGGCCAAGCTGAGCAGCTGGTACCGGACCATGACGCTGGAAAATTTCTATGGCAAACTTCATGCCGGGATTTCGACGATGGACATCCAAGGCCGATGACAGCCAGATTCGCTTATCACCGGCAAATGCGCTGTCGCGATCGCGAGCCTGCGTGAGAGGTCAGGTTGTAACGGATTGCTGGAATGCACGGCGAGACTGCATGATGGTCGGGCATTTCACGCCTGTGTCGCGGCGATCCTCAGAAGACGCGGAGCGTGTACTTGGCATCAAAGCCCCATTTGTCGCCGGGCTGCGTGATGTGCAATGTCCAGACGCCTTGTTTGAAATCGTACTCGTCATCCAGGATTCCTAAAGAACGTGGAAGTCCAGGGGGCAAGTCGATTTCACAGACCCATGTCCCCCGGCTCTGCGGTACCGAGGCCTTAGTTGTCACGGAGACCACTCGCCGAGGTTCGTCATCGGGCATGGTCAGCTTCAGCACCTCCAGCAACGCCGACAGCTCGGTCCCAGCTGGTGGGACATGGTCGTTGCTGATCTCCATTCGAACCCGACTTCCGACTCGCAGGGGCCAGGGAGTGACAGTCAACCGGGGAATGCCTTGGCGAAGACGACGGCGAATCGAACGGATGGCCTGATAGGTCTGTGAGATTCCAACAAACAGAATCAGTACCATGCCTGCAGCGAGCGGAACACGCATCAGCAGGGCAGGATTGAACAGCAGTGGAATTGTCACACCCCAGAGCAGCAATCCCACCATACTTCCGACAACCGGGCGTACCCAGTTGCAGTGCGGTGAATACTGACTGGGAGAATCCACTTCTTCCCACATCCAGGGCTGATCCGGGAACTGCTCGGATCGAACAACCGCGATACGGGTCTGCGATCGCAACCGGAACAGGTTGACGAGTCCGAGTCCTCCCACTGCTCCAAATCCAAAGAGAAGTACCATGTATGCAGCAATTGTGGGCCAGGAATCGTGGCGTCTGAAAGCTTGAAAATCACTGACGAAAGCGAAAAGCAGAAAGAGGCCGAATCCTGTAAACGGTAGGACACACAGAATGGAGCAGCCAATACGCCGATTGGCTTGCTTCCATCGATCTTTCCCAGCTCGAGTCGTCAGTTGTGCCAATCAAATCCCCACAAACTCGTCTTGAAAATCGGCTGTCTGAGTCATTCGACTCCTCAGTAGATTAACGAGAGCCAGAGGATGCGGATCAACGAAAAATCTTGCTCAGCAGCAAAATCAATCAACATGCGGCACCAGAAATCGCATGAGCGAAGGTTTATGTTTTTGTGCTTGGGGGAGTACACTCCGTGCGACTCAGTTGAGAGTCCAGACACGCCCGCAGGAGACAGACAGGATGAACATCCTTCACCACGCCCAGTTCCCCTTGGGAGCGTCTCCGTGCCTCCGTGTCTCCGTGGTGAGTGCCTGCCTGCTGCTCGCCTCGATCGTGTCTGCACAGGATCTGGCCCCCGCTTATCAGGCCGAGATTCAGCCGCTGCTGAAGACCTACTGTTACGAGTGCCACTCGGGCGACACGCTGGAGGCGGACCTCGACTTTGCGGCGTTTCCGGATTTGAACTCGGTCCGCAAGCAGTCCAAGGTCTGGCTCAAGGTCGCCGAGATGCTGGCCAGCGACCAGATGCCACCGCCGGATGCGAAACAGCTCTCCTCCGCAGAGAAGACGCGGTTCAAGGAGTGGGTTCACACGATGCTGCTGCAGGAAGCAGCTGCACATGCGGGCGATCCTGGCCCGGTGGTGCTGCGGCGGCTCAGCAATGCCGAGTACACCTACACGATTCGCGATCTGACCGGCGTCCCGACCCTCGATCCGGCCAAGGAGTTCCCGGTCGACAGTGCCTCGGGCGAGGGGTTTACGAATGTCGGCAACTCGCTGGTCATGTCCCCGGCTCTGCTCACCAAATACCTCGATGCTGGCAAACAGATCGCTTCGCATGCAGTGTTGCTGCCGGATGGAGTGCGGTTCTCGCCGTATAACACGCGGCGTGACTGGACGAACGAATCCCTCGCCAAGATCCGGGCACTCTATGCACAGTACACTGGAGACGGCGGCGGCTCGGCGGTGAACCTGCAGGGGATTCAGTTCAGCACCAATACCGGCGGGCGGCTGCCAGTGGAGCGTTATCTGCTGGCGACGATTGCGGAGCGCGAGGCGCTGGCCAGCGGGGGGAAGTCGATTGAGAAGGTTGCGGAGGAACGGGGGTTGAGTGCGAAGTATTTGCACATGGTCTGGAGCACCCTCACCCCCAGCCCCTCTCCGCGTCCTTCATTTGGTGCGGGGAGAGGGGAGCAAGGCACGAACATGCTGCTGGAACCGCTGCGTGAGAAGTGGAAGACCGCCACACAGGACGATTTGCCGGCACTCGTGAACCTCATCACGCCGTGGCAGCAGGCCTTGTTCAAGTTCAACTCAGTCGGCCAGATCGGGCTGCACCCGGAGATCAAAGCGTGGCAGGTCCCGGTCTCTCCGCTGGTCCCGCGACAAGAGTTCAAGGTCAAGCTGCCGCCCGATGCGACGGGTGAGATTGTTTTGTCTCTTCTCGCCGATGATGCGGGCGACGGAAATGGCTCCGACATCGTGCTGTGGGAGCGCCCGCGGTTCTCAGCGGCGGGGAGACCGGACCTGTTGCTCAAGGATGTCGGTCGTGTTTCTGCCGAACTGGCCAAGAGCCGTCAGCGGCACTTCGCTCAGGCGGCCCGGTGCCTGGCCGCAGCTGCCGAAGCGAGCCAGTCCAGCGGGGCAGTCGAAGTCGAACCGCTCGCGAAGAAGCACGGTGTCGATGCCGATTCGCTGTCCGCCTGGCTCGAGTACCTCGGCATCGGAACCGGCGGCCCGGCCTCGATCGGTGCCCCGATCACTCGCAAGATGGAGCAGGCTGAGTCGTACGACTTCATCAAGGGCTGGGTCGGGGATGATGCCCTCAGCGTGGTGGCCAACTCTTCGGATCAGCATGTCCGCATCCCCGGCAACATGAAGCCGCACAGCGTCGCCGTTCATCCGGCTCCCACCATCGCTGTGGCTGTCGGTTGGCGGAGTCCAGTTGCAGCTGCGATGAAAATCAGCGGTCTGGTGCAGCATGCCCACCCCGAGTGCGGCAACGGGGTCGCCTGGTCCGTCGAGCTGCGCCGCGGCAGTACCCGACAGCGTCTGGCTGCGGGCAATAGCCAGGGGGCCACGGTGGTCCCGTTCGGTCCGATCGAGTCGGTGGCGGTCCGCCCCGGCGATGTCGTGGCCCTGGTGATCAGTCCCAAGGAGAACAATCACTCGTGTGACCTGACCTCGATCGATCTGACACTCAGCGACGGGACGACCGAGTGGAACCTGTGGAAGGATGTCTCGCCGAGGATTCTCGCAGGCAATCCGCATGCGGATTCACAGGGTCACCCGGAAGTCTGGAACTTCTTCTCGGAGCCAGCCTCCGGAGGTGCGGGTCACGTGATTCCCGCTGGGTCGTCCCTCGCGAAGTGGCAGGCCAGTAGCGATCCGGCTGAGAAGACCCAGCTCGCCGAACAGGTGCAGAAGGACTTGCTCGCTGATCCAGCTTCATTCCCGAAAGACTCTCCGGACGCCGCGCTGGCTCAACAGCTCCGGTCAATCTCGGGACCGTTCATGACCGCCATCTTCAGTGCGGTAGCCAGCCAGTCAACCGGTGACTCCGGCGGAGCGGACTCGAAGTGGGGCCTGCCGGCGGAACAGTTTGGCAAGTGCCCCGATGGCCGCGCGACCGAACCGGCCAGTGTCTGCATCGCAGCCCCAAAGACTCTCGAATTCCGCGTCCCGGCCGAGTTGGTCGCGGGGGCCGAGTTTGCCGTGACTGGTTATCTGCACCCTGAGATCGGACGCGAAGGCTCTGTGCGACTCGCTGTTCAGCAAGGCCCCGCAGGAGCGATCCCAGCCACTCCGATCATTGCCCACGAAGGCACAGCCACTCGTCAATCGATTGAGGCGGCCTTTGACGAGTTCCGCAGCCTCTTCCCGCCGACACTCTGCTACACCCAGATCGTCCCGGTCGACGAGGTCGTGACCCTGCTGATTTACTACCGCGAGGACGATCAGCTCAAGCGGCTGATGCTGACTGATGAGCAGGCGGCCCAGCTCGACAAGATGTGGGACGAGCATTTCTATGTGGCCCAGGAGCCGCTCGAAATGGTCACGGCGTTCACCCAGCTTTATCAGTTTGCGACCCAGGACCGGGCCGATCTGCTGCCTTCGTTCGAGCCGCTACGTCAGCCGGTCAAGGATAAGGCAGCAGCCTATAAACAGCGGATGATCGACAGCGAACCGGCTCAGCTGAATGCGGTGATCGTCTTCGCGGGCCAGGCGTGGCGGCGACCGCTTCGGGGCTCCGAAGAGTCCGAGCTGCGGTCACTCTATGCCCAGCTGCGGTCGGAGGAACTCGGACATGAAGAGGCCCTGCGGCTGACGCTGGCCCGCGTGCTGATCGCCCCGGAGTACCTGTACCATATCGAGACCCCCGCAGCCGGAACCCAGGCCAGCCCGGTCACTGATTATGAGCTGGCTAACCGGCTGAGCTACTTCCTCTGGTCGTCAGCTCCCGATCAGGAGCTGCTCGATCTGGCCGCCTCCGGAAAGCTGCGAGACCCCGATACTGCGTCAGCTCAGGCCCAGCGGATGCTGAAAGACCCGCGAGCACGGCGGATCGCGACGGAGTTTGGCTGTCACTGGCTGCATATTCACGACTTCGAGAACCTGAACGAGAAGAGCGAGCGGCATTTCCCGACGTTCAACCCGCTGCGGGCCGCGATGTATGAAGAGTCGATCCTGCTGCTGCTCGATCTGTTCCAGAACGACCGCTCGCTGCTGTCGCTGGTGGACGGTGATGCCACGTTCCTCAATGAAGAGCTGGCCAAGCACTACGGAATCCCCGGGGTTGATGGGCCGCACTTCCGGCGCGTCGAGGGGGTTCGCCAGCACTCGCGCGGCAGCGTGCTGACGCTGGCGACTACGCTTTCGAAGCAGTCGGGAGCCTCGCGTACGAGCCCGATCCTGCGGGGAACCTGGCTCAGCGAAGTGGTCCTGGGCGAGAAGCTACCCAAGCCGCCCAAGAACGTTCCGCCTCTCGCCGAGACCGTGACAGAGGGGCTGACCGAACGCCAGATGACCCAGCTGCACAGCAGTGAGCCGTCCTGCGCGAAGTGCCACCTGCGGGTTGACCCGTTCGGGTTTGCTCTGGAAGGGTTCGACGCTATCGGGCGGTTCCGGACTCAGGACGCCGCTGGACTGCCGATCAATACGAAGACGACGCTGTTCGATGGAACTGCCATCGAGGGACTGGACGATCTGAAAACGTATCTCGGGCAGACCCGGCGGGATTCGTTCGTGCGTCAGTTCTGTAAGCGGCTGCTGGGTTACTCACTGGGCCGCGCGGTTCAGCTGTCGGACGAACCGTTGCTGCTGGAGATGCAGAAGCAGCTGGCCGCGAATGACTACCGAGTCGGCATTGCGATCAACCTGATCGTCCGCAGCCCGCAGTTCCGTCAGATTCGCGGCCGGGACTATGTCGAGGCCGAGTAGCGGACGCAGCATTACCCTGGGAAAAAACGAATCGGGTCTGTCTCGACGCGGCTGGCCCACACGGGGAGCGGCGACCACTTCACTGCCAGCTCCGCAGCCAGCGATTCGACCGAGGGGCGTTCGCTCGCGAAGTGGCCGACCTGCACCATCGCCACTTCCAGAGCCCGTGCCTCGAGGCAGGTGTGAAAACGCGTCTCGCCCGTTACGAATAGATCGCAGCCCCGCGCGGAGGCGTCCGCCAGGAACTCGCCCGCCGAACCGCAGGCGATACCAACGCTTCGGCACTCGCGATCCAGGTCACCTACGTATTGAAACCGCTCACCCGGGCAGATCGTTTGCAGGCGTTCCAGCAGCGCACGCAGCGACTGCGGTGTCGACAACTCTCCCCAGCGTCCGGCCCCTTCGGAGGACCCGGGCTGTGGCCGCAGCGGCTGAGTTGTCGCGATCCCGAGTGCCGCTGCGATCCGCTGATTGATCCCCTCTCCCGCACTGTCGAAGGCCGAGTGCGGCGAGTAGACGCAGACCTGATACCGAGCCAGGTCGAGCAGCATCCGCCCCTCATCCGTCGCAGCTGTGATCCGCTTGACCGCTTTGAATAGGATCGGGTGGTGCGAGATGATCAGATTGGCCCCCTCGCGAATCGCCTCGCGAGCCACATCGTCGGTGAGCGTCAGGCAGGTCATGACGCCGGTGGCCTCCACATCAGCATCGCCCCACAGTAGACCGACATTGTCCCATGACTCGGCCAGACCGAGGGGAATCTGCTGCTCAAGTTCGTCGAGAAGCGACAGGATCGATGGCATAGCGCGGGCTGCTGGTCAGGGCGAAGCGGGTCGGAGTGATTACTTGGTCAAGTCGTAACAGGCCATGTCGTGATGGTTGCGGGCGTACAGCTTGCCTCGCACCAGGGCCGGCGGGTTCCAGGTCTTGTGATCGTCGGACAGGGCCTGAAACTGCCCGATCTCCAAGTGCTCTTCGGGGCTCGGTTTAACAAAGACGCAGCGTCCATCTTCGGTCAGGATCACGAGCAGTCCATTCGTCAGCATCAGCTGTCCGTGGTAGTAGCGTCCCCGCTTCCAGCGCCGCTCGCCGGTCTGGGGATCAATACAGACGAGGATCCCTTCATCGAGGCCATAGATGTACCCATCGCAGAGGATCGGGCTGGTGAACTTGCAGCGGAGGTTCTTGTTGTCCCACAGCGTTTCGATTTTCCAGGAGTCTCCCTCGCGCTCGACCCGGATCATCGTGCTGCCAACGCCGTAGCTGGCCGAGAGGAACACGCGGCCATCCTCGAAGAGAATCGGCTGCGCCACATTGACCGCCGGACCATTCTCATAGGGATGGAACCACAGGACCTTGCCAGTATCGGGATCGATGCCACGCACAGCGGTCCCGTCGAAGTTGATGATCTGACGGACTCCCAGGAATGTCGCCAGCATCGGCGAGCTATACCCAGGGCGATTCTGTTCCGACTCGGCGACCTGAGCATGACCGCTGTCATCGGTTGCGGGCGTCGCGGGGGCCGGCGCGGCAGCGGCGTCCGTTTTTGACAGCGAGAGCCCGGCCCCTTTCCAGACCAGTTCACCCGTCGCGATCTCGAAGGCCACCAGACCGTCGCCACGGCGGCCACCCGCATTGGCGATCACCTTCTGATCGACGACCAGCGGAGAACTTGTGATGCCCCATTGTGTATTCGGCAGATCGAACAGCTTCAGCAGGTTCTTGGACCAGCGCACCTGCCCCGTCCCCAGTTCCAGGCAGACGAGTTCGCCTTCGGCCCCTTGGGCGAAGACCAGGTCTCCCTCGATCGTTGGCGTCGAACGTGGCCCGGGGCCACCCATCGCTTCGACGAACTTGGCGCGATAGCTGTGCAGCCACAATTCGTGCCCGGTCGAGGCCTCGTAGCAGACGACCACTTCGTCATCGTCCCGCTGCTCAATCGTCACGAGGCGATTCCCCACCACAGCCATGGAGGCGTACCCGCCGCCGACCGGACGCTGCCAGAGTGCCTTCGGGGGCGTGGGCCAGTCGGAACGCAGTTCAGGGCCGATCACGATCCCGTCGCGATTGGCCCCTCGGTAGGCGGGACTGTCTTCCGGAGTGATCGGATCGACAGCCACGACGGCGGCAGCGGTCCCCGACTCGCCCGTCTGAGCCTTATGCTCCGCGATCCGCTGGGCCTGAGTCGGCTCCCAGACCCAGATCGGGTCGAGCCACACGTCTCCCGAGGGGTCAAAGCCGCGGATCGAAGTGAACAGCCCGCCGATCAGCAGCAAAAACGGCAGCAGGCCGAGCAGCTTGCCGGTCCAGGACCACTGTGAGAACGCCAGAATCCACAGCATCAGCAGCGGGACCGAAACGATCGCCATCGACTGTGTGACGAGTGCCGGGATCGAGGGCCCGAACAGCGAGTCCCAGCTCCACAGAAACGGCTGGCTGATCAGAAAGGCAGCCAGCGTTCCAAACACAGCCCATGTGCCCCAGCGGGCGAAACGGGCGCCCCGGCCAGTGGCAGGAGGCTGTGCAGCTGTGGAGTTCGGTGTCGTTTCTGTCATCGCGAGAATCCGTGCGATCCAGAGCCGTCAGCGGTTCGGGCTCTGTCCGTGAGGGATCATAGAGCAAACCCGCCGCGGCGCAACGGGAAAAGCTCGATTCTTGGATTCTTCATGGTGACCGGGCCGCAGGTCCTGCGCGAGATCGATTGGCAGTCTAGCGCATTCCCTGTCGCCGGTTGCATTTGTCTGTCTCACCGGATTGGAAATTCGGCCGCCCAATGCTCACACTGGGCAAGCTTCCTGTCTGCTTGAGACCACTCTGATGTCGATCGCCTTTCGCCAGCGGCTGCTGTCCGGGGACCGCCTGTATGGGACCATGTTGACCCTCCCGAATGGAGCGGTCGCCGAGATCCTGGGGGATGTCGGCTTCGACTGGATCTTTGTCGATGCGGAACATGGTCCGATCGAAGCCCGGGAACTCCAACTGATCCTGCAGACGATCGGGCGGCGAGTACCGTGCCTCGTGCGGGTGCCGACGACGGATTCCGTGGTGATCCAGCGGGCGCTCGATCTGGGAGCAGCGGGGATCATCGTTCCGCAGGTCAACACAGCGGCGCAGGCAGCTCAAGTGGTCTCCTTCTCGCGCTACCCACCGGCAGGGACTCGCGGCGTGGGGATCTCGCGGGCGCAGGGGTACGGACTAGAGTTCGCTCCGTATGTCGCTGACGCCAATCAGCGATCGACTGTGATCGTACAG
This sequence comes from Planctomycetaceae bacterium, assembly GCA_044337025.1. GTDB lineage: Bacteria > Planctomycetota > Planctomycetia > Planctomycetales > Planctomycetaceae > TH-plancto1. Next base: position 31,661 of record JBIIOI010000044.1, read on the forward strand.
GCGGAAAACATTCTTGCGGTGAATGCGATCGAGGAGATCGTGGCTGTGCCGGGACTCGACGGAGTCCTGGTCGGGCCGTACGACCTGTCGGCCAGCATGGGGCTGATGGGGCAGATCGACCATCCGCGAGTGGTCGAGGCAATCGATCATGTGACCGCCGTGACACTGAAGGCCGGGCTGAAGCTGGGCATCTTCGGAGTCTTTCCCGCTGCGGTGAAGCCGTACATTGCGAAGGAGTACACGCTGCTGGTCGCGGGAGTCGACACGGTCATGCTCGGCCAGGGAGCCCGGTCGGTGCTGGCGGATCTGAAGGCGTAGCGACCGGGACCATCAAGTCACTTTCATCGAGACACCCAAAAAGGATCGCCATGAAGTACCGGAAAGCACTCGAGAACCCCGGAGCCGGTGGTCTCGCCATGGTCCTGGGGTTCTTCGGCCTGTTCTTCGCCCTGTTTTTGGTTGTCGCCGGCAGCGAGCAGGAATCGCTGGCCATGCAGATTGGAGGCGGCGTTGTTGTCGTGGGCTGTGTGATCTCAATTGTGGTCGGGATCATGGCCCGCGCAGCACAATACGGGCCACATCTCCTAGAGTTGACCGGCAGCCAGCTGCACGATCTGCAGAGCGGTGACGTCTACTTCTGGGACGCTGTGCAGTCCGTACGTCAGGTGCAGACTCCCGAAGGTGAGGCTCTGGAACTCGCCTTGCAGGGGAACCAGACCAAACGCATTTCGATTGCCAAGCTCGAGGTTTCTGCCGACACCGTGGCTCGAACGGCGATCGACTTCCATCGCCAGTCGCTGGGAAAAGGCTCACTGGAATCTGAACTGCATCAGACCGGAGCGACGATCCTCTGCCCAGCCTGTCATGAAGAGTCGGACAGCGTGAAGAACTACACGTTCATTTCGCTCTTGTTCGCGTTTGTCGCATACATGTGGCAGACGACTTCCCAGATCGGCTGTCCGTCGTGTACCCGGAAGATGATCGGGAAGAACCTGCTGGTGAACCTGCTGACGGCAAACATCGTTTGGCCATTCATCATTCTCCCATGGAATCTGATCCTGCTGCTGATGTCGTTCACACGCGGGCACTCGAAAAGCGTTCTGAAAGTCGTGGCAGAGGGGATTGTGGCTTCGGGGAAAGAGTCGAATTGACGTCGTGATCCTGCATCCGAGAGATTGAGTCGATTGACGCCGCAGCGCTCGGAGAGGATCGTACCGATCACGATTCATGTTGCTTTGGGAGACCCCTCATGTTGCGAGTTGGCGTTCTTGCGGTGCTATTCAGCCTGGCTTCGCTGCTCCACGCTGGCGAACCGATCGCGAAGTCCGAGGCCCTCGAAGAAGGCACTCTCCGCTGGTATGACGCCCTGAAAGTCGGCGTCGAGGGGCGGGAGTGGACCGATGTGGAGGCTCCCTTCGACCGGCTCCCATCCAAGGCCAAAACAACCGTTCGCGAAGCGGTCTGGAATCTCAGTCGGCACTCTGCCGGGATGTGTGTCAGGTTTCGGACGAATGCCACCCACATACACGCCCGCTGGACCGTGACTAGTGCCAAGCTCGAAATGCCGCACATGCCCGCGACAGGCGTCAGCGGTGTCGATCTATATGCCCGCGACGATACCGGGCGCTGGCGGTGGCTGGCATGTGGATCACCGACAGCCCAGTCCTCAACAGCCCAGCTGGCTCACGACCTGGCCCCGGTCCCGAATCAGCCGGCCCGCGAGTTCCGGCTCTACCTGCCGCTGTACAATGGGACTCAGAAGCTGGAGATCGGGGTGCCGAAGGACGCTGACTTGTATGCAGCCGAGCCTTATCCGGCCGAGCAGGCTCAGTCGGTCGTGTTCTACGGTACATCAATCACGCATGGGGCCTGTGCCTCGCGTCCGGGAATGTGTCATCCGGCGATCCTGGGTCGACGTCTCGAACGAGAAGTGGTCAACATCGGGTTCTCGGGCAACGGGCGCATGGAGCTGGAACTGGCCGACCTGCTCTGTGAGATCGACGCAGCTGTGTATGTCCTCGACTGCCTGCCCAACATGGGAGCGGCGGAGGTGAAAGAGCGGACCGAGCCGTTCGTGCGGCGGATGCGGGAAAAGAAACCGAACACCCCGCTGCTGCTGGTCGAGGACCGGACCTACTCCGATGCGATCTTCCATAAGGAGAAACGCCAGCGTAACGACGACAGCCGCCGCGAGTACCGCGCGGCGTTTGATCGCCAGCGGACCGCCGGGGTCACGGGGTTGTACTACCTGGAGGGAGAGAACCTGCTGGGCGAGGACAACGAAGGCACTGTCGACAGCTCGCACCCGACCGACCTGGGTTTCTGGCGTCAGGCGGATGCGATGACGCCGATCCTCAAGACGATTCTGGGGCAGCAGTAGCGTCTTGGCGGCGAGGACTGATTTCTGCCACGTACGGGCCGGTCTGGTCGCCGGGCCGCCAATGACCTACGATCTGGCACCTGCCCCTGTTGGAGAACTCCCATGAGCGAAGTGACTGTCACCACCCGATTGAACGGCCCCTTCCTGATTCAGGGGCCGGTCAAGCTGTGCGATCACGAGGGAAGCGTCTACGACCTGCAAGGCAAAGAGACGTTCGCCTTGTGCCGATGTACGCAATCGAAGAACAAGCCATTCTGCGACGGCTCGCACAAGGCCTGCGGATTTACGGCGGACGAGAAGGCCCGATAACTCAGCTCAGTCTCAGGCGTCCCCCCACAACGCGGGGCGTATTCGCTGAACAAGTCGCCACTAGTGCTGACCGCTCCTGCAGGGAGCGAGTGCGGATGATTGACGTTGCGCTGCGTGCAGTTCCCGAAGACGGTGCGGCGGGGATCGCGCTTCCAGAAATGCCACTTCTGGGCTTGGGACTTCGCGAGCGAATTTTGCTACAATTGGCGTGTCCCGAGGCATTCCTCGAATGGCTCGGGAGCAGAACGGATTCCGCCCTCGAATGGACAGTCGATGGGGCGGGGTGCAGGCCTGTGGATCGGCGTCCGGAAGGGTTCCGGCCATCCACGTCGCGTCTGACCTCGCCGCAGACTGGCTGGAGCGCCTCAGTGAGCGACAAGAAGAACTCGGACAATTCCCCAGAAGCCAACGGCGATTACGGCGCAGACAAGATTCGCCACCTGGAGGGGATCGACGGGATTCGGCATCGGCCGAGCATGTATATCGGGTTTACCGATACCGTCGGGCTGCACCATATCCTGTTTGAAGTCACCGACAACGTGCTCGACGAGTACGTCAACGGGTACGCCAAGACTCTCTCGGTGACAATCAACGCCGATGGCTCGGCGACGGTCGTGGACGATGGCCGTGGCATCCCGGTCGGGATCATGAAAGACAAGGGGCAGTCGGCCCTGGAAGTCGTCTTCACCCAGATCCATGCGGGCGGAAAGTTCGACCGCGAAGCCTATGCCGAGGGGACCGGCGGTCTGCACGGAGTGGGGATCACAGCCACGAACGCCTGCAGCGAGTGGCTCGAAGCGGAGGTCCGCCGCGAGGGGCACGTCTGGACGATGGGCTTCACGGCCGGGCGGATGACCTCCCCGCTCTCGAAGCTGGGAGCCACGGAGCAGACGGGCACCAAGATCACGTTCAAGCCCGACTCGACGATCTTCTCGACGACGACGTTCGTCTACGACACGATCCACAAGAAGCTGCAGGACTGTGCCTTCCTGAATCCCGGCATTCGGGTCTACCTGAAGGACGAACGCTCCGGGCAGTCCGATACGTTCTTTTACGAAGACGGACTGCGCGAGTTCGTGCGCTGGCTCAACCGGACCGAGACTCCGTTGTTTGCGGACGTGATCCGCCTGACCGGGCAGGTCGACAATGTGAAGGTCGATGTGGCCCTGCAGTGGAATGACGGGTACTCCGAAACGGTGCGGTCGTACGCCAACGGGATCTATAACCCGATGGGCGGAACCCACCTCTCGGGCTTCAAGACCGGTCTGACCCGGACGATCAACAACTACGGCAAGAAGGAAGGGATCTACAAGGATGCCGTCCCGACGGGGGACGACTTCCGCGAAGGTCTGGCCGCCATCATCACCTGCCGCATTCCGAACCCGCAGTTCGAGTCGCAGACCAAGATCAAGCTGACGACGTCGGAAGTCGAAGGGGCCGTGAACTCAGTCGTTGGCGACGGGCTGGCCAAGTTCTTCGAAGAGAACCCAGCCACAGCTCGGCTGATCGCCCAGAAGGGAATGCGAGCTGCCGAAGCTCGGGAAGCGGCCAAGCGGGCCCGCGATCTGGCTCGTGACAAGAACAAGGTCTCGGGAGGCGGGCTCCCGGAAAAGCTGCGGGATTGCCGTAACCACGATCTCAAAGTCTCCGAGCTGTACCTGGTGGAAGGTGACTCCGCGGGTGGATCGGCGGACACAGGACGCGACTCCGCCAATCAGGCGATCCTGCCTCTGCGCGGAAAGATCATCAACGTTGAGAAGGCCCAGCTCGTGAAGGTGCTGGCCAATGCCGAAGTGGCTGCGCTGTTCAAGGCGATCGGGATCGCTCCGATGGCCGAAGAGATCGACATCCAGAAGCGGCGCTACGGCAAGATCATCCTGATGACCGACGCCGACGTCGACGGTTCGCACATCCGCACGCTGCTGCTGACGTTCCTGTTTCGGCACATGCGGGAGCTGGTCAATCAGGGCTGCGTCTATGTGGCCCAGCCTCCGCTCTATCGCGTCCTGCCCAAAAACCGCCGCAACCAGACGCCGCGCTACGTGCAGACGCACGAAGAGATGATGGCCGAACTGCTGGGCCTGGGGCTGGAAGGGACCAAGCTGATCGTCAAGCCGCGGGCGAACCTGATCGCCGCCCGATTCGGTTCCAAGCAGCCCGCCGCCGAGACCAAAACGATCGAGGGCGACCAGCTGAAGAAACTTTCCCATGTGATGGACACTCTCGAAGTCCAGCTGGAGACTCTCGAACGCCGCGGAATCGAGCTGCGATCGCTGTCGGTCTCGCAGGTGAATCCCGAAGGTTACCTGCCGCGTTACCGGGTGTTCCTCGGTGCCAACCAGCACTGGTTCACGACCAAGCCCGAGATGGATGCGTTCCTGGCTGAGGCCGAAAAGAAGGCCGGGGGCGAACTCAAGATCGCCGATGAGCCGCTGGCTCAGGCCGCTGAAGGACAAGAGGTCAAAGCCAGCTCACTGCAGATTCAGGACCTGCACGAAATGCGGTCGATCAACGAGACGATCCGCAAGCTGCAGGCCGATTTTGGCCTGACGCTGAACGATCTGCTGGTGTCGCCGCCGGTCAACGGCGAGCCGGTCTATCCGTATCTGCTCGATCACGAAGTCACACCGCGCAAGCTGATGAGCCTGCGGGAGCTGGTCAGCTCGATCCGCACAATCGGGGAACGCGGTCTGATCTATACCCGGTTCAAAGGATTGGGCGAAATGAACCCCAACGAGCTGTACGAAACCGCGATGGACCCCGCGACCCGGATTCTCAAGCGAGTCACACTGGAAGACGCCGCCACCGCAGAAGAGATCTTCCGCGTGCTGATGGGCGAGCAGGTCGAGCCGCGGCGCGAGTTCATCGAGAAGCACGCGCTGGAAGTGAAGGACCTGGACATCTAGGGCGAAGCCGACAGCAATCGGCCAGAAACAGACGGGCGGTCCATGGAAGTCAAGACATGGTTCCAACGAACGGGCCGCTGACGAGCGTAACTTGGTTATCTTGAGGTCATCTCACTCCGGAAGACCCGCATGTTCGCCGCGCTACGCCAACACCTGGGAATGCCGCTGCTGACCAAGGAACTGGCCGAGCAGGCGACGCGCAAGCGGACTTATCTCGTTCGGTTCCTCTACACAGCTGTCCTGTTCGGCGTCGGTTTGTTCATCATTTATGGAAGGGGCGCCCAGGGGAACTCGGACCTGCTCGGGCAGGGGCAGGAGATGTTCTATCAGGTCTTCCACCTGCAACTGGCGGCGATTCTGCTGGTGTTGCCGGCCTTGTGTGCCGGGGCCTTTGCGGGAGAGAAAGAGCGCGAGAGCCTGTCCCTGCTGCTGCTGACCACGATCCCATCGCCGCTCATTGTCCTGCAGAAGCTGCTCAGCCGTGTCATCCCGATGCTGGCGTTCGTGATGCTGTCGTTTCCGCTGATGGCAACCGCCTACAGCTTTGGAGGCGTGCAGACGACTCAGCTGGTGGCCACGCTGACCTTTCTGGTCATGCTGACGATCTTCGTCGGATCGGTCTCGATCATGAGTTCGACTTACTGCCGTACCACGGTCGAAGCGTACGTCATGACGTATGTCTGTCTGCTGGCCAGCTGGCCCCTGGTGCGGACGTCGTTGCCTTCGGCGAACTCCTATCGTTTTGCCGCGATGACCTCTGGCGAGTCGATTCTGGCCTCGGTCTGGCAGGCGGGCGCTTTCATGGCTCCTCTGACCGCCGTGGCCCTGCTGTTCGCCAACAGCTTTCTGTATCAGCGGGCGTTTGTGCCTCCCAAGAACTTCCTGCTGTCGGTGTTTAAGAAGCTGGATGAGTACTTCAACGGGATGAACGTCGTCACCGGCGGAGTGATCCTGGTGAAGGACGGTGACCCGTATCCGGATGACGACCCGATCACCTGGCGCGAGACGGCCAAACGCTCGCTGGGGACGTTCCGGTACCTGTTTCGAGTCCTGACGGTTCTGGAACTGCCGATCCTGTTTGTCAGTCAGACAGTTCGCCTCGACTCGACGCGGACACAGACAACGATGTCGGTGCTGCTGTACATGCTGTGGATGGTGGCATTGATCCTGACGTCGATTCATTCGGCCAGTGTGATTTCTTCGGAGCGGTCGCGGCAGAGTCTGGATGTCTTGCTGGTCTCGCCGATGACCGGTCGCGAAATCGTCTCGCGGAAACTCAGCGGAGTCGTCCGGCTGTTCTGGATGCTGCTGGTCCCGTTCTCGACGATCTTCCTGTTCCAGCATTGGTTCCACGGTTTCGGCTGGGATATTCGTTACCTGATTCTGCAGTACGCGAGTCTGTTCTCCGTCATGCTGCTGGTTCGCTGGCTGGGGATGGGAATAGGCATGCAGTCGCGATCGCAGATGCGGGCCAGTATGACGCTATTGGCCATCTTGACGACCGTCGTCATGTCAGGGCCGATCTTCAACTACACACTGGATCTGGTCGGGTACCCGCTGACCATTGCCCATCGAAGTAGCGGCACGAACGTCACCTACTCGATGCCGCCGCTGAGAATGCTGCCGCTGCTGACGCCGGGCAGCTGGCTGTTGTATCTGGAGCGGGTCTATCCCGCGGCGGGGGCGTATGACGAGCGCTGGGTGAGATTCTGGAGCTTGGGCGCGGTCGTACTTTTGTATGGAGCTGCGGCGTTGGGGCTGCGAGCCTGGATCCTGGCATCAGCCGATGCGTTTCTGGGACGAGTCCGCCCCGGCGATCCGGTGCCTCCTCGACAGGACGAGGAAAGCCAGCTCATCCCAGCCACGTGAGTCGACGACTGCTCAATATAAAAGGGCACTGCCCCAGCGGAGAAGTGCCCTTGGAAACGAGCGGCTGACCGTCATGCCGCGTTGCGGCAATTACTCGTTGCGGCGATTAGCGGAACAGAGCAGCCCGGACCAGACGAGTACCCGGATGAATGTTCAAGCCGTAACGCACGACGCGCACGGGGTAGTGAACGACTCGGCCTTCCCGCAGCCGGGGCACAGCCTGGATTTCGGCCATCGTGGGGATCGCGGTGCGGATGATCCCGCCCCCGCAGCCTTCACAGGCCGAAGCGTTCGAAGGAATGGACAGCGCGAACAGCGCGGCAGCGGCAAGCATCAGAGCACGAGTCTTCATGAGTGAGCACCTTGTGAAGGCCTGGACAGAGTTGAGGGAATTCCCGCTGCAGATTACCGAAGCTGGGGAATCGGAAACAAGAACTCGAAGAGAGGGACTGGACGGATCGTGACGGTGGTTCGGTACAATCGAACCAACCCGTACGACCCCAAGGCGCTCTCTGGATGCGAATGACGATTCTGTCGATCTGTTGTCTCCTGGCAACGCTGCTCTGCGGCACGGCAGCGAACTCCAACCCCGATTCACGGCCCAGTCAGACGATCTGCGACTGCCGCACGAACTGCTGAACCTACGCGAAACTGGCTCAGGGCCAGTATCAGGCAGGCCGTGAGCTATCCAGCCAGTAACTCTTGGCTCAGTCTCTATGAAATCGAAGCACGTCGGGCAAGCCCGACGGCTAACGAGCCGCTCACACGGAATTGAGAACTGCTCTGGCCAGCGGTTCCAGTCACCCCGCTGCCTTACGACAGCAGATGCTCGAGATCCTCGGCGGTCAGGTTTTCCAGGACCGAACCGTCTTCGGCCTGCAGGATGGCATCGGCCAGCTCGCGCTTCTGCTTCTGCAGTTCAAGGATCTTCTCTTCGACCGTGTCCTTACAGATGAGTCGATAGGCGAACACCTGCCGCGTTTGACCGACACGGTGAGCCCGGTCGATGGCCTGAGCTTCGACAGCGGGGTTCCACCAGGGGTCGAGCAGGAACACGTACTCGGCAGCTGTGAGGTTGAGACCGAGGCCCCCGGCCTTCAAGCTGATGAGGAACACCTTGGTGTCGGGATCGTTCTGGAACTGCTCGACGACCTGTTTGCGGTTGCGGGTCTTGCCGTCGAGGTAGACGTAGGGAATCCCCTTCTTGTCCAGATGCTCCTTGAGGATCGACAGCATGCTGGTGAACTGCGAAAAGACCAGCGACTTGTGGCCCTCTTCGATCAGCTCCTCGATCTGCGGAACGAGGATGTCGAGCTTGGCGAACGGCTCTTCGGTCGTCTCGCGATCGAGCAAGGCCGGGTGGCAGGCGGCCTGCCGCAGACGCAGCAGGGCCTCGAGCACGTGCATGCGGGACTTGTTCATCCCCTGCGTCTTGACCAGGCCCAGCAGCGAGTCGCGGTAATGCTCGCGGAGTTCGCTGTAGAGCGCCCGCTGCCGCTTTCCCATCTGGCAAAAAATCGTTTCCTCGAACTTATCCGGAAGATCGGCGGCGACCTCCCGTTTGGTGCGGCGGAGAACGAACGGGCGAATCCCCTTGGCCAGCATCAGGCGGGACTGGTTGTCTTTCCCGTCCAGGGCATGGGTCCGGAACGCGGCACTGCGTCCCAGCATCCCGGGGTTCAGGAACTCGAAGATCGACCACAGATCGCCCAGATGGTTCTCGATCGGCGTACCCGACAGAGCCAGCCGGTACTCGGCCTTCACCAGACGGCAGGCCTTCGCGACCTGCGACATGGCGTTCTTGATGGTTTGCGCTTCGTCCAGCACCGCATAATCGAACTGCACATCCCGCAACTGAACCACATCGCGCCGCAGCGTTCCGTAGGTTGTCAGCACGATGTTGGTCTTGGCCAGTTCGTCGCGGAGTTCCGCCCGCTGCAGGCCGGTGTACTCGACGTAGGTCAGCTCGGGAGTGAACCGCTGGATTTCCTGAACCCAGTTGAACATCAGCGACTTGGGAACCACGATCAGCGATGGACGGCTGTTCGGAACACGAGATCGTTCCAACAGCAGGGCCAGCAGCTGAACCGTCTTACCCAGACCCATGTCGTCGGCCAGGCAGCCTCCGAAGTGGAAATCCTGCAGGAACCGCAGCCAGCCGAGGCCTTCCTTCTGATAAGGTCGTAGCGTGCCCTTGAAGCCACTTGGCTCATCGCCGGGAGCGACCCCTTCGAAGCTCCGCAGCTTGTCGCGGATTTCGAGGAACTTCGCGTCGACCTCGACCGACACCTCATCTTCGAGCAAGGCGTCGAGCAGGCCGACCTGTGTCGCGCTGAACCGCAGATGGTCCTCTTCGACGGCTCCCAAACCGGCCAGCATGCCGTACTGCTGGAGCCAGTCTTCCGGCAGAATTCCCAGTGATCCGTCGTCGAGGCGGATCGTGTTGTCACCGCGCTTGAGAGCGGCCAGCAGTTCGGGGAACGAGGCTTTAATCCCATCGAAGTCAGCGTCGCCGCCCAGCTCGAACCAGTCGATTCCGGTTCGTACGCGGAACTGCAGAGCTGTGCCCTGCCGAATCTGCTTGCCGTCCGCTTTGACGGACCAGCCGAACGGCATCAGCTTCCGAACAGCGTTCGCGAGGTCACCGACCGGAATTTCCACATCGTGCATCGTCTGCCGATGATCGAGCAGGCGGCGGAACCCCGCTTCTTTGAGCTGGGCCCACGAACCGGTCTCGCGATCGCGGTCGCGAAGAATGCAGCGTCCGCGCTCTCGCTGGACGATCGCCCACTGCGAACTGGCTCCAGGGACGACCGCTCCTTCGTAGTCGAACTCGACCACGCCGGTCAGGCGTTCATGCCGCCAGCCCTTCGTGCGCGGCGACTTGAGAGTCAGTGATGGCTGGGGAGTGGCCTTCACTTCTTCCAGCCGCAGTTCCTGCGGCAGGTCGAGCTGGGGCAACGTCGGCATATCCAGGAGCTGATCGACCAGTTCCTTCTGCTCGCTGGTGGAGACGGCAATGTTCTGCTCGGAACGCAGGAGCCGCACCCAGTCAAAGGCTCCAAAGTCATCGACCCGGCCAATGACGTTGCCGTGAATCACCAGACCACCGGGGACGATGACTCGGACGTCGTTCAGCGTCAGCACTTCTTCGCCGCGGCGCAGCTCGCCGGCCAGTCTCCACTTCTCGGCATCCTCGACCTTGTCGCTGCGCAAGGCCATGCACAGTGTCCAGGCGTGCCCTTCGTCCCAGGTCAGATGCGGAGTCTTCTTCTCTTCGTCACCGAGAAACCGCAGCCGCTCGGTCTTGCACATCAGTGGCAGCAAGAGCGTGCAGAGCTCAAACGGCAGCCGATATCGGAACAGCGCCGACTGGAACTCGGCCTGCTGCGCGAACCAGCCGCTGCGGTCGGGGGTTCCCCCGATCAAGTAAGCCAGGATCTGGCGGTCGTCCTGGGCTTCGATCTCTTCGAGCTTCCCGGGTCGCACCTTCAGTGGCTTGAGCTTGCCCCATTGTCCACTGGCACGGATCTGCCGCTGTGAAGTCTGGATGACCAGCATCTCGGACTTCATGCTCTCTTCGACGTCGACTTCGTAGAAGATTTCGCGTTCGCGCGACTCGCCCGGTTCGCCGGATGTCGCGGTTGGCACCATGCGAGTCTTCAGCTCGCGCAGTTTGACTTCCCAGTCACGCAGCGCCACCGTTCGCAGCACGGGGGACTTCGTCGATGGGGCGGCGGTCGTAGATGAGACGGCGGCCGATCGAGTCGTCGAGGGGACGTAAACATCGCCCCCTTCTTCGTCCTCGTCATCGAACGGAGTATCCAGCAGCGAGGGCACGACCTCGTGGACGAACGGCGGGATATGCCCCGGCCGCGCGCCGGCAGTCAGTAGCTGGCCTTGATCGACCGCCAGCAGCGTGGCCCACAGATGTTTGCAGGCCGGGTCGCGGGTGTTCCCGTCGCCCACACAGCTGCAAAACATGCGCAGCTCGCCGTTCTGGCGACTGAGCTGGGTATGGAATTCCACCCCATCGCGGACGATGGCGTAGAGTTCGTCGGAGAGGACGCGTGTGACTGCCACACGCTCCGCCTGGACGTAAGCCGCACCCCGGAAACGGATGTCTCCGCGGAATTTGGACTCGAACAACTTGGCGAGCGACACTGAGCGCCTCCCTGGCGATCGCTCGGGGCCTGGCCGCATGACACGGATCATCCGTATCGCCGCTTCGAACATCACAGGACGACGTCTCGAAGCGGCTGGGCCAGCCACCCCCGCACGTCAGGTGTGGAATGGAACCGGAAAGGACCGCAAGCTGCGAAGGTTAGCGGAATTGTCGACCTGAGGCTACCGAGGTCTGTCGGTTTTCATCGAAGAGCAGAGGGCAGTGGGGAACTCCGCTGGACGAGTGGCTGGTACGTGTCAGCGTGCGGAGAACGTGGGGCTCGTCACGACGAACTGAATGAGCGAACGCAGGGTGTGTTTCTGCTGCTTCATCTGAGCCACAGCGGCTGTGACGGTCGGCTGATCGGCCAGTCCCATCTCTCGGCCGCAGGCATAGGTCAACAGCTTCGATGAGAGAGCGCTTAGAAAAAGGTCTTCCTTCTTGAGCATGGCGGCCTGCAGTCCGTCGACACCGACGATGGCGGTTCCGTCGGGCATCTTGGAGGAGGCATCGATCGGTGGATCATCGCGCTCGACCCGGCCCTTGTAGCCGAACCCTTCGCGATCGCGCCAGTCGCCAGCGGCATTGAAGTTCTCGAGCGCGAACCCGAGTGGGTCGATCTTGGCATGGCAGCGGGCACATTGCGGCAGTTCTCGGTGAATCTCCAGTCGCTGCCGGACAGTGGCCTTGTCGATGCCGGGAACCTTGGGAGCAATCTCGCCCGCGTTGGCCACGGGGAGCCCGGGATCGGTGTTCAGCAGTGTCTTCAAGATCCACGTCCCGCGTTTCACGGGTGAGGTGCGTGTTCCGTTCGACGTGATCGTCAGGATCGAGGCCTGGGTCACGATGCCGCCGCGGTGAACTCCGGAGGGGACAGCCACCTTGCGGAACTGATCGCCCTGCACCCCCGGGATGCCATAAAACCGGGCCAGACGCTCGTTGACTGTGACGAAGTCCGATTTGATCATCTGCCGGGCATCGAGGTCATGTCGCAGGAACTCAGCGAAATAGGCCTCGCTCTCGCCGACCATCGAGGTCTCCAGATGGCGATCGTATTGAGGATAAAGATCGGCCGCCGGGGGATTGGCCCCCACATCGCGCAGGTTCAGCCACTGCCCCACGAAGTTCTTCACGAACGCCCCCGACTTCGGGTCGGCCAGCATGCGATCGACCTGAGCTGCTCGCACCTGGGGATCACTCAGCTTGCCCGAGTCGGCCAGCTGCAGCAGTTCCCGATCCGGCATTGAGGACCAGAGGAAGTACGACAT
>JBIIOI010000045.1:0-44418 GCA_044337025.1 Planctomycetaceae bacterium
TGCCGCCTGCATGGTCATCGTGCTCAGACGGTTGTAGAAAACGACCATCCGGCGGCGACCCGCTTGAAAGCCCTGCAAACAGGTTTTGAAACCGGCTCTAGCAACCTGATCATCTACGTTCACGGCGGAGCCGAAAGTCTCACTGACTATGTCACTGTAGGAGTGTCGGATGGCCAGTCGATTGTCACTGGAAATCTGTCGTTCACCATCACTGCCGTAAACGATGCCCCGGTGTTTGATACATACAGGATCACATTGAACGAGGGCAGCACGGTGACGCTCTCGACTGTGCATCTGCTGACGAACGATCCCGATGCCACCGCCACTACGCTGGTCTACACCGTCAACAGCGTCACCAATGGTCGCTTCGAGCGGGCGTCCGCTCCGGGCACCGCGATCACGACATTCACCCAGGACGACATCAACAACGCTCGCATTCGCTTCGTCCACAACGGCGGCGAGGCGGCTCCCACAGCCAGTCTGACAGTGTCTGATGGGACGAGTTCGGCTGGCCCGCGTACGATGAATGTCACGTTCACGAACATGAACGATAGCCCCACCGTCGCCACCAACACGGGACTGATCCTCAACGAAGGAGCCACGGCGACCATTTCCGCCACCAAGCTGAGCACCACGGATGCCGACAATACGGCGGCCCAGCTAACGTACACCGTGACCGCGTCCCCCACGCATGGACGGCTGGAGAGTACCACCCTACCGGGAGTGGCAATCACCAGCTTTACCCAGTCCGAGATCAACTCCGGAACGGTTCGTTTTGTTCATGATGGCAGCGACACCACCAGCGACTCGTTCACCTTCTCGGTCTCCGACGGGATTGCCACCGCAACCGGTTCGTTTGCGATCACGGTCAATCCGGTCAACGATTCCCCGTCACTCACCGTGAACACACTGCCGGTCACAGAGGGCCAGACGGTCACGCTGACCACATCGCACTTCGACGCAGCTGACGCCGATTCGACGACGCTTACATTCAGTGTGGGCGGTCTCACTCACGGACAGTTCCGCAATACGGCCACCGGGACGACCGTGACATCGTTCACCCGCGCCCAGATCGCCGCGGGAGTGATTACCTTCACCCATGATGGCAGCAATGCGCCCCCTTCCGGGACGATCACAGTCTCCGATGGCTCGTTGACCACCACCCCGACGACGATTTCCTTCACATTCACTCCGGTCAATGATCCTCCCGGGATCGGCACCAACGCGGGGGCCACCGTCGCCGAGAGGGGAGTCGCTACGATTGGCAGTGCCCAGCTGTCGACTTTGGACAGCGACAATTCGGCAGGCCAGCTGACCTACACCGTCACCACGATCCCTTCGCATGGACGCCTGGAGCGATCCGGCGATCCAGGCGTGGCAATCACCTCGTTCACGCAGAGCGAGCTCAACAGTGGGACGATCCGTTACGTTCACGACGGTAGCCAGACCACTTCCGACGCATTCAGTTTCTCGGTCACTGATGGCAGCCAGCCGGTGACGGGCACGTTCGCCATTACGGTCACGGCGGTTAATGATTCTCCCGTGCTGGTGAACAATACCGGGTTGGCCGTCCAGGAAGGCAGCCAGGCGATCATCGGCGGTCCGCAGCTTTCGTTCTCGGATGCAGACAATACGCCCTCGCAACTCGTGTACACGGTCAGCACGACGACGGGCCATGGCCGATTGGAACGCACGTCGAATGCGGGAGTGGCAATTACCTCGTTCACGCAGAGCGAGCTCAACAGTGGCACCATTCGCTATGTCCACGACAGCAGCGAGACCACCGGCGACTCGTTCACATTCAGCCTCAGCGATGGGGCCGCGACGGTGACAGGCTCGTTCGCCATCACGATCGCCCCGATAAATGACTCTCCCGTGCTGACGACCGCGACGTTCACGATCGGCGAGGGGCAGACGATCACGCTGACCACTGCGAATCTGGCGGCGACTGACTCCGACCATTCGACGCTTACGTTCCAGGTCACGGGTGTGACGCACGCTCAGTTCGTAAATACAGCCACGGGCATGCCCGTCACATCGTTCACGAACGTCGACATCGCGGCCGGGCGAATTCAGTTCACTCATGACGGCAGCCCGTCCGCTCCTGCGGTCTCGATCCGAGTCACCGACGGGGCCCTCACGACATCTGCCGTCAATGCGACGATTAACTTCACCGCGGTGAACGACCCTCCCGTGCTGGCAGTCAACACTGGTGGGACCGTTGCGGAGAACGGCAGCCTGGTCATCGGCTCAAGTTTGCTCTCGACCACCGATGAAGAGCAGTCCGCGTCGCAGCTGATCTACAGCATCACTGCCGCCCCGGTGGACGGCCGATTGGAGCGAGTCGGCACGCCCGGCGTGGCGATCAGTTCGTTCACTCAAGCGGATCTGAATGGAGGCCAGGTGCGGTATGTCCACCTGGGCGGAGAAGCGGGGACTGACCGCTTCCAGTTCTCGGTCAGCGATGGGACGACAGCGATCTCCGGGCAGTTCAATCTGACGATCAGCCCGGTCAATGACGCTCCGGTGTTGAGTCTCGGGCAGATCATGATCGGGCGTGGCGGAACGACGACGCTGACATCGGCCTCGATCGACGCTGGCGACACGGACTCGGGTGTTTTGACCTTTACGGTGTCCAACGCGACAAGTGGCCGATTCGTGCGAATCGCCACCGGGGTAACGGTCACTTCGTTCACGAACGTTCAGATTGCGGCGGGTGAGATCGGGTTCAAGCATGATGGCAGCCACACCGCTCCCAGCGGCAGCATCGTGGTCTCGGACGGGAATGTGACCACAGCCAGTCAGTCGCTGCTGTTTGATTTCCGGTATGTCAACAGCCCGCCGACGATGGTGAACCAGACGTTCACACTGCCGGAGAATGCTCTGCCCGGATCGATCGTGGGGCAAGTCGTGGCCAGCGACGCGGACCCTCTGGAGGTGCTCAGCTATTCCACTGTCGGAGGTTCTTCGAGCAGTCTGTTCACCATTCATCCAGCGACCGGACAAGTCACCGTCGCCAGTGGAGCGACTCTCGATTTTGAGTCACAGCCGTCGCACACATTGACCGTACAGGTCCAGGACCGGGATGGAGCTCTGGCCACGGCCACAGTGACGATCCAGCTGCAGAACGTGAACGAAGCCCCAGCACCGCTGGGGCTAGCTCCCCTCCAGGGACAGGAGGACGGACCCGCGCTGAGCATCGACCTGACACGAGGGTTCCAGGACCCGGAACGATCGGGTCTGACCTTCCGAGTTGTCTCGACTTCCAATCCCGGGCTGCTTCAGCCGGCCACAATCAACGGGGCTGGACAGCTGGTGATCCAGGGGCGTCCGAACGCCCACGGCACAGCCGATCTGACGATCGAGGCTTCCGACAGCGGGGGACTGACGGCTCGCACCATATTGCATGTACAGCTCGCTGCCGTGAACGATGCTCCCGTTGCGGTCGGTGATTCCGCCACGGTTCTGGCCGGAAATGTCCTGCACATTTCACCGTCCTCATTGCTCAGCAATGACACGGATGTCGATGGTTCGGGGCTCGTGGTCACCTTGCTGTCACAGCCCGAGCACGGCACTCTGACTCAGAACCCGGACGGGACATTCTCCTATCGCCCGGAAGCGGGCTACTCGCGAACCGACCAGTTCAGTTACGCCGTCTCGGACGGAACAGCCTCCAGTGCCCCAGCCACGATGAGCCTGGACGTTCAGATCGTTGCCGGCAGTGGAACCGGCGGACGGGCCACGAGTGAGAGCAGCCCGTCGACGTCACGTTCGGAATCAATCACAGCGGGCGGCGAAGGCACCAGCTCGTTCACCAGCGGCGGAACGACCTCCAACTCCACTGAAGGCACCGGAGCCAGTAGTGCTACCCAGGGCCCGTCCAGCAGCGGTGCTGTCGCGGGGGGCCCGCAGAAGACCAACAACACGGATGTCGTCGGTCCGATGGCCTCTCGCCAGAGTGATGACGAGGCTGCGGGATTTGGGCTGGTCCGCAAGGGAGTGGACCTGAGCGATCTGGGTCGCAGAACGACCAAGTCTTCGTCGGATGGCGACGCCCGGCGTGATCGAGGTCTCACGCAGACAGTGTTCAACTCGCTGGAGACTGGCCTTTCGCCCACAGCCACCACGCAACTTGCGAGCTCCATGGCCTCGCTGCAGTTGACTCAGCTGCGGATGGCGTTCAGTTCACAGGCCAACGTCGCAGCCTTCGAGCAGATGGCGACATCGCTGAACGCCGAGATGCAAAGCGAACTCGCCTTTGAAGTCCCCGCCCTGGCTGGGGCTTCGCTGACAGTCGGATATGTCGTCTGGATGCTGCGTGGCGGGATGCTGATCACCAGTCTGCTGGCACAGATGCCCGCCTGGAGAATCATTGACCCGCTTGTCGTCCTCGATTCGCTCGACAAGGGGACTGACGACGACGAGTCGCTCGGCAGTCTGGTCGAGCACGGACAGGCGGAAACGGATGCAGTCTGAGTCCACGTTCCCTCACCGCACCCCTGCGGAGAACTGTGAGTCCCCATGAACCTCTTCAAATTCCTGTCGATCCGCACGCGGCTCGCCATGGCGCTGACCTGTATCGTCACGTCGGCGATGACCGTGGCCATGATTGCCGATATTGCTCCGTCCTTCGAGAAGGAAGTGCTGCGCGGACGATCGGCTTTGGCGCAGTCGCTCGGATATTCGGCACTGACTCTCGTCGGGCAAGGAGAGGAATCCAGCGTCGTGCGGTTTCAGGAGATGCTGACTCAGATCGTCGCGAAGAACCCCGATCTGCTGTCGGCTGGGTTCCGTCGCGACGGACAGCTGCAGATTGCCATCGGCGAACACGCGCAGCTCTGGACCGAGCCAGCGGCCAATCTGGGCTCAACCGACAGCCACGTCCAGCTGCCACTCACGCTCAGCGATGAGCAGCTATTTGGGGTCGTCGAGCTGCGCTTCAAGCCGGTCCGTCTGCCCGGATGGAAGGGGGTACTGTGGAACGCCTATGCCCCTCTCCTGCTGTTTCTGGGGACAATCTGTTTCGCTTCGTTCTCCATTCTGCTCAAACGAGTCATGCAGGGGTTAGACCCGAACCAGGCAGTTCCGGGGCGAGTTCGCGAGGCGCTGGATTCCCTCGCGGAAGGTCTGCTGGTCATCAATCGCCAGGGTCGCATCGCTCTAGCCAACAGCTCCTTCGCCAGTTTTATGAACAAGAGCCCCGAGTCTCTCGTCGGTCAGTCCGCGACAAAGCTGCCCTGGATCATTGGCAGCGATTCGGAATGGTCCCCCCCCTGGCAGGTCGCCCTCCAGCAGGAACGACCACAAGCCAATGTCATGCTGCAGATGCGGGACAGTGAAGGGGTCGTGCGCACGTTCATGGTCAACTGCTCGCCGGTCCTGGGTAACGGTGGAGCCTATCGCGGGGTGCTGGCCAGCTTCGACGATGTGACACTCCTCGAAGAGAACAAGAAGGAGCTGCATGCCGCCAAGGAAGTCGCTGAATCCGCCAACCGGGCCAAGAGCGAATTTCTGGCCAACATGAGCCACGAAATCCGCACCCCGATGAACGCCATCCTCGGCTTCGCGGACGTCTTGCGACGCGGGCTGGCCGACTCGCCCAAAGCTCAGTCGCACTATCTGGACACGATCCACTCCAGCGGGAAGCACCTGCTCGAATTGATCAACGACATCCTCGACCTCTCCAAGGTCGAAGCAGGTCATCTGCAGCTGGAGTCGACAGAGACCGCCTTTCACAAGCTGGCGTTCGACGTGGTGGAAGTCCTCAACGTGAAGGCCCAGGAAAAGGGGATCTCGTTGGGTTATGAGTCCGCTGGAAAGATCCCCGACCTGATTCTGAGCGATCCGACTCGGCTGCGGCAGATCCTGACCAACCTGGTCGGCAATGCCATCAAGTTCACCGAGCACGGCGGCGTGCGCGTGGTTTCGCGAGTCGAGAAGCAAGGCACCGAAAGCACACTCGTGATCGATGTCGTCGACACCGGCATCGGCATGAAGCCCGCCGTTCTGAAGAAGCTGTTCAATGCCTTCGTGCAGGCTGACAGCAGCACGACTCGCAAGTACGGAGGCACCGGCCTGGGGCTGACCATCAGCCGCAAATTCGCCCAGGCCATGGGCGGCGACATCACCGTCGAAAGTGAGTTCGGCCAGGGAACAACCTTCACGGTGCAAGTCCCATTGTTGGCCGCTCCACAGGCCCGCTGGCTCGACGCTCAGGCCGCTCACCAGGAACTCCGAAAGAATCTGGCGGTCCGCGGCGCCGATCCGTCCCAGTTGCGACTCAAGGCTGCTCGCGTGTTGGTCGTCGATGACGGCGAGCCGAATCGGGAGCTGATCCGTCTGGTCCTGCGGCGCGCCGGCCTGACGGTCGACGAAGCCAGCAACGGTCAGGAAGCAGTACAGGCAGTCGCGAAAGCCAACTATGAAGTCATCCTGATGGACATGCAGATGCCCGTTCTGGATGGATATGCCGCGACCGGGCAGATTCGCGAAGCCGGGCATGCGATGCCGATCATCGCGCTCACCGGACATGCGATGAAGGGCGACGAAGAGCGCTGTCTGGCTGCGGGATGTACCGGTTACCTGACCAAGCCGGTCGATATTGATCGCCTGCTGGAGACGATGGTCGCGATCATCGGGCGGGACTTGAGCAAGCCTCTGGTGACGCCAGTCGCTCCTCCAATTCCTGTGCCAGCTGCGGAGCTTCCCAAGCCCGCTGTGGCCCCGGTCAACCATCCGATCGATCGCCTGCTCAGCTCAGTGCTGCAGTCGAAGGCACCGACTCCACCTGTATCCGAAGAGATCCGTCCGCTGGTATCGACACTCCCGATGAACGATCCCGAATTCCGCGAGATCGTGGTCCGCTTTGTCGGCAAGCTCGACCACCAGATTGCGGCCATGCGGTCGGCCTTGGCGAACAAAGATGCCCAGGAGCTGTCGGGGCTCGCCCACTGGCTTAAGGGCGCTGGCGGAACCGTCGGCTTTGGTGTTCTCAGCGAGATCGCCAAGGAACTGGAAACTCAGGTCCGAGCCCGCAACTGGGATTCCACCGGAGAGTACCTGGAACTGATCGAAGCGGTCGCCGCTCGAATCGTAGTTCCCGAGGGCTCGCTGACGTAGAATTGGAGTTCCACGCTGGCGTCATTTCGTTGCCCTCACTCGGAGTTCTCCAATGGCTCAAGGTCGCCCGATGGTCCGCCAGCCCGCCTCCAAGCTGCCGAACATGCAGAAGAAACACCTGAAACAGCTGCAGCAGAAGTCGGGAGTCCAGCGGGCCAAGACGCGCGGGAAATGATTGGGCTTCGGCCAGAACCTGCTCGTCATCGCGCGACCGCTTGCAAGGTCGACCGAGGCACGTGAAACTGCGGCAGTTTCCGTGTCTTCCTTCGAGCCACTCCCATGTCCCGCGATCTCGCCCAGCGCCTCTTTCACGAACTCGAACAGCTCGTCCTGATCGATCCGCATTCGCACATCAACCCTCACGCAGCCGCTTCGAAGACGCTGGCCGACATTCTGGGTTACCATTACTACACCGAGCTGGCGCACTCGGCCGGGCTCCCCAAGGAGCGAATCGAAGAGCCAGGGATCTCGCCCAAGGAGAAGGTCGGGCGGCTGATCGAGAAGCTGACCGAGATCGACAACACGGTCCAGCTCAGCTGGTTTATTGACCTGGCCCAGACGTTTTTGGGGTTCGACTACGAT
Source organism: Planctomycetaceae bacterium (assembly GCA_044337025.1). Taxonomy (GTDB): domain Bacteria; phylum Planctomycetota; class Planctomycetia; order Planctomycetales; family Planctomycetaceae; genus TH-plancto1. The sequence goes on from JBIIOI010000045.1 coordinate 7,702, forward strand.
GAACTGACGATGCAGAACTGGGAGCGTCTGTACGACACCTCCGAGAAGCGGATGGCTCAGCCCGACTGGGAAGATCAGGTTCTGAAGATCAGCAAGCTCGAAGCGGTCTTTTTAACGAACGACTTCGACGACCCGCTGACCGGGTTCGATACCAAGCGGTATATCCCGTGCCTGCGAACCGATGATCTCGTGTTCCACTTCGACAAGGCTCCGACCCGCGAACGATTCGCCAAGGCCACCGGCATCACGCCGACGAATGCCGCCTCGATCCGCAGCGGGATCGGCCAGCTGTTCTCGCACTTTCAATCGAAGGGCGTGCGGGCCTGTGCCATCTCGCTACCGCCTGATTTCAGTCCAGCTGCGGTGCCCGCGGGACCGGCGCTCGATGCGGCGCTGGCGAAGGTATTGGGCGGTCAGGACTGTGCCGACTCGCGGCGACTCGTCTCGCAGTTCGTCTTCTGGACCTTGGCGGAGTTCTGCGTCGAGTACAAGCTGCCGTTCGATCTGATGATCGGCGTCAATCGCAAGGTCTATCCCAACGGCGTCTTCCAGGGGCAGGACCTGTTCGACAAGCGGGTCTCCCTGATCCAGTACAAAGAGCTGTTCAACGCCTTCCCGCAGGTCAAGTTCCCGATCTCCGTCCTCGGCCAGACCAGCAATCAGGAACTCGTCAGCTACGCCTGGATCTTCCCGAACGTAATCACCAACGGCAGCTGGTGGTACTCGAACATCCCCAGCTACATCGAGCTGGACACCAAGTCCCGGCTGGAAGCTGTGCCGCGGACCAAGCAGATCGGCTACTACAGCGACATGTACAAACTGGAGTTCGGCCTGCCCAAGTTCCGCATGTACCGCCGTATTCTCGCCAAGGTTCTGGCCGAGGACTTCGTCATCGGTCGCAACTGGTCCGAGGCCCGGGCATTGGAACTGGGCAAGAGTGTCCTGCGTGGAAATGTCGAGCGGATCTTTGGGGTGTGAGGAGATTGATCCGTGGATCTGACCGATATCGAGAAACAATTTTCCGATGTTGGTCTCGCTCGGGGCTGCGTATTTCTATTGCCGGAGACTGAGGCGCTTCGCTTCATCTCCGCATGTGAGGAGCGTGCGATACCCTTGCTCGGAGTTTCTTGTTTTCGCGTTTTTGGAGAGCAAATTCAGCCGGATCAGGGTCATGATCTCGATCTGCTTGGAGATCATACGGACTCGCACAGCATCGCACGCCGTTTCGTCGAAGAACGAATTGGTTTGGGGCTTTGGTTTGAGACAGGAAACGAGTAATTCTTGCGGGACCGGACGTTCTGGCACTACGACACTACTGCTTGCGGCGAGCAGGTGCCTTCTCTTCATAAGATGCCGGTTCGATCGAGTCCCCGGGATTCTTAATGCCCGAGCTGCCGCTGATGGCTCCTCCTACCCCAAGCAACTCCGGATGACGCGCGACCTTGTCACTGAAGACTCGCACATCGGCAAGAATCGGCTCCAGGTTCTGCAGCAACAGTGACAACGACGTCGCCGAGCGATTGAGGTTGTTATACAGCTGGGGATCTTCCGCGAACTTCTTGAGCGAGCCCTCTCCGTCGTTGACGACCTTCGCCACCGAATTCAGTTCCGTCAGCAACGATTCGAGCTGCCCCAAGCTGCGATCAAGGTGCGTGACCAGCGACTGGCTCTGAGCAGCCAGCGGATCTGTTGCGGCAGAGAGCTTGTCGAGGTTCTCGCTCATCTTCTGGATCGAGGTCCGAGCTGCGGAAATCGTCAGCTTGGTCTCCTCGGCCATCTCGGGGAGTGCGGCGACAGTGCGCTTCAGATTGTTCTGCATCTCCGGGTCATCGAGGATGCGGTTCGCACTCGACAGCGTATGCGACGCCGTCTCCATGGTCTTTGTCAGCGTGTCGAGTGCGACTGCTGAGCGTTCGATCACATCGTTCAGATTGCCGCGTTCAGTCTCCACCAGCGAGTTGATGTTCTTGCCTACTCGCTGCCACTCACGGCTGGTGTTCTCAAACGACGCCAGCGTCTCCGTCAGGCTGGCTTCCAGCTTCTCAACCGTCTTGAGAGGGTCCGAAGGAGCCGCTCCGTGCAGGCGTTTGTTGGGAGGCAAGAACTCCGCACTGCGCCCGCCGGAGAACTCGATCGCCGCATCCCCGAAGAGTGATTTCACCAGTGCCGGTCGAGCATCGCGGCGGATGCGTCGCTTCTCGTCGATCTTCAGAATCACCAGCACACCCGGCTCGGCATCGTCCAGCACAACGTCGCTGACTTCGCCGATCGTGACCCCGTTCATCCGCACGGGGCATCCGGGATGTGTCCCCTGGGCCTCGTCAAAGTGGACGGCGATTGCATAGGTCTTCCGCCAGTATTTCTGGATCTCGCCGAACTGGATGATCAGCACAGCTGCGATCCCGGTCGCGACGAGCACGAACAGGCCGACACGGAGCTGAAGAGTGCGTTCGTTCATGGCGAAAAGACGAGGGGTGAGAGGTGAGAGAATGGACAGTTCTTGGTTCTTCGTTCTTGGTGGTTCACCAGTGACGAACGACTAAGGACCAGGGACGAACGACCAATGACTACGCCGCAGCCAGCTCCATGAGACGTTCGCCCGCTTCGCCTTTGACGAACTGGGAGACTCGACGGTCGGAGCTTTCATAGGCTGCCTCGGCGGTGCCTTCGAAGATGATCTGGTTGTCGTTCGGTCCCAGCCGCGAGAGCGGATAGAACATCACGACCCGGTCCGCCACCTTGCGGACGGTGAACATGTCGTGCGTCACGACGATGCTGGTGACATCGCCGCGGGCACGAGTGTGCAGAATCAGCTCGTTGATCACGTCGCTCATGATCGGATCGAGCCCCGTCGTCGGCTCGTCGTACAGCACGACTTCCGGGTCGAGTGCCATCGCGCGGGCCAGCCCGACACGCTTCTTCATCCCACCCGACAGCTGGGCGGGCTTCTTGTGTTCGACGACGTCCATGCTCAGACCCACATCCCGCAGCCGGTCACGAACGATCTGCCGGACATGCTCCTCGGGCAAGTTGCGATTCTGCCGCAGTCCGAAGGCGACGTTCTCGTAGACAGTCAACGAGTCAAACAGAGCTGCCATCTGAAACAGGTACCCAAACCGCAACCGCTCGCGGCTCAGCTCGCGGTCCGACAGGGGAGCGATCGACCGCCCATTCCACAGCACTTCGCCCGATGATGGCTCCATCAGCCGCATCAGCAGCTTGAGCGTCACGCTCTTCCCACACCCGCTCTCACCGATGATGACGAGTGTCTCCCCGCGATTGACGGGCAGCGTCACATCGCGCAGCACCGCCTGCGGACCGAAGGTCCGGGAGACGCGGCGAAGTTCGACGATTGGCGTCATTAGTCATTAGTCCCTGGTCATTAGTCCTTCGTCCCTTGTCCTTGGTCGTGGCTAAGCACCAATGACCAGGGACTAGTGACCAATGACCGATCATCCGACTGAGTAGTACCTTGGGAAGATGAGGAAGTAGACCTCCATCAGGAAGGTCCCCAGCAGGAAGTCGATCACCAGGATCGTCACGAACGAGAAGACGAACGCCTCAGTGGCTGCCCTGCCCACGCCCTCGGCTCCGGCTCCGGAGTGGAACCCGCGGTGGCAGGCGATTACGGCGATCGCCCCGCCGAACAGGATGCTCTTGATGATCCCCTGCAGCACATCAAAACCGGTCACGAATGACCGTGAGTAGTGCCAGTAGTAGTAGCTGTCGATGCCGAGAACTTGAGTACTGAACGCCCAGCCCGAGAGCACTCCGATCCCGTCCGCAAAGAGAGTCAGTGCAGGAATCAGCAACACGCAGGCCAGAAACCGCGGCACGACCAGATGAGCCACGGGATTCGCGCCGAGCACAGTCAGCGCGTCGATCTGCTCGGTGACGCGCATCGTCCCCAGTTCCGCAGCCATCGCACTGCCGACTCGTCCCGCCAGCATCAGGGCCGCCAGCACGGGCCCCAGCTCCTTGACCAGCGTGACGTTGACCACCGTCCCGAGCTGATTCTCCATCCCCATTAGGGCAAACTGGTCGTAGGCCTGGACTGTCAACACCATCCCGATAAACGACCCGGTGATCAGAATCACCGACAGGCTCTGCACCCCGATCTGATCCAGAATCGGCCACAACACATTCCCACGTGGCCATCCCGAGAACAGCCAGCCCAGCATTCGCCAGGCAAACAACGTGATGTCCCCCACCAGACGCATCGGCTCAATGACCATGCGTCCAAGGGCATGAATCGGCGTGGACGGCGATTCGAGGGTGGCGGACATCCGTGTCCTGATCGAAGGGTGACCCTCTCCACTCAGAGAGGCTGCACACTTCTACAGAATCCTCGAAATCATGGCGAGAGGAGTTCCTGGGACCGGTTTGTGAAACTGCCAGTGCGAGGTGGCCAGGCTCCTGCCGAGCCGCATTCCCTGCAACATGACTCCAGTGGCGAGAACCCTCACCCCCAACCCCTCTCCCGCAAGGAGAGGGGTGCCAGCAGGAGGAAAGTGGCAAGTGCCTTTCAGTGCTCATTCCCCACTGCCCCTCATCCTCTGTTTACGCCTTGGCCAGTTGCGGTCGAGGTGCGGACGTTCTCGGTCGCCGTTTCAGCAGTTCCATCACGGGCAGTTCAATCAGTCGATAGGAAACACCCGCCAATAAGACGGTGATCGACAGCGAGACGAAGGACGCAGCGATCTGCCGGGTCAGCGTCTCCAGCGACCAGGGGCAGTAGCTGCAGAACAGCTTCAGCACGACCATGTGCCACAGATAAATCCCATACGACAGCTTGCAGATACCGGACAACAGCCAGTTGTCGAACAGCCTGCCGAGAAGCTTCGAATGATGCATCGCAACCAGCAGCACCGCAGTCAGCGCCGGGAACAGCGGCCATTGGTAGTGCATCGCCCAGATTTGAGCCCGATTCACCCAGCTCGACCACTCCGCCCCCAGCAACAGCGGCGGATGAACCACGATGGCCAGCGCCCCCAGGCAAGCCAGCCCCAGGAGATCGAAGCGATTCCAACGGCTTCGATCCGCGTCACTGCGATCACCCATCCCCGCGAGCGCCGTCAGGCACGCCGCAGCTGCACTTCCAAACAAGAAGTGCGAGAACAGCCCCAGCGGGTTCTTCGAGGGAACCAGCTGTTGAGCATGCAGCTGCAAAGAATCCAGAGAATTCGAGTCCAGGCTCCAGGGACTGATGCGGTTCAAAATCAGGACCTGAGTTCCCACGATCAGCAATTGAGTCACGCCCCAATAGAAGGCACTGGAACGCCAACTGGAGCAGGCTCGCAAGCCGAGCGCCCAGACAGGCAGCATCGCATAGAACCAGACCTCAATTCCGATCGACCACAAAGCGGCATTGATCGGAGCCGGGAAGTAGGTCTTCCAGTGCATCCAGTTCGTAAACGTGACCGCCGATCCGATCCGCAGCCCCATGTCCGGACTGGACGGGCTGAGTTTCCAGCAGAGAAACAAACAGACGAAGTAGGCAGGAACCACGCGCCCCAGACGCGCTGTCGCGTAACTTCGCATGGACGGCCAGGGCCGCTGACCTTGCTGAGCCTACGAGAAAGGGAGCGTCAGCAGCAATCCACTGAGTACAAAAAAGACCGCAACCCCGAGCATCCCCTGCGTGTGCAGTGCGTCATGCCACATCAGGCTGGGGGGATCCATCTCGATGGCTGCGTGATGGAAGAAGACCCACAGGCACGCCAAGGCTCGCAGCCCATCGGCACCGGAGATGCGACCTGCTTGAACTCGCTGCGACACTCTGACCTCTTCCGTGGAGATTCTTGTGAGTGTCTCTTGTGCAAAGTGAATGCCTGACGCTCCCTGCCAATAATCTCCTCGAAACTCAGCACCTCGTGATGCGAATCAAACTCGCCCGATGGTTGCACCGTGCAAGAAGACAGCAGACCGGAAAAAGCGGTCCAACGGGAACGTTCGGACCAGCGAGCTCTTCGAGACCTCCAAAAACATAATCGACCGTCACCGCCCCACTCGCCATTCGGCAAGTACTGAGCAGTCACGGTCGATCCCGATGCGGAGGATCGCCCCCGGATTTATTGCTTCCGCACCGGAGTGGCTGTCTTCGGATCGTTGGTCGCGGTGTTCACCGGACGGCCCGTGGCTCGCGGGGCCTGAGCAGCGGCTGGAGCAGCCTGACCCGGAGTCGTTGGCTGTCCCGCAGCAGCGGTGTTGGCCGCGGCTGGAGCGGTCTGGCTCCAGGAAGCTGTGGACCAGGTGCCATAGGTCTCGACCACGCTGGCGCCCAGATCCTGCAGCAGGTCGCGGAACTTTGCTGAGGTCATGTCGGCGTTCGGAACCGAACGCTGCATCACGAACCGGCGGTTGTTGGGGATGTAGGCGAACATCTTGCCGTCGCCGAGCGTATCGTTTTCAGCCAGCAGCCGCAGCAGAGCGGCGCGGGGCACAGCTTCCGAAGACTTGGGAAGCTCATCGAGCCACGCCATCAGCCACAGGGCCTGCTCGTCCTGACTCAGAACGGCCGACATCGACAGCGTCCATTCCTGGCCTTCCATCTCGGCCTTGAAGGCAAAGTCGAAACGCTGGAGCTGCTTCTCAGGCTTCAGACCCAGGGCCGCAATCACCTGACCCAAGCCTTCTTCATTGATGCCGCCGGGCAGCAGTGGCTGCTTGGCTTGTTCGGCCGTCACGATATTGGCGGGCTTGGCGGCAGCTGGTGCGGCCGCCTGAGCCGCAGGGGCCTTGGCGACCGGTGCTTTCGCAGCCGGAGCTTTGGCAGGCGCCTGAGCCATAGCCCAGGTGGCGACACATCCGGTCAGCGCAACGGTGGCGGCACCGGTCCAGAAATTACGGGTGAAACCACGACGCATGTTGACACTCCTTTGTCGAGTCCGGCGGTCCGAACTGCCCCCCGCCGACGGTTGCCGAAGCAACGAAACAGCCTTGTTTCTGCCGACTCCCGTCTGTTCGAGCCGCTTTCCGTTAGGAAAACAGGTGGTCGAGACAGATTTGGGACCAGGTTTCGAACTGATCTCGTTGGAGTATCAGTTCTGACGGCTTTGCGAACCCTGCGTCATGTATCGACTCTTCACGCGCCCGAACTTTGGGATCATCGATCTCAAACAGGTGAACTATTCCCAAGTGGACCTTTCCCACCTCGGTCAGATCGTCATTGATCAGGCCAATACACTTTTCCTGAAACTTTGACTCAAGAAACACCTCTTCCTCAATCTCGCGGCGCATCCCCTCCCGGTAGACGCTCGGAGCGTGCTGATCGATCGAAGAGATGTGCCCCCCGATTCCGACCGACCGCTTACTGTGCAACCGGGCCTCGCCCTGCCCCTTCCCCCGGCGGTAGGAGAAGACTTCTCCCTTGTGCATGAAGATGCAGTACGGAATCAGCTGCTTGAAGCTGGGGTCCTGCTCCATCTCGTTCCGGGGACGGTAGCTGGTGTAGGCCGGATCGAGCAGCGTATTGAGGTACGGCTCAATGTTCGGCTGAAACCCCTGAAAGTGCCCGACCTCATGGAAGAGCGAGGTTGGGACGACGAGGACGTGTTCAACAGTCTGTGCGGCAGTGGTCATGTTGCAGCGTGTGCCTTGAGAGGGAAGTCGTGGGAGTATATGGGCTTAGATGCAACCAGCCAAATGGGTTGCGAGCGAAACCGCGAAACGGTGTAGGAGGGATTTCGGTTTCGACGGAAATTCATAGTGCCTGTCGTTCGACCCCGGAGGGGTCAGAGAGATTAGCCGGTGGTTGAGCGATCGCGAAACCACCGGACGCGGGGCGATGGCGGCTGGCATCCCGGCAGGGATGCGAGAGCGCTCCGGCGATCTGCCTCTCTCCCATCCCTCCGGGATGGTTTGGCAAGCGGATCATAGCCGGTGGACTCGCTGCGCTCGGCCACCGGCTATGATCTCTCATCCCTTCGGGATGAACAGCAGTTTGGCGTGGCCTGACAAGTTCCCCGAGCTTCACAATCAAAAACTACTACACCCCTGCGACACCTTCCTAAGCAGAGGTCCGGAACTCACGCCAAGGTTCTGACCAGCGACTCTCTTCAGAGGCCACACGATCGGGTGGGGGTGGGGGCCATGCCCACATCGCGAAGCAGGGTGGGCATGCGAACGTCCCTGCCAAGTCACTTCTCAGGACCAATTCGTTCTGAAGACATGGCGACGCAAAGCCGTCGCCATGGCACCCGATGAAGCACCAAGTGTCACAATGCCACACCCGCCCAGAAGGCGAACATCAATCGGTGCCGCCCAGCGATTGAGTGAATCCGAAGCGTCGTTGAAAAAACAGCTGAGTTGAAACGCTCACCGCCAGTAGAAACAATTCATATCAAATAGAACTACCCCGGTCCTCTCATAAGTCTCGATCGCCTTCGAAACGAATGAGTTAGGATAGCTATCGGCTTCGTCTACTTCCGAAAGCGTTCTGTTGAACAACAGACGCACCAGAAGCCTAGACATCGCCACGAGCCGGGTATCAGACTCGCCGTCCATAGCTTCACGAATCTGTCTATCTAGCGGCTTCCCGGAATCAAGGTATCGTTCAGGTTCGTTGCAGCTAGGCTTGGGCACCAAGTGACAAAGAGTCAAGTACACAGTACGACGACACAGCGGATCGTTCGACAAAAGGGTCCGCAAGAAGCAGTCTTTTACTTGGTCGCTCCAGAGATTCTTCTCCCAGAGACGAATCGCAGCTCCAGCTCGACTTGGTGCGTCATCCGCGCCTAAAAGCGATGCTAAGTCTGCTCCCTCAACGGAAGCACTTGGCAACCTGAAAACAACCGGGCTCTCAAGGTCCGAATGACTCATCGCACTCACCACGTAAAGATCGGCTTCGGAACTATGGTAACTCAACACCACGGGGTGGCACATCCGCCGATGCCCGACAATTCGCCCCAGCACTGACACATCACTTCACCAAGCCAACGTCCCAGAGTCCAACCCCCTCTGACCGGTCAAGAACCGTACCCCGATCCCCATGAAGACCACAAAACCATCCGAAATCTCACTTGACGAGAGCATTTCTTTCAGGGAGGTGCCACCCAGCCGCAGAAGCAACCGTCGAACTGGCGACAGAACAGCCTCCGCACCTGTTCCTAATGCACTCGGCGCCTCAATCGGGAAACAGCAGATTCTCGTTCTTCTTGCTGGGCTTGCGCGCCTTCAGTGCTTTCACGGCTTTCGGAAGCTTCGGGGGATTCTCCTCCTCAACTGGCGTCAGTCGCTTCCCGTTTTGAGTGCTCGGGGCACTGACTTTGGGCTCCTCTGCCCCGTCCAGCTTATCGCCCGGTTGAATGGCTCCCAGCCGGTTCAGACCGCGTTCGATGTACTCCTCACTGATATCAAACGCCACAAACCGCCGCTCCAGCTTCTTGGCCACCGAGACCGTGGTCGCGCTCCCGCTGAACGGGTCGAGGACCAGTTCGCCGGGGTTGGAGCTCACCTTGATGATTCGCCCCAGCAGCTGTTCCGGCATCTGGCAGCCGTGGAACCCCTCGCGCTCCTTGAACGTCCCCGCCACGCGCGGGAAGTACCAGGTGCTCTCGTCGGGGTTGAACCCATCGGGCAGGTCCTGCGGCCGCAACACCCAGGTATCGTCCGGCAGTCGACCTTCGAGGGCGCCGCGCTTGTCCTTGTAGACCAGCTGGCGGGCCGAGGGGACCAGAATCGCTTCGCGGTTGAACGTGAACTTCTTAGGGTGCTTGACGAAGTGGAACAAGTGGGTGTGCGAGCGGCTGAACTTGTATTTGCAGTTCACGCCGAAGGTGTAGTACCAGATCACCCAGCTGCGGCAGTGGAACCCGACCTGCTGAGACAGAATCTTCAGCTCAGCTGCATAGTCATCGCCGATCGCCAGCCAGAATGTGCCTGTCGGTTTGAGGGCCGTATGGACGGCGGTCATCCACTCTCGCGACCAGCTCAGGTAGGACGGGGCGTCTTTCTTGTCCTGGTAGACATCGTACTCGTACCCGATATTGAACGGCGGGTCCGCAAAGACGAGGTCAACGCTCCCGGGCTCCAATTGCCCCATGGCTTGCACGCAGTCCAGACGATGAATTGTGTCAAGCTGAAGCAAGGCGGGGGCCTCCTGCCGGGTGGGGAATGTCGAGCCCCATTATGCCGATTCCGGGCAGAGAGTCACGCTCGCTGCCGCCACGCATTCCGCAACGAGGTGCGGGTGAGCGCACGAAGCCCACGGACTCGAAGGAGATTATCCACAGATTACGCAGATTTGCGCAGATTGGCAGAGGCTGGGAGTGCCGCGACAGCCGAGCCTGATGCCATACAGGACTTCGCGTCATTGAGAAGCATTGAAATCTGCGTCAATCTGCGAAATCTGTGGATCTCTTGATCTGGCGTGGTGCAATCGCCGCGTCGAACTACCCCAGCCGGCCAAACTGCCGGTCCAGCTCCATCTTCGACAGCTTCAGCGAAGTCGGTCGCCCGTGCGGGCAGTGGTGGTGGTCATCGCACAGGTGCCGCTGGTCGAGTAATGCGGTGATCTCTTCGGGAGACAGCCGCTGGCCCGCCTTGATGGCTGCCTTACACGACATCATGTGCAGCAGCGAATCGAGCAGGTCGCGGCGGGTCAGCGTTTCGGTCTGGGAGTCGATCTTCTCGACGACCGACTTGAGGAGTTCCACCGGATCGGCCCGGCGTGCCAGGACCGGCAGCCCTCCGATTGCGACCGTGTTGCCTCCGAATTCCTGAACTAGCAGACCCAGCTCCGCCAACAGCTCGGCGTTGTCGAGGGCAATCGCAGCTTCACGCGGCGTTAGCTCGACCGGAATCGGAACCAGCAGCCGCTGAATCTCCGGCGTCCCCGCCAGGATTCGCCGTCGCAGCTGTTCGTACATGATTCGCTCGTGGAGCGCGTGCTGGTCGATGATGTGGACGCCATCAGGCGTTTCGACGACTAGGTAGCAGTCGTGGACCTGCATCGCCCTGACGTCGGCCCCAGCCCCGGTGGTGGGCAGCTCAGCTTCTTTGAGCACAGCTGGGAGGGGCGGACGAGCGACCGGGGTCGTCGCGGCGATGACCCGACCGAGGATTGGGGCGGGTCCACCAGGGAATGGGCGGAATGAGGTTGGCAGAGGGGGGAACGCTGCGCCAGGCAGCGGAGAGCTGGGGCGCGTGAAGGGACTCGCCTCGGCTGCGCCATCGGCCGATGGACGGGCCAATGGGCCCATCCCACGATCGCCATCGCTCTCTTCTCTGGCCCTGGGCTCTTCCCTCAGTGCATGTCCCACGACATCCGCACTCTCGGGCCTCCACTCGGCCAGTTGGGACTGAGCCCAGTTCGACAGCTCGCGTTCAACACTGTACGGAGCCGGAGCTGGGCCCGTCCCCACAGCTGCGCTGGCTTCGTTCTCGTCAAAGCTCAGGTCATGCACCGGGGCCTGTTCGAGGGAGCTGCCGGGAGTCAGGCGGCTGGTGTCGAGCACTCCGCCCAAGTCCATTCCCAGGAACTTCTGCCGGATCGACGACAACACCAGCCGGAACAGAGCACTGGAATCGAGGAACCGGACCTCGGACTTGGTCGGATGGACGTTGACGTCGAACGCATCCGACGGGACTTCCAGGAACAAAAACGCGATCGGCTGTCGCCCGACCATCAGCAGCCCGCGGTAGGCCTCATTGATCGCATGCTGCAGCGAGCGGTCTTGAATCCAGCGCCCATTCAGGAACAGGTACTGATGCTTGCGAGTCGTGCGGGACTGATTCGGATGGCCGACGAAGCCCCAGATGCGCGATCCGTCGCGGTGCATCTCGACCGGGATCAGGTCCTTCGCCAGCTCGCTGCCATAGAACAGCTCCAGACGATCCTGCAGCCGCTGAGTGGCGGGGAGTTCGAAGACAGTGCGATCGTTGTGTTTGAGCGTCAGATGCAGATTCGGATGGGCCAGAGCAATGCGGGTGAACTGCTCGCTGATGTGGCCGAACTCGGTCGAGGCGTTCTTGAGGAACTTGCGGCGGACTGGGGTCGTATAGAACAGCTCACGGACTTCGATCGTGGTCCCGACAGCACAGCCGCAGGGCACGACCGGGTGGATTTCGCCGCCATCAACCGTCAGCTCCGAACCGATTGTGGCCTCCGCCTGGCGGGAGCGGATTCGCAGCTTGGAGATCTCGGCGATGGAGGCCAGGGCCTCGCCGCGGAATCCCATGGAGCGGACGTGAAACAGGTCGTCCGCGCTGCGCAGCTTGCTCGTTGCGTGAGGAGCCACAGCCAGCGGCAGATCGTCCGGATGTATTCCTTCGCCGTCGTCGATCAGCTTGATGAGGTCCGCTCCCCCGCGCTGGATCTCCACTTCGATCCGCGTGGCCAGCGCGTCGATCGCGTTCTCCATCAGCTCTTTGATCACGCTGGCGGGACGTTCGATCACCTCCCCAGCTGCGATCTTGTTGATCACGCTGGTCGGAAGCTGTTGTATGCGGGGCGATTCAGCTGTGACCGACATGGGCATCCGTTCGAGCGGTCGGGAACACGCGAAGTTTACTCAGAGACCAGGATCGCTGCGAGGTTACGCCAGAAAAGATTCACGGCGGCAGTTCCGGGAGCAAGGGGCTCAAGGCCGCCGCGTCGTGCGTGCACCCTTAGTGCGGAGGCTGGTTCTCCAACAGCTGGATCGAGCGCCACGCTCCCGTCCGGAACCGCCACAGCAGTGCCGCCGCGAGCAGTGCCAGGTAGGCCACAATCCAGCTGGTGGCTGCAGCATCGCCCCACTTGTAGTACTTGACGCAGATCAGTGATCCCGGCACGAAGACGACCCAGGCGATGACCAGCCGGGCAATCATCGGGAACGTCGTATCCCCCGCCGCACGCAGCGACTCGGCGAGCGTCGTGGCAATCGCGTCGACCAGTTGCCAGGCCGATGAGACCATCAGCATCCGGACCCCGATCTCCATCAACTCCGAGCCCCCTTCGCCATTGGCAAACTGACTGATCAGCCAGGTTGGGAAGCCGAGATATACGATGCCGGTGGCCCCCTGCCACAGCAGGGTCGCAGCTGCGGTCAGGGCGACTGCTTTGGGGACGCTGTCACGCATCCCGGCTCCGATCGCCTGGCCAACGAGAATGGCTCCGCCGCTGGCCAGTCCGAATGCCGGCATGAACGACGCTGAGTTCAAGCTGAAGACCACGTTCATCGCAGCCAGTGTCGGAGTTCCCAGCGTTCCAATCACCCAGTTGGTAAAGAAGATGAAGGCAAATATCTCCAGGAACCAGTTCACCCCAGCTGGAAGCCCGAACTTCACGAGTCGCCAGAACTCAGACCAGATCCAGCGGGTCGGAGGGAGTGAGCGGCCTTTCACGAGGAAGTAGACGAACAGCCCCAGGAACGCGAGCCAGGTCGACAGCGTACTGGCCCAGGCAGCCCCGCGGACTCCCAGGGCTGGGCACCCCCAGTGTCCCTCAATCAGCAGCCAGTTCCCAAACACGTTCAGCCCCATCAGCGACATATTGGCCACCATGCCAGGACGGGTCCGGCCCATCCCTCCAAAGTAGTTGGCCAGAGCCTCGATCCCGATGGCTGCGCCGCCGCTCAGCATGCGGATTGCCATGTAGCCGATCATCAGCTCGCGCACGTCGGTCGTCAGCGGCACCCAGCCCAGCACGGCGGGGACAACCAGAATCAACCCCATACAAAGGAATTGCGTCACCATCGCCAGAAACAGTCCGTACCAGCCGAACCGCCGCGCCCCGGCTGCGTCGCCCTGCCCATACATCTGCGAGCAGAAGCTGGACACCAGAAAGATCATCGCCATCGGGAAGATCAGGATCGAGAACGAGTTCATCGCCCCCGTCGAGGCTGCAGCCACAGCTGAGGTCCCGAGCGCCGACACCATTTGCGTGTCACTCAGGCCGACGACCGCCTGGCTCATGCGCGAGACCATGATCGGCCAGGCCACTCGCCACAGCCCCTTGGCAGAGATGTCGGGCGGGTGTGCGTGAGCGGCAGTTTCGGATGACATAGCGTCCATGCGGAGTGGAGAACGGTCGGCTTTCTTCGACCGATGGCGGACACGGAAAACCCGGCCAAGTTCGCGCGACCGCGATGGAATCGCGAGTCGCTCTCGTTGGCCGGGAAGAATGTCTGTCCGCCCGTTCGAGAGGTTTATCTCAGTCTCACTTCGATTCTGCAATCAACTCCGCAAAGTGAAACCCATCGACGATCGCCACGGTCACGATACAGGCCACCAGCTGCAGACCGAAGGCAGCTCGCTGGCTCCGGCGGTCGCCCTCCACAGCCAGCGCAGCTGTCATGACGGGCCAGGGAGCCAGGAAGATCCAGAGCCGGGCCGCCTCGCCCATGTTCTTTCCAGAGAGCCACAGAATCGCCCAGACGATGAGCCACGCGGCGGAGTGCGAGAACGCGATCGGAGCAGCGGTTCGTTGCCCGAAGCTGCGAAACAGTCCCACAACCACCAGGCACGCCAGCGGCGCCCCCAGGGCAAACGCTGCCTCCAGTGGGTTCACTGCCAGCCACAACCCGAACGAGCGGCTGTTGTGGTCATAGAACATGGCGTGGTTCTTCAGGTTCTCGATCCAGATGGCTGCAATATTGCAGTTGCCCCACAGCGACATTGCCACGAGAGGCAGCATCAGCCCTGCCACAGCCAAAGCGACTGCGGTGATATCCGTCACGGCTGTGCGTTCGCGGAACTCCTCGCGACGAGACGAACGTTCGAAACAGGTCTGCAGCGTGAGTAGTAACGCAATCGGTGCCAGAGCCAGCGTCAGCATGAGGCCGCAGAAGAAGCCCAGCCCCGCCAGCAGGCACCGCCCCCAGCTGCGTCGTGACCAGCCATCGAGCCACAGCCAGCAGCTGGTCGTGGCAATCGCAGGACACAGCAAATCCGACTTCGGAAAGAAGACCAGCAGGCTCGCCACGAGTGGCCAGAAGAGAGCTGCGCGGCACGCCGTCGCTCGATCACTCATGCGTTCCGTCAGTCGGTAAATCGACCAGGCTGCGGTCGCCGCAGCCAGCAGCGTCAGCAATGTTGCCGCCCAGAGCGTCGCCTCGGCAGCTGGGCTCAAGGGAGCCCCGAGCGGTGTTGGAAACGACCGCAGGGTATCAAAGGTCTCGCGAACGGCAGGCGGCTCGGTTGCGACGACAGCCTGAGCCAGCCGGGGGCACTGCTCCATCCCACGCAGCAGTCCCCGATACGCCAGAGTCAGTCCGGGCGGATGAGTCCCCAGATGCAGATACCGATCCGGGTCGGTGCCTTCCGAGATCGAATCACGATAGGTTGCCAGAAAGCTGCGCGCGTCCTTGACATCGAAGGCGGCCTGCCAGAAGTACCCTTCAGTCCGCTTGTAGTAGAGGATGGTGGGAGAGCGTCCGATCCCATGGAATTCTGGGAACGCCAGCAGCATCCCCCCCAGCCAGACCAGCCCGAGCAGAGTCGGTCCGAGCGGGCCCCACCGGCTCGGACGACTGGCCGCTTCGGCGCGATCCAGCATCCGCGCCGCCGCCCACCAATATCCAGCACCCAGCACGCTCGCGAGAGTCAGCGAGAGCGGATCGATCTCCAGTAAGGCTCGCCGGGCCCAGGTCCACTCTCCGGGAACCCCGAGCGGGATGACTGGACAGCCAAGGATGGCCAGCGAGGCCAGCGTCAAAACCACCAACCAAACAGCCAACCGCGCCCCCGAGCCAGATGATGGAGGCGCAGCTGTCATGTTCAGCCTCTCCTGGGTGGCTCGGCAACGATCGGACTTCGTCCTGTCGATCGTAAGTACAAATTCCGTGGCTGCCTAGCGGAGAGGGCCGGTGAGAACGGTTGGCCAGAAGCTCTCACTAAGAAGCTTGTACGATTCGGACGGCGATGCGGCGGAGCTCGGGCTGAGCCGCGACTTTGAGAAAACCTCACTCGCTCGCATGCGGCTCGGCAGGAGCTTCGCCCTCCCGACGCGCCTCCATGCTCTCCTGACTCGCCATGTTCGTTCGAGCCTTCTGGTTGCAAGTCTCTTTTGTACATGGAGTTGCGGCATTGTGTCCCGCAGAGGGCCAGCCCGAATCACAGCCTTTCAGATACGTCGATTGCTCCTTGACCGAATAATGGCGATGATGTGGGCTGGCTCGGCCTGTCTACGCAGGTCTATTGAGTGACTGGAGTTCCGCCTCATGCAATCGGCGTCCATCGTGAACGATGACGAGACTGGTTCAACCCCCTTGCGTCCCAAGCGTCCCGTGCCGGACGGCCTGTGGGTCAAGTGTGACAACTGCAACGCCACGGTCTTCGGCAAGAAGGTCGATGAAAACCTGGGAATGTGCCCGGAATGCAGTCATCACTTCTATGTGTCGGCCCTGACTCGGATCGGCCAGCTGCTCGACGAAGACAGCTTCGAAGAGTGGTTCGGCGAGCTGTGCCCGATCGATATTCTGGGGTTCACGGACAAGAAGACCTACGCCCAGCGAATCATTGAAGAGCAGAAGCGGACCGGGATGCGGGATGCCTGCATTGTCGGTCGCGGCTATATGCGTGGCCGTCCGCTGGTGATCGGGCTGACTGACTCGTCGTTCATCATGGGCAGCATGGGCTCGGTGGTGGGCGAGAAGCTGACGCGAGCTGTCGAAGAGGCCACGCGTCTGCGGTTGCCCCTGGTGATCGTTAGCGGCTCTGGGGGCGGGGCGCGCATGCACGAGGGGATCTTCTCCCTGATGCAGATGGGCAAAGTCTCAGCTGCGCTGGGGCGATATCACGATGCCGGAGGGCTGTACATCTCGGTGCTGACCAACCCCACGATGGGCGGAGTGGCTGCGAGCTTTGCTTCGCTGGGCGATATCATGATCGCCGAGCCGAAGGCGATGATCGGCTTCGCTGGTCCGCGCGTGGTGAAGGCGACCGTGAAGCAGAACTTGCCCGAGGGGTTCCAGACCAGCGAGTTCCTGCTGCAGCACGGCTTTGTAGACATGATCGTGCCCCGCAACGAGCTGCGAGCGGAGATTTCCCGGCTGATTGACTACTGCACGATGAAATGAAGATCGTTGAGGGTTGTCCCTCAACTCTCAACCCTCAACCCTTAACTCGTCATCGACCATGGACTTCCTCAAGCGTCTGTTCCAGCGGAAACCGAAGGTCGAGAAAGTCGACGTCAAACGTCGGTTCGAGCTGCACGGGCGGGTCGGCCAGGGAAGTATGTCCAAGGTCTGGCGGGCGACCGACACGATCGGCAGCAAGCCGGTCGCGCTCAAGGTGCTGGACAAGGCCCGGCTCGCGCGACTCGATAACCGGTTCAAGAGCCTGGGGCTGAAGCGACCGCACGAGGGCGAGATCTCGATGTCACTTCGGCATCCGAATATCGTCAAGACCTTCGAGTGCGGTATCACGACCGACGATGAAGAGTTCCTGGTGATGGAGTTCGTCGACGGGGTCAGCCTGAGCTATCTGGTCGAGAGCCAGAACACTCAGATGAAGAAGAACTGCCTGTGGTACTGCATCCAGCTGGGCGAAGCTCTCGACGCAGTCCACCGGGCAGGTTATATCCACCGCGACCTGTGCCCCCGGAACGTCATCGTCAGCAACGAGTATGTAGTGAAGCTGATCGACTTCGGCCTCGTGGTGCCGAATACTGACCCGTACAAGAAGCCTGGGAATCGCACGGGAACCGCCAACTACATGGCTCCGGAGCTGATCAAGCGTCAGGCCACGGACGAGCGGATTGACATCTTCTCCTATGCGGTGACCTGCTTCGAGATGTTCACCAAGCAGCTGCCGTGGGACTCCGGAGATACCCTGGAGAGCGTGCTGCAGCACATCAACTCTCCGCCGCGTGACATCAAGAAGTTCGCTCCGAAGCTGGACGATCAGGTCTGTCAGGCGATCATGAAGGGGCTGGAACGGGACCCGCGCGATCGGTGGCAGACAGTCCGCGAGATGATTCTGGAACTGCGGGCCGCCGCCGAACGGCTGCGGGCGATTCCGAGCGAGTGATCTGCGGAAGATCGCAATTTTTCTCCAACTCCTGTTGACCAACACCTGGGTCTCGATACGATAAGTCAATGTTGAATTGTCGGTAGGTCGGCTCACTCTGGAGCAGTTCTTGAACCGGTTCACCTCCCCAGTGACGAATGTCGTCCGCCGCCTTGCGGTGCCGGGGATTGTGTTTTTACTGGTTCTGGCTGCGAATTCGGGACTGTTCGCCGCTCAGTGCGGTGGTTTCCCCAAGGGCTGGAAGCCAGCGGGGGCCCCCACCGAAATAGCTCAGAAGCTGGCGGAAACGCCGGTCGATCATCTGGCGAAGACTGCACCGCCTGCAGCTCCGGCTCGTTCCTGCCACTGCGAGGGGTCGAAGTGTGCTCCCGCCGCTCCCCCGTCAGCTCCCGACCAACGAGTCACTTCGAGCGTTTCTACGGACGCTCATTTTGAGGGTGCCGCCGCTGCGGATCGCACGGTGTTGTCGCCCGAGTTCCCGGCCTCGGTGAACTCCCAAATCCGGTATGAGGTCGTGCTGGGCCTGCTGCGTCCACCTTGCGGGTGCTAGGTCAACAGGGTTTCTCCGTGTGAGCCGCTGCGCGGTTTGTTGACCCGGAAAACTCGTACTTTGTTGCCTCCGATGCGAGTGCCGCTGCGCACTTGGTCCACCCGCTTCTGACTGCTTCGGCCCCATTCACTCTTTCGGGCCGAGTCATTCGACCTCATTCGCGCGGTCTTACGCGCTCAAGGAACTTTCATGTCTACCTCCCTGCGCCGGCGTGGCTTTACGCTCATCGAACTTCTGGTTGTGATCGCGATCATCGCGGTCCTGATCGCCCTCCTGCTGCCAGCTGTTCAGCAGGCTCGTGAGGCCGCTCGCCGCTCTCAGTGCAAGAACAATATGAAGCAGCTGGGCCTCGCGATTCACAACTATCACGATGTGTTCCTGTGCTTTCCGATCGCGGACGTCAACGGAACTTCGAACCCGGTGTCCGCCCATGCCCGGTTGTTGCCGTACATGGATCAGACCCCGGTGTTCAACATCATCGATTTCAATGTCCCGTACGATCACCCGAACAATGACCGGGCACGACTGACCGAGCTGTCGGTCTTTCGATGTCCCTCTGACACCGAGAAGCTGGTCGGAGTCGCTGGAGGCCGGAACAACTACTTCTGGAATGCGGGAAACGGCGTCGTGATGTACACCTCGGGGGCGGCCGGACAGCCCGCTCCCAATGGGATTCTGTATCACAACGTGAAGGTACGTTTCTCCGAGATTACGGACGGCACGAGCAACACAGCTGCCATGTCCGAGAAGATGACGGGAGATGGATCGAACTCGATCTCATCGCCGAAGACCGACACCTTTCGTCCGGGAACCTACCCCAACACGGCGGATGAAGCTCAGCAGCAGTGTGATGCGACGAACACCGCCGACCTGACGAAGCAAGGGTATTCGCTCGTGGGGGTGCCCTGGATTCAGCAGTACCACTCGACCAATCAATACAACCATGTGCTGCCGCCGAATGGCCGCTCCTGCATGTTCCCGCCGGGGCGAATCGCCACGACCCCGAACAGCAATCACACCGGGGGGGTACATCTGCTGCTGTGTGACGGATCTGTTCGGTTTGTCTCGGACAATATTCACATGGGAACCTGGCGTGCGCTGGGCAGCGTCAATGGCAGCGAAGTGATCGGCGAGTTTTAGTCTCGAACGCATCGCCAACTTGGCCGACCGGATCGGAGTCCGGTCGGCACGGTGCGATTTTCCGATTCGCTCGCTCCCATTTTCCTCCCTGAGGGTGTTGCCATGCTGGTTCTCGCGCGGGCGGTGTTCGCCGGTTTCTTACTGCTGATCGGGCTGGGCTGTTCCGGAGCCCGCGATCTTGATCTCGATCCCGATATTGCCCGCAAGTCTCTCGACAAAGCCCTCAAGGCGTGGGTCGACGGCAAAAAACCGACCGATCTGCAGCCTGACATCATTGTCGGGGACTACGTCTGGGAATCGGGCAAGAAGCTGCTCTCGTACGAGATCAAGTCGAACGAGATGAACGACGGCAACAATCTGCACCTGTTTGTCGTCTGCCAGTTTGCCAACCCCAAGGGCAAAAAACCGATCAAGACCGATGTGACCTACATCGTCGGAACCGATCCGGTCATCACCATCTTCCCCCAATAGTTTCCCACACTTCCACGACGAAAGAGACTGTTTCATGCGTTCACGATTTCTCGCTTCGACACTGCTTGCACTTGCCTGTGGCTCGTTCGTTTCCGCCGACGAGGCGATCTCCACCGCACGTCCCATCCCGCTCACGCGCGATGAGATGAAGCGGTTGCTGGAGGAACTCAAGGGCCGCACGATTCGCATCCCGCTGCCCGAACTGACCGAGGCCGACCGCGCGGCACTGGGGGAGCGAGCCGACAGCTACGAGGCTCGCCTGCGGCATCATTACCTGCCGGTAGGGGAAGGCTCGGTCTTCGGCGGGCGGCCCCAGCCACCCGCTCAGCCGGGAGCTCCGCCTCCGCCGCCTCGTGACTTCACGCGGAATGCCGATGAGAACATGACGCTCAGCTATTCGTTCAAGACGATGCTGTTCTGGATCGTGGCCCGGACCAACAACTGCCAGTATTGCCTGGGTCATCAGGAGCAGAAGCTCTCCGCAGTTGGCATGACCGAAGAAGAGATCGCCGCCCTCGACTTCGACTGGAAGCGGTTCAAGCCCGCTGAACAGGCGGCGTTCGCCTATGCTCGCAAGATCACCTACTCGCCGCATCAAATTGGCGATGACGATATCGCCGCTCTGCGAAAGCACTACACCGACTCGCAGATCCTGGAGATGACACTTTCGACTTCTGGTAACAACGCCATCAATCGCTGGAAGGAAGGAGCCGGGATCCCGCAGTCGAAAGATGGTGAAACGTTCTTCCGTCGGGCCACTAACTTGCCGAAGGATCGTCCTGTTCCGGACAAGTCGTTTCTGACCCCGACAGCTGCCGAGTACTCGAAATCGAAGTCGCAGGTTGTCCCGTTCGTCGTCGATGTGACCGGGAACCCGACTGCCACCAGCTCGCGGCCGGCACTGGAATCTCGCGAGCAGGTCGAAGCGGCACGGGCCGCGGCGCGTACTCGCCAGCCGCGACTGCCACTCCAGAGTGAAGAAGCTGTGCGAGCCGCGTGGGGCCCAGAAGTCCCCGAGGGCCGAGTCCCGAACTGGATGCGGCTGATGGCGACGTTCCCCAACGAGGGGAAGAACCGGCTGCCCAGCCTCATGGCGATGACCGCTGAGCGGGGAGACTTGTCGCTGAAGACCAAAGCTCAGGTGAGCTGGATCGTGGCCCGGCTCGATCGCGCGTGGTACGCCGTTGGTCAGGCACAGGCCCAGCTGAAGAAGCTCGGTCAGACCGATGACCAGATCTTCGCCCTGGACGGCGACTGGCACGAGTTCACCGCTGAGGAGCAGGCGATCTTCCGCTTCGCCCGGGATCTGGCGATGAGTCCGATCGCCCTGACCGACGCCGAGGTCACGGCCGCTCTGGGGACCGCGGGGCCGCGGAAGGTGGTCCAGCTGGTGAACTTTGTAACCGGCCGCGCGTACTTCGACCGCGTCACCGAAGCTGCGGGCCTGCCGCTGGATGATTGAGACCGATGAACCAATCTTGCTCTCGTCGTGAGAGCAAGGCGCGGGGGAGGGTCCTGGAACGCCCCTCCCCCGCGTTATTTTGTTACGACTGTTTGAGTCCGCCCTGCGAGATCAGCCGCCGCAGGTTCTGCTCGCGCTGAAAGAAGTTCTCCTCCAGCATGTCGATCACGCGCCCTTCCGTCAGCAGCAGGCCGATGATTCCTCCGGGCTTTTCGAACTCGATCCGATCGATCATCCGGGTCTGATCGCCGACAGCTTCGAAGTGGTGTTCGTGCCGCCAGGCCCGCATCGGCCCCTCGATCTGCGTTTCGACGATCAGTTCGTGCGGTGTGAAGACCGTGATCTCATGAATGGCCTTCTGGACCTGACTCATCGCCATCATCTCAATGACGATGCGCGAGCCCTGAGAGACGATCTCCGGGGCCTGATGAAACTTAAGGCCCAGGTTGGGGTCGCTGATTTTGACGACGTTGGCCGGGCGCGACAGAAAATCGAACAGCACCACGTGCGGGACGGGCAGGAGGAGTTCCTCTTCAAAGATGGCCATCGGAGTCTCTAGCTGGAGCGCGGGGTGACTGTCCGGAATTGTCACGCGAACGTCTGATCCCGGCAAGCCAGCCCGACCGTGCCTGACCCGCTGCCCTCATTGCACGTCGGGCAAGCCCAACGGCTAAAAAGGCGGATGCGAGAGATTCACTAGCTGGCGACGACCACATCGGCTCCGACGAGCATCTGGGCGAGCTTGCCGAGTTCCCGCGGGCTGAACGGCTTATTGATCAATGCCGCAATCTTCAGATTGCGCTGCAGCATCTTTTCCGACAGTTCGTACCCCTTGGAGGTCAGCATCACGATCGGAATCAGATCGAACCGGCTGTCGAGCCGGACGAGACGGCACAGCTCCAGGCCGTCCATACCGCCGGGCATCTGGCAGTCGGTGAAGATCAGCGCGGGAGGATCCCGATAGATGGCCTCCAGGGCCAGCTCCCCGCTGGGAAAGGTCTCGACATCGAAGCCCGCTTTACGCAGCGACATGTCGATGGTGCAGTTCACATGGGGATGATCGTCACAGGCGACGACGCGCGGCAAGACATCGGGAATCATGGTGCCTCCGGGGAAGAAGTCCTATCTTCAAGGTAGTTCACATCCCGGATCGAGGATCGGCCCCCCGGCTGGGTTTGACCGATTGTGGTGTTTTCCCTGAGAATCGAATCAATTCACTCGCGACTGCTGCCTTCGTTGCCCTCGTCACCAACGGCATCATCCGCACAATGGGCGATTCTCTACCCGTCGAAACCCCCAAGAATTCCGTGATTGAGGTGTGGAATGACGATTCGAGCGGGCTGTGCGAGTTGCGGCGCAATCCTGAAGGCGGAAGACCGTCACGCCGGCCGGACCGTTCCGTGCCCGAAGTGCCAGTCGCCGGTCACGCTCCAGGCTGAGCCTGCATCGTCCGAGCTGATCGACCCGTTTGCCGAGGACGCCGAGGCACTGCTCAGCCCTCCTCCGCGGTCCGCACCGCGAACGCCGAAGCCCAAGCCTCTCGCGCCGTCCGACAAAGCCTCGCCTTCATCCGCCCGAAAGCCTGTTGCGGATGACGCTCACAAATCACCGATTCCTCCGCCAATTCCGGATGACTCATTTGCCGACGAAACATCGGCGGCTCCCGTCGATGAAGGCACGGATCACTCGTTTCCCGACCTGACTGAGGAGGAACTCGCGGGGCAGCCGATCTCGCCACGCAAAAAGAAGCGACGGCGACCGGTTGAGGACTTGGACACCGAAAAGCCCGACCCGCAGTTTCGCCGTATTCGTCGCGGCCTGGCCGATGTCCCGACTTCTGGCTGGCGACTGCATCTGCACTGGCTGTTGCTGCTGGCACTTCTCCCGCTGGGGATCTCCGTTGCCTTGGGAGATGGTCCGAGCTTCGAAGAGCGCGTGGAGGAATCGCTGCAGAATCATCCCGAGGTCAACGAAGCCGGGTTGGACGCGGCGGATTCGCTCCACGAAATTGCGATGCTGTTTCCGGACCATCGACTGGACGGAGCCTTTCTCCCGGCGGATACCTATCTGCACTGGGTGTTTGCCCTGATCAGTGCCGGTGCGTTTCTGGCGATGTTTCTGACGATGTGGCCGGGCCAAGAGTCGCGCAGCGGACCGCTGCTGGCATCCGGGCTCACGACCGGAACGATCGGCATCATGCTGCTGCTCGGCTTTCAGTGGGTCGCTTTCGGAACCGGAGGGCTGCCCATCCGAGGTCGGGGAATCGCATTTCTGATCATCCTGATCGTGAAGTTCATCGCCTTCTCATACGTCTGCGCACTCCAGCCGGACAATGGTTTTCCGATCAGCTTTTTCGGGTTCACGTTCGGCGTCGGCCTGTGCGAGGAACTGTGCAAAGCGCTGCCGGTTGCCTTCTATGTGTCGGGCTCTCCAAAGCGGGACTTCCGCACCGTCTGCCTGATCGGGCTGGCGAGCGGGGTCGGGTTCGGAGTCTCCGAAGGGATCACCTACAGCAGCGACTACTACAATGGACTGACTGACGGGTGGATCTATCTCATTCGTTTCGCGTCGTGTGTCAGCCTGCATGCCATCTGGGCCGGAACTGTCGCGCTGTTGATCTATCGCGATGACCAGTACCTGGATTGGTCTTGGGAAGCTGCGTTCTGGTTTATGGTGAAGTACCTTCTGGTGGCGATGCTGCTGCATGGGCTGTATGACACTCTGCTGAAGAAGGACCACGAAATTCTGGCCTTCGTGACCGCGATCGGCAGCTTCCTGTGGTTCCATTGGCTATTGTCCCGCACTGCCGCCGAGGAATGATATGCAAGTTCTCGGACCAATTCGCATCGCCTGAGAGATGTGGTTCGAAGGGCGGCAAGTCGGTCGAGCGGCGTTGCAGTAGGCTCTGCAGCGCTGCTTCTCCCTTGCTCCCGCGTACCGATCGGTTTACAACGATCCGTTGTTCTCGTCTGCAGTGCCTCCGGAGTCTCCTCATGTCGACCGACAGCCCCTCGAAGAAGAAGTACAAGGTCATCGGAACGCGACCGATTCGCCATGACGGCGCCGACAAGGTGACCGGTCGAGCGAAGTACGGAGCTGACATCCGCCTCACGGGGCTGCTGCACGGAGTCATTCTCCGCAGTCCGCATGCTCACGCGAAGATCCGCTCAATCGATGCCTCGGCGGCTCTCGCCATGCCAGGCGTCCACGCCGTCGTTACCGGGGCCGACATTCCCGACCACGGCAACAAGGTCGTGGAACTCGGCGAAGGAGCGGTGAACCTGCGGCACCTGGGAACCAATACGCTCGCGGATGACAAGGTCTTCTATCGCGGTCATGCCGTCGCAGCTGTGGCTGCCGACAGTGTCGACATCGCCGAAGAAGCGATCCGCAAGATTGTGGTCGATTACGAAGTTCTGCCGCACGTGACCGATGTGCAGAAGGCGATGGAGCCAGGGGCCCCGGTGCTCCATGACGATCTGTTCACGCAAGAGGCGGGAGCCAAGATCTCCGACAGGGCGAGCAATGTCGGCAGCCGACTCTACTTCGAGCAAGGCGACCCGGACGAGGCCTTCAAGACAGCCGATGTGGTCGTCGAACGTGAGTTCCGCACAGCCACCGTCCACCAAGGTTACATCGAGCCGCACACAGCCACCGCGCAGTGGCACATGGATGGCCGCGTCACAATCTGGACCAGCACGCAGGGGGCGTTCTCGGTCCGGCAGCAGGTCGGAGCCCTGCTGAATATTCCGCAGTCACTGATCAAGGTTGTGCCGATGGAGATCGGCGGCGGATTCGGCGGCAAGATCGTCGTCTATGAGCAGCCCGTGGCTGTGCTGCTGGCGAAGAAGTCGGGCCGACCGGTGAAGGTCACCATGAACCGCGCCGGGGTCTTCGAGGGGACCGGACCGACTCCCGGTTCGTACATCCGCGTGAAGCTGGGAGCCGACAAGACCGGCAAGCTGGTCGCGGGCGAGGCCTATCTGGCCTATGAAGCGGGCGGGTATCCGGGCTCGCCGATTGCCTGCGGCTGCATGTGCATCTTCTCGTGCTACGACATTCCGAATGCGAAGGTCGAAGGGTACGACGTCTGCGTCAACAAGCCACGTTCAGCTGCATATCGCGCTCCCGGATCGACGAATGCCGCGTTCGCCGTCGAGCAGGTCTTCGAAGAGGTCGCTGCCAAGCTCGGCATCTGCTCCCTCGAAATGCGGATCAAGAACGCAGCCCGCGAGGGAACGCGCCGGGTCGATGGACCGGTTTACCCAGTCGTCGGTTTGGTTGAGTGCCTCGAAGCCCTGAAGAACAGTGACCACTGGAAGTCAAAGCTGACCGGGCCGAATCGCGGGCGCGGCGTGGGCTGCGGCTTCTGGTTCAATGTCGGGTTTAAGTCGTCCGTGACGGTCAGCGTCAACACCGATGGCAAGGTGACCCTCGTTGAAGGCTCGACCGACATCGGCGGAACTCGGACCAGCCTGGCGATGCAGCTTGCCGAGACCCTGGGGATCACTGCGGAGGACGTCACTCCCGTGATCGCCGATACCGACGGAGTGGGATACACCGACGTGACCGGCGGTAGCCGTGTGACTCACACGACGGGCAAGGCGGCTCATGAAGCGGGCCTGAAGATCATCGATCATCTGGTGGAACGCGCCGCCGAAATCTGGGAAGTGAACACCACTCAGGTTCGCTATCAGGACGGCGCCGTGCATGGTCCCGATGGCCGGAAAATGACCTTCGCCGAGCTGGCCAGCAAGCTGCACGAGACGGGCGAATCGATCACAGCCACGGCTAACGTCAGCATCCCCTCGGTCGGCGGGGCATTTGCCGCTCACCTCGTGGACGTGGAGGTCGATCCCGATACTGGCAAGACGCAGGTCCTGCGATACACAGCGGCTCAGGATGCCGGGACCGCGATTCACCCCAGCTACGTCGAAGGCCAGATGCAGGGCGGCGCGGTCCAGGGAATCGGCTGGGCCTTGAACGAAGAGTACTTCTACGACGATCAAGGCACGATGCGGAACTCGACCTACCTCGACTATCGCATTCCGACCTGCTTCGATGTTCCGAACATCGAAACGATCATCGTCGAAGTGCCCAATCCCGCCCATCCGTACGGAGTCCGCGGTGTCGGCGAAGCTCCGATCTGTCCACCGCCGGCCGCATTGGGAGCTGCGATTGCGAATGCGACGGGCTTGCGAATGACGGAACTCCCGATGTCACCGCCGAAGGTGCTGCACGAGCTTCTGAAGCGGAGTTAGCACCGTTTCGAGATTCGCTGGAGATCCGCCGAATGGTGCCAGGAGAACGGCAGATGACAACCAAGCGGGCCATCATTGCCACGTTGATCTCAGTCGCGGTTGTTCTCGGGCTGGGGATCCTGCTCCTGGTGCTGTTCATGGATATCAACGCACCAGGAGCCGAAGAGCGAGCAAAGGCGTTTGGGAGCGCGCTGGGATTTCTGTGTGTGATTCCGTCGATGATCATCTGGGCTCGATGGGGCCTGGCGATACGCAGTCAACGCGAAGCCGCTGCTCAAAAGAAGTCGAAGAAGAAAACTCGGGTCGCCGAATGAGGGTGTGTGCCGCACGGCGTGAATATCAATTCGATCGCCCGTGAGTCCAGTGAAACTGCCAATTCAGTCCGGATGTCAACGTCTCAATTTCCTGGGCTGCCCCAGTGATCTGGAGTGCGCCGTTCGCCATTGGCGATGGGCACGTTCGATGCGAACAGGTATTCTCTGATGCAGTATCCCGAGACCTCACGCCCCTGCTTGAGTCGATTCGGCTTTGGCGAGCGGATGTGGGGAGCATCGGCAGGCGATTCAGGATTTCATCTGCTGGTCTCGCATGAACCTCGATCCGAACATTCCACGACATGCCATGACGCGATTGCGTTGTCGTTTCCTGTGTTTCGCGGCACTCGCCCTCTGCGTTTTCGCAATGCGATCGCTCTGCGCAGAGGAAGTTCCTGGCGAAATCCAGCTGTTTTTCGAGACGCACTGCCTGGAATGTCATGATCAGCAGTCGAAGAAAGGTGGGCTCGATCTCACCCTTCGGAACATGGATCTGGCTGAGCCGTCGACGTTCCTACGATCGGTTCGTCTTCATGATCGCATCCAGTCGGGGGAGATGCCTCCGAAGGGGGCCCAGCCTCCGAAACCGGAAGAGATCAAGCCAGTCCTCGATTGGCTCAGTCAGACACTGAACACCGAAGAACTCCGGCGTCGCGCGCAGAACGGGCGCAGCGTTGTCCGGCGAATGAACCGCGCGGAGTTTGAGAACACGCTGCGTGATCTGCTGGATGTCCCATGGATCGAAGTGCGAGAGCTGTTGCCGGACGATGGCCGGGCGGATGGCTATACGAAAACGGCAGCTGCTCTGGATGTCTCGCCGGTGCTGCTCGCGAAGTACGCCGAGGCAATCGATACCGCTCTGCAGGCCGCAGTCGCCAAGTGGTCGGTCCCTCCCGAAGTGGAACGACTGACGCTCTATGCCAATCAGCAGTACGACTACAAGGTCCTGATGAGTGGCGGCGATGCGGTGATGCTCACACCGGAAATGAAGTACGATGAATCTCGTTTTCCGATGCCGTCCGCGACGAATGCCGATGGCAACTATCCGGGCGGGAAATGGTCGTTTGGCGGCAAATACATTGGCCTCGGCGAAGCCGAGAAGGACGGAGTCTTCAAAGACGGTTCAACCGTTGGCATGACGCGGACATTCGGCGAATCGTTCGGCGGTCGCTTCAATTTTGCTCCCGTGCATCCGGGACGGTATCAGATCGGCGTCTCGGCCTGGTCCTACTGGTGGGACAAGGGAGAGGTGAAGCCATCGCCCCGGTCGGGCTCGGTGGGAGTCTATTGCGGCAGCCGACTGCTGGGGTTCGTCGACGCCCCGAGCTTGAGGCCGACGTACTCCGAGCTGAACGTCGAGATCTCTCCAACCGAAGAGAACCATTTGCGAGCGGCCGGAACCTCGTTTCTGGATGCACACGTCTACTTCTCGCAGGGACAGGTCAAAGCGTATACCGGTGCGGGAGTCGCGATCGACAAACTGATCGTCACCGGGCCGCTCTACGACGAGTGGCCACCGACCAGCCACCGCCGCTTGTTCGGCAGCCTGCCGGTCGTCCCTTTCTCCAAGCTGCCTCCCGAAGTTCCCAAGCCCGCTCGACCCACCACGTTTCGACAAGCTCGTGGGGCCATCAACGGACCCGGCAGACTGGTTCCGGGAGCCACGGTTTCCGACGATCCCGCAGGCGATGCACGGCGGTTGCTGGCGACGTTCCTGCCGCGCGCATTCCGTCGTCCCGTGAGCGATGCTGAGGTTCAGCGTTATGCGGCGATCACCGATGCTCGAGTCCGCGAGGGAGCGCCCTTTGAAGATGCGATGCTTGAGTCGTATCGCACCGCGCTCATCAGCCCCGACTTTCTGTTCCTCCATGAACCGACCAGGGCGCTCGATGGTTACGCGATTGCGACGCGGCTGTCGTATCTGCTGTGGAACTCCTGTCCGGACGATGCACTCCTCGCGGCTGCGAAGGCCGGGACGCTGACCGATTCGCAGGGGCTCCGTGCGACAACGGACCGTTTGCTGGGCGATCCGAAGGCGGAACGGTTCTATCAGGACTTCCCGGATCAATGGCTCGATCTGCGCGATTTCGATTTGACCAGCCCCGACAAGCAGCTCTATCCGGAGTTTCAGCCGTACCTCGAAGATGCGATGCGTCGTGAGCCGCGGGAGTTCTTCAAGTTTGCCATCCAGAATCGGCTGCCGGTGTCGCATCTGTTCTCGACCTCGATCAACATCGTGAACCAGCGGTTGGCCGAGCATTACGGCCTCTCGGGAGTGGAGGGAACCCGCTTCCGCCGCGTCGATGTCGATCAAGCGACCAACACTCGGGGCGGCTTTTTGACTATGGCTGCGGTCTGTAAGGTCACTGCCAACGGTTCGACAACCAGCCCTGTCAAACGGGGAGCCTGGGTCATGAGGAAGGTCCTCGGCCTGCCGCCGCAACCGCCTCCGCCGAATGTGCCCGCCATTGAACCGGACGTCAAAGGGGCCACCACGATTCGCGAACAGCTCGCACGCCATCGCGCGGACTCTGCGTGTGCTGGTTGTCATGCACGCTTCGATCCTCCGGGGTTCGCCCTGGAGAGTTACGACGTGATCGGCGGCTGGCGCGATTTCTATCGAGCGACCGAGGGCCAGAAGGCTCCGGACTTCGCCCGCATCTTCCGCTCGTATCTGACTCCCGAAGCGGAGTTTAAGAACCACGTCAACTTCCGGGATGGCCAACCGGTCGATGCCAGCGGGGAACTCGTGAACGGCCAGAAGTTCGCGGCCTTGCGCGAGTACCAGACCTTGCTCAATGCTGATATGCCGGTCATCTCTCGCAATCTCGCGAATCAGCTGGTCGTGTACGCGACCGGAGCTCCGGTAGGCTTCGCCGATCGTCCAGCTG
This sequence comes from Planctomycetaceae bacterium, assembly GCA_044337025.1. Classification (GTDB taxonomy): domain Bacteria; phylum Planctomycetota; class Planctomycetia; order Planctomycetales; family Planctomycetaceae; genus TH-plancto1. The sequence goes on from JBIIOI010000045.1 coordinate 37,743, forward strand.
TCGAAGAGATCCTGAAACGTGCCGGTGGCCCGAACCCGAATCTCAACGAGTTGCTGCAACAGGTGATCCAGAGTCCGCTCTTCCTGAACAAGTAATCGCAGCCACCCCACACAACAAATTGTTCATCCGGAATCTGACCATGCCCCTCTCCCGCCGAACGTTTCTCCGAGGTACCGGCATCGCGCTCTCGTTGCCGATGCTTGATGCGATGATTCCCGCCTTCGGTCGCAAGGCACGGGCGGCCGAGGTCTCAGCGAATCCACCACGGCGGATGATCGCCATTCAGACAAACATGGGGATCCTGTCGCAGCACTTCTTTCCGACCGCGAGGGGAACCGATTTTGAGCTGACCGGCTACCTCGACTTACTTAAAGACTTCAAATCGAAGATGACGGTGCTGAGCGGCGTTTCGCACCCGGACGTGGATGGTGCCCATGAAGCGGAGCGATCGTTCCTGTCAGCGGCTCCCCATCCGGGAGGAGCGGGCTTTAAGAACTCGATCTCCCTCGATCAGTTCGCCGCCGAACAGCAGGGCCCAATCACGCGCTTCCCATCGTTCGTGCTAGACGTGAACGCCGAGAGCACTCAGGGAATGGCCTTCTCTCGCAGCGGAGTGAAGGTCCCGGCCGAGAAGAGCCCGGCCAAGCTCTATGCCAAGATGTTCCTGCAAGGGAAGCCATCGGAAGTCGACGCCCGCATCGCCGACCTGGGGCGCGGGCGTAGCTCGCTGGACTTCGTTTCGGACGATGCCAAGCGGCTTGCCAAGAGCGTTGGAGCGGCCGATCAGGCACGGCTCGATCAATACTACTCCGCGGTCCTAGACCTCGAACGACAACTCCAGCTGGGGCAGGAGTGGGAGCGCAAGCCCAAACCGGTTCCGACCTCCCCTGCTCCGACTGATATCACCGAGAACAAGAAGCTGATCGACAAGATCCGGCTGATGCTGGATATCGCTCGGCTCGGGTTCGAATCCGACAGTACGCGCGTGGTGAGTCTGTTCATCAATACCTTCAGCGTCGTGGCTGACCTGCCAGGAGTGAAAGACGAGACGCACAGTATTACTCATCACGGCGGACGGAAAGAGGCCCTCGACCAGCTGTTCATTATCGAGAGTGCCCAGTTCAAAGTGCTGTCCGAGTTCCTGACCGGACTGAACGCGATCCGGGAAGGAGGCGAGCCGTTACTCGACCGTACGATGGTCCTGTACGGAGCCCCAATGGGGAACGCAGCCAGCCATGACAACAAGAACCTCCCGATGCTGCTGCTCGGCGGCGGCTTTAAGCACGCCGGACACCTGGCGTTCGACAATCAGAAGAATTACCCACTGCCGAACCTCTTCCTCAGCATGCTGCAGCGGATGGGGCTTCCAGTCGAAAAGTTCGCCAGCAGCACTGGGACCATGCGGGGACTCGATTTCGCCTGATGCTGCTGCCGTGCGGATGCCACACGATCACCTCTCTGAGAACTCATGATGGCCGGTAGTTCGAAATCGCAGTTCGATATCTTCCTGAGCTACTCGCGGAAGGACAACGCGGTCCCTTCAGGTGAACTGGGCTGGGTCACCGCATTACGCGATCAAATTCTGGCGGATCATCGCCAGTTCAGTACCGAGCCTTTGCGAATCTTTTTCGACAAAGACGACATCCGCGACATGGACGACTGGCGGCATCGCATCCTCGGCGGGCTGCAGGCGTCAAAGATCTTGCTCGTCTGCCTCTCGCCGAGTTACTTCGCCAGCGAGTACTGCCACTGGGAGTGGGAGGAGTACGTCCGGCGGCAGGTCCACCAACTGATGGGCTCCGACAGCGTTGCCACGGTCTACTTTGTCGAGGTGCCCGGAGCCGACGAACAGCTGAATGCGAAGCGGCTCGATGAACTGCTGCGCGGGAACTTCACCGACATCCGGCCTTGGTTTCCGAGCGGTGTGCGGGAGCTTCAAAACGAAGAGGTCCGCCGGCGAATGGCGAAGCTGGGGGAGAGTTTGTGGGAACGGCTGCAGCGCGCCAGGCGAGCGACCGGCGTGCCGGGGAATCTTCGCTGGCAGAACCCGCACTTTGTGGGTCGGCATCAAGAGCTGCGCTCACTGCACGAAAAACTTGGACATGGTGTGATCGACGCCGTGACGGCGGTCATCGGGGAGCCGATCCTCTTCAAGGACTCCGCATCGCAGCTCAGCGGAGGATGCCGGACCGTCGGCAGCTGTGGACGCCCATCTCGTCATCGTCGTACCGAGGGAGAAGCCACCTGATCCGCAGGTCTCCCGGAACAGGAGCGAAGTCGTCTGTACGACGAGGCTTGGTGGATGACCGAAGTCCTGCTCCAGCGCATCCCCGTGTCAGCGGCCCGACGCCCCCCTACTGGCCAAACCTCAGTACGAACTCGCCATCATTCTGGTCTCGAATGTCGATCACCAGCTCTTCGGGAGAGGTCGAATTCAGAGCGAAAGTTCCCTTGCCGCGAACCTTGGACATGGTCACGGTCTCAAGATTCACATCTTCCAGGAAGAACCGAGTCGAGCCGGCATTCCGCAATGGCCCTTGAGTCCCCACGGCCCACGATTGCAGGTTGACCAGCACTCGATCGGGGGCCGTGCCAGAAACCTGTTTCCATTGCAGCTGATCGCGGGTCACAATCAGCTGAGCCTCTCCACTGTCGCGGACCGAAATGCGAAGTTCGGCTTTCGGGGTGATAATCTTGCTGGCCTTCCGCTCGAGGGCGGTTCGCTCGGCTCCCGATGACTGATTCATGGCTCGCCAGTACCAGGCCTTGGCCCGTGATCGGGCGGCGGAACGCATGTTGGCCGGGACCTTTGCGCTGACCGTGAGCCACAGTGCCCCGACGGTCGCCTGGGCATTGGGATCGTCGGTCCCTTTGAGCTCTGCTTCGGCCAGTTGGCTCAGTGACGGGTCGCTCCCCAGTGCCAGCAGCGGCCATCCTCGCTCTCGTTGACCCGCGATCAGTGTGTAGAACCTACCGATTTCCAGATTGGCCTCAGCGTTCCGAGGGTCGGCTTTCAGGGCGTCCGCAAACGATCGAACTCGTTCCCATTCACTCTGCAGCTGAGTCACACGGCGCGTCATGGCGAGAGCCACGCTTGAGTAATGTTTGTGCTTTGCCAGCTGTGCGGCATCTGTCGCGTGAGAGGCGACGGTTAATGCGGTGGCGTACTGTCCTTGTTCCGACAAGTCTTCTGCCAGATCGAGGCATTCTTTCGCCAATTCAGCCGATCCGATGGGGTCCTTGACGGTTTCCTGGGCTGTCTTCGCCGTCTCCAGGGCGAGCCCGGCGACATCGATGCGAAATTGAGCATGAAGTTGGCGAATCATCTCAAACGATCGACCGGGGCTTTCCGCTTTCAGGTAATACTGCTGGGCCTGAAGCAGGCACTGGTAGACCAGTGCGGGATCGGATGCCTGCTGCTGCATCTCAGCCAGACGGTCTCCCAGCTTTCGCAGGTCTTCCGAGGTGGTTGCAGTCGCAATGTCATCAATCAACTCCGTCCGGATCTGCTGATCTGCGGCATCCAGGGCTGCCTGAGTTGGGACCGCCAGCTTGCGCATCTCGGCCAGGGTCTGCTGATCCCACACAACGTTCTGATTGAGCTGCTCCTTGACGGTCGGAGCGCCGCGCAGCGACCAGTTCAGCAGGATCTCCAGTAACCAGCGATCCCCTTGATAGTCTGGTTCGACCTGGGTGAAGGTGACGCGTCCCTTCTTATAGGCCAACGTCACCAGGGAGGCCGCGCCTGGGTTGGAGGTGTTGGCCGCTCTTCGCTTCAAGAAGGGGACATGCGGTGTCGAGACCTCAAAGTGTCCCGCACTCGCCAGTTTTCCATCCGCTGGAACTAACTTCTCCAGCCCGTCGAACAGGACTTCGGACCGCCCGGGAATCGGATCAAATCCCGCGTAGTCGTGATTGCCTCCCGTCGCGATTCCGAACCGACTGAGATTGCCACCGTGGCGACCGTTGTACGTTCCGAACAACAGAAGATGGCCCCCTTCAGCCACGAACTTCTCCACCGGATCAAATACAGCCGGGTCCGGGACAGCCCCGTAAGCATCCATGCAGTTCGAACCGCCCACGACCAAGTGATAATTTGAATAGTCAGTCTGATTCACATCGAACCGGATGATGTGGTCAGACTTCATCTTGCGGTCTCGCAAGACCTGCTTCATGAAGTCGGCTTCGCCCTGCCACTCCACAGCCAGCAGGACCCTCTGGTGCGGAGAACGATTCACGAGCGGCAGAATCAATGGGGCGGTCTGTGCGGCGGTGTCCGCAGGCGATTCCGTCTGTGCCGAAACGGGCGAGCTTCCAACAAGCAGCGTGAACACACCCACGAGGAAGAGAATGATTCGGCACATCGTCGCCTCCGGCAAACTCGCTCTGGATTTCACTCGACACCGGGGAATCGCCCGGAACTCCCGGACCACATTACTGGTCTTCGTGAAGCGATACAAGTTGTCTCAGTCAGGGAATTGACAGCCGCCAGTTCTCCGCGGAAGTACTTCCTCGGGGTCATTGAGATCGGAACAACAAAAGGCTGTCACACGGTGAATGCGTGGTCCGCTGGGACTTGCTTCCACAAAATCCCGCCCAAGCATGAGTCGTAGTATGTTTGGCGGGAACGGACGATGGATGCACTCGTCAGAGTGCATTGAAAAGCGTTGCGGGAGCAGGTGCGCGATTCGTCGCCTTGGAAACTCATGCGTGGACGGCAGGATGATGTGTGTGCGCTGGCAGCGACCTTCATGAACGACTCATACCGAGATTAGGCGATGGCGGGTCGCCCTCCTGAATCAGGATCAGGACAACCAGGAACAGGAGGTCCGAGTCCGGTCTTAAAAGACCTGCGCGAGCTGTGGAATGGACGATGGTCATATGGAAATCGCTGTTACGCACTGTCGCGACAGTCCTCACTGCACCTCGATACACACATGGGAGACGAGGAAACGAACTTCGGATTCGCAGTTTTCCGACAGGAATTCCAGCCGAACGAGGTTACTACGTGGCGGTCCCACATGCCTGCAATCCTCACTGATTTGGCAGATCCAAATGTCCATTGCGGAACGGATTCACAACAGACGTGGATTCCAATCACCATGCGCTGGCGAAGTCAGCATTCCCCCCTTTCCATGATTCAGCGAATTCGTTCGCGGACTCTATTGGCGGACACACGATGGTCCGCTACAATGCTGACCCACGGGGCGTAGCTCAGCTTGGCTAGAGCGCCTGCTTTGGGAGCAGGAAGTCGAAGGTTCAAATCCTTTCGCCCCGACTATCTTTCTTTTGAAGCCCTTCGGCCAACAGGTCGAAGGGCTTTCTCCATTCAGGGACAAGACTTACGCCATCGAGCTTCCAGTTCAAACACACGATTTCGAGGATTCGGCGTTTTGCAGCCCAATCAGCCGCAAACCATTTGGCCCGTAGGTTTTGCGAAAGTTCAAACGCTTTGATCGCAATGTCGATGGTTTCATTGCGACTGCGGCTGGCACCCTCGATCTGGAGACGCAATTCAGATTCCTCGTCCCGTAGCTCTTGGGCCTTTGCAGCGTAGGTGTCAGCGTTGATCTCTTCGAGGAGTCGCAGGTTCAAGAGTTGCCCCTGCTGGCGGACGACCTCCGTATGACGCTTCTTCAGTTCGCCATCTTCTTGTGACGATCTCCCGAGTTCCCAATTCGTCGCCTTCCGCAACTGCTCTCGGAAGGTATCCCGGAACTCGGCATCTCCAACCCGAAGTTTGTCAAAGAGGGACAGCATCTGGGAGTCGAGTTCTTTCTCCGTTAGCCGTGTTCGGGGATGTGACCCCTTGTGATACTGCGTGCAGCGATAGTAGACGTACTCCCGGTCGCCGCTCTTGGTCTTTTTTGTCTTGGACTCACCGGTGATTGGAGAGCCGCAATGGCCGCACTCAATGAGTTCGCTGGCATACGTCATCTGGTGCGACCTGTAGAGCCCTTGACCGAGAAGCGTTTGAACTCTATTCCACAAGGCCCGATCCAACAAAGGTTCGTGCGTGCCCGGATGCCACTGCCCCTTGTGGCGGATCTCTCCAATGTAGGCTCGGTCGGTCAACAGGGTGTGCAGTTTGCTACGGTCAAATTTCGGCCTTGAGTCTGTGAACAGCATCCCCTCAGAGAACAGCACCTCTTTAAGCGTATCCAATGTGTGATTGTCGTAGGCGTAAAGCTCGTAGGCCCGACGAACAACTGCGGCATTCTCCGGGTGGATCTCTACAATACTGCGACCGTTGATGCGGATGTTGCTATATCCAAATGGTGGTTTACTCACAAACAGGCCGCTTTGGACCCGGCGAGCCAGCCCTTCTCTCACGTCGAGAGATTGTTGTTCGGTGTAGAAACTCGCCATGCTTGCCAAGACCCGTCGCTGCATCCGACCAGCAGGTGTGTTCTCCGTTGGCTGGGAGACGGAGATAAACTGGATGCCGCTCTCTGATTCCAACCGTTCAAGCTCAACGTAATCGAACAGGTTTCGAGCGGCCCTATCTACCTTGTAAAACAAGAGGCCATCAAGCCGATGCGAGTTCGCATTGGCGTAGGCCAGAAGCTCTTTGAAGGTCGTCCGCTCATCGTGCTTTGAGGCAGTTTCGGCAATGCGGAAGAATCGGATAATCTCGCCATTGTTGCGTTCGGCGTACAGACGCAGAGCATCCACC
>JBIIOI010000105.1:0-12074 GCA_044337025.1 Planctomycetaceae bacterium
CCGCGTTGTTCCAAGGCCTCGTTCATGCCGCCTGCATGGTCATCGTGCTCAGACGGTTGTAGAAAACGACCATCCGGCGGCGACCCGCTTGAAAGCCCTGCAAACAGGTTTTGAAACCGGCTCTAGAGTCGAGTTCCACCAGTTCCCCGATGTGCCCAAGAATACATCAGGATCTGGTCTTGCCCGACAACGAAATCGTTAACTGTTAGGGTGCTAAGATAGGTTCTGTTCGTGAGGATATCCGATGGCGCATCATACTGGTACGTATCCGAACCCGCGCCACCAATCGCGGTGTCGTTTCCTCCACGGGCAACAAAATTGTCATTTCCGTTTCCACCGATCAACAAGTCGTTGCCAAACGCCACCCCAATTGCTCGTGACTCATCGTCAAACAACCAGTCGTCTCCGTCATCACCGTAAAGCTCATCACTGTCCTCACTTCCGAACAATGTGTCTGCCCCCGGACCACCATACAAGGTGTCATTGCCAAACCCACCGAACAAGGTATCGTTTCCTGCCAGCGTCGGAATATCCGGGTTGTCGCCAAACACACGATCATTGCCTTGCCCCCCGCCAACAATCGAGTCATTGCCGCCACCCCCGTAGACCCAATCGTCCCCAGCATTTCCAAATACCGCAATGTCATCTCCACTTCCGCCTGCCACTGTATCATTGCCATTGCCTCCGGATACAGAATCCAGGCCAGCGTTTCCGTTTATCGAGTCGTTGCCATCCCCTCCATTCAATGTATCGTTGCCATCATTGCCGTTGATGACGTCCGCATCTGGCGTGCCGTTGAACAGATCGTTACCTGCTGTCCCGTTGTAGGTCACCAGCAGAACCTTCTTCTCAAATAATGCCGTATTGCCGATTCCTGTTTCGTGAGAAGGACGCGCCCTCCGATGCGATGAGGGCTTTCCGAGCGAGGTGAAGAATCGAGTTGCCCAATTCTGAGAGTTCTGTCGCATGGTTCGAAAATCCTGGAATAGAGGGTGAACACCAGACCCTGCGACCTGTCACAGTTCAATTGACAAGCGCAAGTCCACTCGGATCAAATGCGGAACAATGATCGCGCCCGCTCCCTCTCGGAAACAGGCGATCATTGACCTCAGGATACCGCCACAGCGACGACGGAACGCGCACGGATGCGCACGCTCGACATCTTTGTGCAATGGGGCCACCATGCTGCATCTCTCAGGGGTGAGTGCCGACGAGTCACTAAATCTACCTTTTTCAGTTCACGCCTGGATTTCGATGCGAGAAATGCTGAAGTCTGCTTCTGGGGGAAGTTGAACTTTCTGGCCCTCGCTGTCGACGCTGCAGGAGTCCTTACCTTCAAACCATCCCCTGATTCGCACATCGAACCCTAAAAGAGTCGCAAGGAGTCAATTTTGCCACGATTCACTGCTCGGTTGAAGTCATTCCGCAAGGAACTGGGACTCAGCCAACTTAGTCTGGCTGTGAACGCGGAGATTGCACCACGTACCCTACAGAAGGCTGAGCGAGGCGAAAATGTCGATCATTCAACGTTTCATAAGATTATGGAGACGCTTCGATTAAGTAAGCGACAAAAGGATGAAGAACAGGTTGACGCGAGACGCGGAACGAATGGGGCTGGCGAGGAATTGGATGTTGCGGCCTTTCTCGTGCAGGAAAAGTCGGAAGATGGAATGCTCAATCATCCTGCCACGCTCCATGAACCTGACGACAGATATCGCTTGTATTTGAAGCACAGTAAGGCATGCCTTTCGGAAAGAGATTTGGAACTCTTCTTGGACAAGGGAAGAGAATTGGATCAATCACAGTACGAACGCTTCCTTAAGGAACCTGATGCACAAGACTTTCTTCCTGGAATATCAATCCTTCAACAAAAGTCTAGTGACGAGGATTGGGAATGGTTCATGATGGCGTGGCTGTCCAATCGAGAGGCATTCCGTATCGTCCGTGTGGGCACAGAAGTCGTCGGGCTGTCCGGAATCCTTCCCCTGACGAGAGACGCATACGACGCTGTCAGGGCTGGACGGCTGGCATATATGGACATCACGTCCGATCAGATACTCCCATCCAGCAACTATTTGCTTCTGGAGTCTGGGAATGAGGTGACAAACACGAATCGAAAGTTCAGCGACGTGACATCTTTGATTCAGACAACTGTCTTTTGTCACATGGCAACGATGATCGATGATGTCAATCAGTCAGACCTACGAATCATCTCTTTTGGCTACATTCCGGAGTCGCAGGATCGGTTGATTGCGAACGGCTTCGAAGTGCTTGATACCAGAATGGCGAAATACGGATTCAAGTTGCTGGAGTTCACGTTTGACCCCGAGGGACTGGGCGAGAACTTGGAAGCGTCCTACCTGTCTTTCGCACTCCGGATACTTCGAAATCGAATTGACCGAGGATTGTGATAAGACCCAAGTCGCGTGCTTCACGCCAAACAAAAGGGGTTGTTTTCACCTCTCCCGCCTTCCTGCCATGGACTCTGGTCCGAATGCCCCATCAGGTTCGCCACTGATAAGCCATCGAGAGCCTAGCGACTTCGGGTAGGCCGGCTGGTCTACCCCTTAGGCAGGAACTTGTCGGTCGCGGGCGGTGGATCAATAATGGCATCCGCCTCGGGCAGCCCTGTGGCTTTGCGACCGGCGGCGTCCCATTCGATCGGTTTTTGCATCCGGAGGGCCAGTACTCCCAGGAGACCGATCTCAGTGATGCGGGCTCCGACTTCAAAGGGTGAGTAGGTCTTGGCATCGCCGGCACAGGCCAGTACCCATTCGAACATGTGCGAGTTGTTGACCTGGCTCCATTTCGGGCGCTGGCCCTGGGCGGTGCGTTTGGGGTCCCACTTCAGGACCTCGGTGTCGATTCGCGGCTGACTCTTCGCGATCGCAGCCACGGCGGGCTGATTGGCCCCGGTGAATTGCTGGGCTCCCTTCAGACGCACGTTGCAGTCGGTGTTCCAGAGACCGGCAGAGAGGGTCCCCTCGGTCCCGACGATCAGGCAGCCGGTCGACCCCACCGGTCCTTGCGTCACGCTGTCCGGCGGCAGGTTGTTCTCTCCTGAGTAGAAGTACAGCTTCACCGGGCCGCGTTTTCCGTTGGCAGCAAAGTCGTAGGTCACCGTGCAGCGGGTCGCGAACGATTCGTGGCCCAGGTTCTCGCCCGTGGCTTCGATCCGCGTGGGTGCCCCCAGATCGAGTGACCGGTAGGCCAGCTGGAACCCGTGGCAGCAGAAGTCCGCCAGCGAGCCGCCGCCGAAGTCGTACCAGCCGCGCCATTTGCCGGGGTGATAGATCTCGTTGTTGTAGGGACGAGCCGGGGACTTTCCGAGCCAGAATTCCCAGTCGAGCCCCTCGGGAATCGGATCGCTCTGGGCGGGCCGGTCGACGCCATTGGGCCAGCTGTGAGCGGGGTGCCAGACGTGGACCTCGGTGATCGAGCCGAGCAGGCCGGACTGGATCACCTCGTAGCTGCGACGGAACCCTTCGGTGGAGCAGCCTTGATTGCCAGTTTGAGTCGCCTGCTTCGGATGATCGAGGGCCAACTGCTCCAGAGCCCGGCATTCTGCGACCGAGTGGGCCAGCGGCTTCTCGCAGTAGACGTGTTTGCCCGCCTGCAGCGCAGCCTGCACGATGGGAACATGCCAGTGGTCCGGGGTGGCGATGATAACGGCGTCGACGTCCTTTTCCTTCTCGAGCAGTTCGCGATAGTCGTGATAGGCCCGGGCCTCCCCCAGCCCCTTGATCTGCAGAGCACTGTCCCGCTGCCGCTTGTCGACATCACAGATCGCCACGATCTGCTGGTCGAGCTTCGACAGCTCTGGAATCAGATACCCCCGCATCTGCCCGCCCATCCCGATGCAGGCGAACGACAGTTTTTCATTCGGCGACTGGCTTCCCAGAATCCCCGAGGGCACGATCGTCGGCAGGCCGATCCCGATCGCAGCTGCCGATTGAATGAACTGCCGCCGGTTGAATCTGTGAGCCATGGTGACCCTTGAGCGTGGAGGTTACAGTCGATCATGCCGGGAATCGCGTTCCCGCTCCCAGTGTGAAACCGTACGGGCGGAAGTTCAAGGCCGGTCTGCGGGAGGAGATCTGAATGCTCGAGAAGCCACACTGGCGAGACGCCAGCGGCTCGGGTGGCTTTGCGTAAGGGGGTGGCTCTGGCCAAGTCGGATTGAGTAATCGATGGATGCTCTGCCGGGTTCCACGCCGTTTCTGTTGGTCTGGGGCTGCTGCTCGCTAATGGCAGCGCGGTTGGACGTGCTGAGCGCCAATGAGGCACGTCGGGCGAGCCCGATGGCTAATCGTTTCTCTGGTAGCGTGGCTGGCCGCCCCAGCCGAGTTTTTGATTCAAGGTTTTGTAGTAGCTGTGACCGGTGAGGCGGGCGAGTTGGAATGAGACGGGGGCCTTGCGGATGATGATTTCATCGCCGGGATGGAGCGGCTCGCGGATCTGGCCGTCGATCGTCAGCATGACGCCCTCGGGAACGCGGGGCAGCGAGAGCCGGTACTCGAGATCGGCCCGGTCGACGAGGGGCCGGTTGCTGAGCGTGTGCGGCGAGATTGGCGTGATGACGAACGCCTGCAGGTCCTGTTGCAGGATCGGCCCCCCGGCGGAGAGGCTGTGGGCGGTCGAACCGACGGGAGTGCTGATAATCAGGCCGTCCGCGCTGTAGGTGGTGACGGGGACTCCGCCGACGGAGAGTGCGACGTCGATCATTGACAGCGACCCGCCGGAGTGGATCGCCGCTTCGTTGAGGCCCAGGTACTTCTTCGATGTGCCGTCGGATCGCCGGTGCTCGCACTCCAGCATCAGGTGATGCACGACCTTGTAGTCATGGGATTCGAGGCGCTGGATCTGCTCGCGAAATTCGTCGGGAGAGAGGTCGGCCAGGAATCCGAGCCGGCCCAGGTTGATCCCCACGATCGGCATCTGTCGCAGTCCGAACCCGCGGCAGGCCCGCAGAATGGCTCCATCGCCGCCGAGGACGATTGCCAGGTCGGCCTTTTGGGTCGGGGGGCCGATCTCTTCGCCGATGATGACTTCGACGATCTCGATCGATTTTCTCGATCGCAGAAACGTCTCCAGCTCCGCCCAGGCGGCCTGGACTCGAGGCGAATCGTCGCGAGTGACGATGACAAGCTGAAGAGGGGATCGCATTGCGAGACTGCCACCGTGACGTGCCCGGCCTCGCGAGATGGAGTTCGGGCGAAGCTGATCATACGGCAATTCTACAGCTTGGTGGTAGCGGTTTGCGGGTGTCAGTAAGATTCGCGGCATGCGGATCATTACAGGACGATTCAAGCGGCGCAAGCTGCTCGCCAATCCGGGGCTGATTACCCGTCCGATTTCGGACCGGGTGAAGGAAACTCTGTTCCAGAAGCTGAGCGATCACGGTCAAATCAAAGATCGCAGCGTCGCCGATGTCTTCGCTGGCACGGGGACGATCGGGCTGGAAGCGCTGAGCCGCGGGGCGAAGTGCGTGACGTTCTACGAGCTGGACCGCGTGGCGTTCGAGCTGTTGCAGAAGAACGTGTCGACGCTGGAGGCCGATGACGAGTGCCTGTGCTGGCAGACCGACATCCTGCGGACCTCGTTCAAGCCGAAGGGGGCCAAGGCCCATTTCGCCCCTTACAGCCTGGTATTCTTTGACCCGCCGTACAAGATGGCTCCTGACTTGAAGCCGGGAACGCGGCTCAATTTCACTCTCCAGAGGCTGGGGCGGGACAGCGTGACGACCTCGGACGTGATCATGGTCGTCCGAGTCCCCGATCGCACTGCGGTCCAGTTCCCACCGTGCTGGGAGATCGATTGGACGCTGCAGACGTCGCGTATGGACCTGCATATCTGCCGTAAGGCGGCTGCGGCTCCTGAGGAGCCGGGCGAAGTGGAAGAGCCACAGGAGTAGTCGGTCACCCGCAGCTCGCTCGTCCGGTTTCTTCGTCCCCAAGTGGGAGACGCGACCCAGATCTGCAGGACAGCCCTTCTACTCCCAGATCAGGCAGTGGCTTGTCAGATCGGCGGATTGGTTTGCCAGCAGTTTGGCAGGGGCGATCACGAGGTTAGGAACCTGCTCAACAAGTGAACCATCCAGCATCTGTGAGAGCCCCGCTTCGAGGTACCGAAACTGGCTCCCATGGGCGAGCGAGCGGAAGTCGCTGCGAGACAATCGGATAAAGACTTCGCGGCGGATCTGGTCGTTCTGGTCCGCGCTCAGCGATTCCGCGGGCTGCTCGAGCGGGTGAACCACGAGCAGCCGGGCGCCCCAGGCCAGGGCCAACTCGACTGCCACCGGCAGATACCGCTCGGCTCGAGGCGACAAATCATCGCAGACCGCTATCAGCGGCGGCCCGCTGGCCAGTTCATGATTCGACTCGGACCCCAGCACCCAAACCGGACAACTCACACTCTGTTCCGGCTCCCCTCTCCCCCGGGGAGAGGGGCTGGGGGTGAGGGTGCTCGACTGCGGAGCTAGCCCCCGCGGAACGATCAGCAGGTCCATCTCACTCTCACGAGCAGAGGCCCGCCACTCTGTATCGGCATCGCCAAACCAGGCTCCGATCTCGACCGGACCAGATCCGGGAGCCAGGCTCTGCCACAGCGACTGCAAAGACTCTTCCGCGCTTGCGGACCAAGTGTCGACTTTCCCGCAATCACAATCTGCGGGAGGGGGGGCAATTGCAGCCAGCGCCAATTCTCCGCGCACGATTTGCCGCAATTCGCTGGCCAATCGCAACAAGTCTTCGGTCCGCGCGGGCCAGCGGATCTCCCCCGTACCGGGATTGACAGCGAACTTCACTCCCGCCAGCAGACGATGCAGCACCGACATGACAGACCTGCTCACAGCTCACGCGAAAGCGAGAGATTACTTATGCGAGGGCGATTCGAACATCGTCAGCGGGACAATCTCGGGCTCGGTCTTCAGCCGCATCGACGAGGAGACACTCGGAGTCGGCAACTCCGGCAAGTTCCGGAGTCCAAACAGCGTTGCCCGAGCTGCGGCCCACAGTCCGCGCCAGGAGTTAAACGTTTGGTGAACGGCAGTCGGCTCGTATCCGCAATGGACCATACAGTTCTGGCACTTGGCGTTGCCGCTCTTGCGGCCGTAGTTCTCCCACAGCGTGTCAGACATCAGCTCGGCGAAGCTTTGCACGTACCCTTCCTGCAGCAGGTAACACGGCTTCTGCCAGCCGAAGATGTTGTAGGTCGGGCTGCCCCAGGGGGTGCATTCGAGTTCGTAGTTCCCGCGCAGGAACTCGAGAAACACGGGCGACTGATTGAACACCCAGCTGCGTTTGACGTTGTTGAGCAGGCGGCGGAAGAGCGATTCGGTCTGCTCGCGAATCAAGAAATGCTCCTGGTCGGGGGCCTTTTCGTACTGGTAGCCGGGCGAGACCATCATCCCTTCGACACCCATTTCGGTCAGCGTGTCGAACATCTCCCGCAGACGCTCGGGCTGGGCGTTGTTGTAGAGCGTTGTGTTTGTCGTGACGCGGAACCCCTGAGCGATCGCAGTGCGGATCGCGTCGATGGCGACGTCGTAAACTCCCTCACGGCAGACGGCGTGGTCATGCTCGGCTTTCGGCCCGTCGAGGTGGACGGAGAACGACAGGTACTTCGACGGAGTAAACCGGTGCAGATGCTTCTCCAGCAGAATCGCATTGGTACACAAGTAGATGTACTTCTGGCGTGCGACCAGGCCGCGCACGATCTCATCGATCTGCGGATGCAGCAGCGGCTCGCCCCCCGGGATCGAAACGATCGGGGCTCCGCACTCATCGACGGCCCGGAAACATTGCTCCGGAGTCAAGTTCTGCTTGAGGATCTCGCCCGGGTATTGAATCTTGCCACACCCGGCACAGGCCAGATTGCAGCGAAACAGCGGCTCCAACATCAGCACCAGCGGATATCGCTGCACTCCGCGCAGCCGCTGGCCGAGGACGTACTTGGCGACTGCCCACATCTGCGAAACGGGAACACCCATCGCTGCTGGTTCTCGGGAGACTGGAAGAGCGGCTGCATCGACGGACGAGTTGCAGCTCCTGGCGGATTGACGGGTAGTATCAGGTCTGTACTGCGGAGTCACTCCCAATTTACTCAGGGCGGTGGGGAGTGGGGAGTCCGGACGCCTCTTGCCGCGCACTCTGGCTCTCCGACACTCCCAATTCCCCACTGCCCTCAGATGTGCGTCTCGCCCAATAATTCGTTCGATTGTGAGATTTCTTGCAGAAACAAGCATCCGAAGCGTATGATTCCCGATGAGCGAGGCCGGGAGTCGCAGTACGGGTTTCGACACGTCTGTTCTCTCGGTCAGGGGATTTCGGTCAGGAAGGTTGTCATGCAGAACCGTCGATTGTCTCAGGGCACCACATTGGTGTCTCGTTGGGGTTTTACTCTCATTGAGTTGCTGGTGGTGATTGCGATTATTGGAATGCTGGCGGCGCTCTTGATGCCAGCGGTACAGAGAGCTCGTGAGGCGGCTCGCCGCGCGAGTTGTTTGAACAATATCCGTCAGCTCGCGTTGGCCTCGCACAACTACCACGACACATTTCAGACAATGCCTTCAGGTTGGATTCAGGATCCGAACCTGCCGCTCAGTGACATGGGTGTGCAGATCAATCCTCCGATGACGATTCCGATTGTCTACAATTCCACGCTTCCGGCGCCGCCGCCACCCGCACCTCCGGTTGCCCCCGGCGGAAAGTCGATCGCCCAGCTTAGTCAGTGGACGCTTTCGAACTATTACGGATGGCACTGTCTGATTCTGCCACAGATGGACCAGGGGACAGTCGCCTTCGACTTCCGTTTCCCGAAGAGCGATAATGTCAGTTCACAGAACTGGAACATGGTTCAGGTTCCCGTGGAACCATACGTCTGTCCCAGCGGCAGTTATCCAGCCGCTCGTCCTTCGAACTTGGGTTACACCAGCTATCGGGGAAACATGGGCTACTGGCCGTCCGTGGATGCCAACGGAAACGTACTGCCACCACTTTTCAACGGAATGTTCTATCAGAACAGTCAGGTGAACTTCCGTGATGTGACGGACGGTACGACTCAGACGTTTCTGTTCGGAGAGACTCTGTTCGGTTTCTGGGGGGATAGCTACTCGTGCTGTGCGCGGGCGAAGGATGACCTCCCGAACCCCACGAACAGTCCGAACTTCGACACATACTGGTTGTCGCCAGATCCGGTGGTGGGGCCCATCAACTTCTTTGGCTTCGGCAGCTTCCACACCGACATTGTCAACTTCACGATGGTGGATGGTTCCGCCAAGTCGATCGCGAAGAACATCGATACGAATGTGTTTCGCTCGCTGTGTACTCGTAACGGACGCGAAACGATTTCGGTTAGCTTCTAACTCTGTCTGAGACCTGCGGATTTCCCAGAGCCCGGTTTGCCATGCGGCAGGCCGGGCTTTCTCATGGCTGGGGCACCGTCGCTTGCGATTGGAGTCAAATCACGCCCTGGATCGGCTCCGCCCCGTGAGCAAAAAAGACGGGCCGGTTCGTGTTCGTGTAGAGCGGCTTTGCGCGATCAATTCCGAGCTTCTCGTAGACCGTGGCTGCGTAGTTTTCGGGAGTGTATGGGGCATCGAGCACATGCCCGCCCTCGTCATCGGTCTGGCCGATGATCTGCCCGCCGGGCACGCCAGCTCCGGCCAACACGATGGAGTAAGCGTTGGTCCAGTGATCGCGCCCCTGGAACTTGTTCAGTCGCGGCGTGCGACCAAACTCCGTGACGAAACAAACGAGCGTCTCCGCCAGCAGCCCCCGCTGATGCAGGTCGCGGATCAGCCCGGCATAGGCATGGTCGGTGCTGCCCATCATCACCCAGTGGCCGATCCCGTACCGCCCCTCGCCACCGGCCTTGTCACGCACCGTCCCGCAAGAAGCCTCGGTATAGATCAGATCGTGATGGTCCCAATTCAGGTTCGTCCCACCGGGGACATCGGCGTTGAGCGGCCAGCGGACATCGACGGTCACGAACCGCACCCCCGCTTCGATCAGCTTGCGTCCGATGAGATAACAGGCGCCGCGGTGGCCCTGGCCATATAGTTCGCGCGTCTCGGCCGTTTCATTCGCCAGTGAAAAGACCTGGTCGACGCGCGAGCTGGTCAGCGTGTCGAACGCCTGGTCATAGAATCGCTCCATCCCGGCCACTTCATTTCCGCGCGAGAACCCCGCATCGAGCGAGGCCAGGACCTGCCGCCGCGCATCGAAGCGGGCTCCTGTGTTCGCAGCCAGCGGCATCAGGTCATTGACCCGCCACTTCGGATCGGAAAGATCGTGCCCCCCCGTCTTGAAGACCCGCGAAGCCGCTGGCAGAAACCCGGTACGTGTCGACGCATGCTGCTCGTTGTTCCCCGGCACCATGACATAGGGCGGCAGCTCTCGGCAGGTGCTTCCCAATAGCTTCGTTGCGATACACCCGATGTCCGGCATCTCCAGCGGGTTGGTCGGATGCGACCCCGACAGCACATATTGCGTCCCATCCGGATGACCATTGGCCCCGGCTTTCGAGTGCCACATCGAGCGAATCACCGCCAGCTTGTCGGCCACCTGCGATGTCCGCGGCAGCAGCGAGGTGAACTGCATCCCCGGCACGTTGGTCGCAATTGGCTTATGCGGGCTGCGGTGGTCAACCGGAGCATCCGGCTTAGGGTCCCACGTATCAATATGGGATAGACCGCCCTGCTCCAGAATCACGAGCACATTCTTCGCCGCAGCCGCTCCGCTCGACCCCGCCTGCGCCTGCAGGGCCAGCCATTGCGGAAGCGATAGCCCCAGCACCCCCGCTGCTCCGATCTGCAAGGCACGACGTCGCGATGGAGGAAGCCCCGCTTCCCGGGCTCGCTGGTCAAGACTCATTCGACACCCGACGACTCATGAAGGTGGATGCATCCACGCGAATTGATCCCAGTTTAGTGGGTTGCCGGGGTGACACAAGATCGAGTCTGAAAACCACGTTGTCGAGACGCACATGGCAAAGTCGCTGGATTCTCCGAGTCCAGTGGATCGAGCAGCTGGTCAATGACTCGCTGAATCGAATTCAGGAGTTACTGGTCAGGTGATTTCGCTGCATAGACTTGGCAAGAACAACTGAGTGGCGAGCCCCCTCACCCCCAGCCCCTCTCCCGGAAGAAGAGGGGAGCCAGACAGACGGAGAGTTCGCAAGTCGACAATCACAAAGAGTGGCTCGCCTCAAATGCCACTGCCCCGCTCCTCTTAATTCCGGTCCGCGATCTCTTTCGCCGGAAGCAGCTGCAGATTGCCAAACGGGTTGTGCATCGGGCTTCCGGCTGGAAACTCGCTGGCGGTTTGTGAGGCCACATGCAGGACCTGGCCTTCTTCCAGCATCAGGACATGCCCCTTCTCGACAGGGCGTTCGCAGCCGCACATGTAGCGCAGGACATTGATAATCACGTCGCCGAACGGCTCCAGATCGGTGCGTCGCATGCGGATCTCGGGCTGGCCGAAGATATGCATTCCCATGGTCCAGGCTTCGGTTTCTCCCTGGACGATCGCGACATAGGCAAAGCTGAGGGCATCGACGCTGCCGTCCTCGTCATAGGCCAGCCAGTCTCCCGCTCCGTGACCGAGTCCGCTGTTGTCGATAAACACCCCTGCCCCACCGGCCTGCATGATCGCAGCTGCGGCGCTCATCATCGTGCGAGCCGCCGCAACCGATCCTCCGGGACCGAGCAGTCCGATGTTCACGGTATAGCGGTTAACCTGGTCGAGTTCTTCCGCAGAGGGTGGACGCCGACAGGACCCTTTGAAGATCGCGGCGAACTGGCTGTCGGGCGGCATGGGAGCGATATCGACCCGGGCTCCATCTGGCAGAGTCAACCCCTCGGGCGATAACCGGCAGCCGGGAGGCATCCGCTGCACCAACTCTCCGGGATGCGCCCAGGTGCCAGGAATGCGAAAGGCAATCTCAATCGGGGCAGGTGCGTCGGACATCGTACAGCCTCTCTCAAGGAATGTTGTGGCGACAACGATCTGCGTTTTTGGCTGAGAATTCAACTGTGTCGCGTGGGGACCGGGGGGAAAGTTGTCAGTCTTCAG
>JBIIOI010000046.1:0-44013 GCA_044337025.1 Planctomycetaceae bacterium
AACTCGGCAACCTGGGGCGGCGCTCCCGTGGGTCGCTCTGCCCCAGGCTGCTTTGTAACGCCCTTGCAGGGCGGAGGATGGCTCGATGCCATCATCGAGTCGTGGCCTCAATGCGTGGCCGATCCGGGCAGGATGGAACTCTGCCGAACCCAGCGGGGACCACCAGTGAGCGAATGCACCCGCCAGAACGTGGGGGCGAACAGTTCGCACGCTGTTCCCCACGTTCTGGTCAACGTGGCTACGGGTTTACTCCCAGCAGTCGCCGCAGTCGGGCATCCCGGAGACTGATCTCAAGTAGAAGTAAGCTTCAACGCCCGCTCGGGTCGGGGAGAGCTCGATCGCGCGGCGCTCATAGAGCCCCTCGTCAACGCCCTCTTCCACGTCGAGCCGCTTCAGGCACTCGGCATCGACCTTCCAGAGTTCTCCCTGAATTGCCAACCCCGGTGACTCTTCCCGCAGCCCGGGATAGCTTCCGCAGTTGTACATACGGTAGCGCGGCTCGGTCTGGACCACGCCCAGATACGTCTGCCCGGCGAGAAACGATTCCCGACAGAAGCCACGTTTCAGGGTGCCGTAGACGAAGAGGAATGACACGATTTTGGCTCGGATCGAGGGACCAGAGAAAACAAAACAGGACGAGCCATGAGCCCGTCCTGTTCGAAGTTCAGGCTGTGGCAGCGAACTACTTCTTAGCAGCCGCGTAGCGCTTCGAGACTTCGGCCCAGTTCACGATGTTCCAGAACGAGGCAATGTAGTCCGGGCGGCGGTTCTGGTAGTTCAGGTAGTACGCGTGCTCCCACACGTCCAGACCCAGGATCGGGGTCATCCCTTCCGAGATCGGGCTGTCCTGGTTCGCGGTGCTGGTCACAACCAGACCGTGATCCTTGGCCACCGACAGCCAGGCCCAGCCGCTGCCGAACCGGGTCGTCGCAGCTGCGGCAAACTTTTCCTTGAAGGCATCGAAGCTGCCGAAGGCGGCATTGATCGCGGCAGCGAGTTCTCCGGTCGGTGCTCCACCGCAGTTCGGGCCGATGACGGTCCAGAACAGGGCGTGGTTCGCGTGACCCCCGGCGTTGTTCCGCAGGGCGGTGCGGACGGCTTCGGGAATCTTGGTCAGGTCCTTGAGCAGCTCTTCAACCGGCATGTTGCCCAGGTCTGGATGGGTTTCGAAGACCTTGTTGGCGTTGTTGATATAGGCCTGGTGGTGCTTGCCATGGTGGATTTCCATGGTCTTGGCATCAATGTGCGGTTCCAGTGCGTTGAGCGCGTACGGCAGCTGCGGCAGCGTGTAAGGCATGAGGAGACTCCTGGTCAAAACAGGTCGGGAGGGCTGGCATTCAACAGACGGCCAGATCCCGGCCAGAGTGATTGGCGGGACGATTTCATTCTAGAGTGTCGTCAGAGGGCAACAACCGTGGGCCGTGGGCGACGGAGGTCCGGATGACCGGGAGAGTTTCCGGTTCGGGCTCATTGCGTCTTTCCGGCACGGTTTACCCAGCCGTTTCGGGAGCCGCGTGGAGCAGGCGGCGATGCCAAATCGGGTGAGAATTGATGAACAGAAATTGACGATCGGGGCCGGCGCGGGCACTCTATGGGCATCAGATCGCGGCCTCCAAGATGTTTCACGCTCGAAACTTGTTGGAAATCTGTCTAGGCGCGGAAATTTCCCTGCCTTTACAATCGCGGCATCTCTGGGCGGAGCTTCGGGCTCCGTTCTCGGGGATGCCTGCGGGCTGTCGTCGGTCGGATCAAGGATTGCCACCGTGTCTCGCTCCGTGAGTTCCTGTCTCGTACGTTCCGTGTTCCTCGCGGGATGGATGTCGATGCTGCTGGTCCCTTCCCTTGCGAAGGGCCAGAGTACTCCGCTCTCTTGGGCGGACAAGATGCTCTCGGAGCGGACTTACGATTTTGGAACGGTCGACCCGGAAAACGACCCCAGCCACACGATCCGGATCAGCAACCTCTACAAAGAGACGGTGACGATTTCGGAACTGTCCGTGGCCTCTCCCGATTTCGAGGTCACGATCGATAAGCGCGAGATCACCTCGCGCGACACCAGTCTGCTGACAATCCGGGCTCGAGCCAGTCAGATCGCAGCCACGAGTTCCGCGACAGTCACCCTGAAGATGACGTTCGACGGGGAGAACTTCAAGACCGTTCAAGTGCCGGTCACAGTGCGTGTGGCGGCCAATGCCCCGGCTGCTGCGGTCGCGGCCCCGCCGGCTATGAAGGTCCTGCGGCCCGGCCTGAACTGGGCCGAGCAGATGTTCTCGGCCCTGAATCACGACTTTGGCAACGTCGCCCGCGGGGCCGAAACCAAATTCGTGATCGAGATCGCCAATCTCTATAAAGAAGATGTGACGCTGACGACTCCCTCGACCAGCTGTCGCTGCATCACCCCCTACCTCGACAAAACCTATTTGAAGTCGAAGGAAGTCGCCAGGCTGACGCTCACCTTGGACACCGTCGGTTTCAAGGACAAGCGGGATGTCACGGTCACGATGTCCGCGACGTTTGATGGAATCAACTCCAAACCGATTCGCATCCCGATTCAGGCCTTCATCCGGAAGGAAGTCGTGCTGGAGCCGGGCTCCGTTCACTTTGGCACTGCAGCCCCGGGAGAAACCGCCGAACGGCGGGTCCGCGTGATGTACGCCGGACGCAACAACTGGACGATCCGGTCTGTACGCTCCGACAATTCACACCTGACCGGCGAAGTTCGGGAAGTCTCTCGATTCGGCCAGAATGTCGAGTACGAACTGCTCGTCAAACTCAGCGGCACAGCTCCGAAGGGTTCCTTGAAGAATCAGCTGGTTCTGGAAACGGACGATGTCAACTACCCGAACATTCCCGTGCTCGTCGATGCAACCATCGAAGCTGACCTGAAGGTGGTCCCCGAAGACGTGAAGTTCGGGACGGTGAAGGTCGGCACGCCAAAGATGACCCAGTTCGTGGTCCAGGGGCGAAAGCCGTTCCGCATTGAGAAGGTCGAATGCGATTCGGACCGCGAGTGGTTTTCCGTCGCCCTGACACCGCTCGACAAGACCACCCACGTTGTCCAAATCACGATGACTCCTCCGGCGGATCAGTCCGGGGAGTTTCGCGAGAACATGACCATCACGGTCGTCGGACGAAAGCTGCCGTTGAGTTTCACCGCATCCGGAGTGATCGAGGCCCCACCTGCGCCCGTGGTGCCGGCATCCGAAGTGCAAGAGGAAGCTCCCGCAACGACTCCTCCCGCCAGCGAGCCACCACCCAGTGACTCCCCGGCAGGCGACAACACTGCGGGTGACACTCCGGCTGAGCCAGCGGCTCCTGCAGCTGACACTCCAGCCACCGATCCGTAGGCTCTGTGTGTCTGGATTGAGATTCGTGGAAGAAACTCTGCACAGAAGCAGAATTTGACCGTATCATGATTCGAGCCGGATTCGACGAGTCCGAGAACGCAGCGGGGGCTTCGCGGCCCCTCTTTGGGATTTCGACCCGTGCGGACACGGGTGCCATGTATGGCTTGACGCACATATTGAGGTGCGGACTGACTCAGTCTCCCCGAAGAGGTCCCTCCGATGTTTCGACAGTTTTTCTCGATTTGCTCTGTGGCCTGCATGGCCTTGACCATGGCAGTGTCTTCGTACGCCGAGGACAGCTGGGCCATCAAGATGTTCGATCAGTCCAAGTTCGACTTCGGACCGGTCGCTCAGCACAGTGACTGCCAGGGATACCTGGAGATCACCAACAAGTTCGAACCGACGATGGAGGTCTACAAGGTCTCGACCTCGTGTAAGTGCATTACCGCCTCCACCGACACCAAGGTGCTGGCCCCGAAAGAATCGGGACGCATCAAGCTGGTGCTCGACACCTCCCACTTCAGCGGCCAGCGGAACGTGACCCTGACAGTGACGTTTCGATTCGATGGCTCGAAGTTCGTGACCGCCAACATTCCGTGTACCGCCTACATCCGTACGGACGTGTGGCTGCAGCCCAGCTTTGCCAACTTCGGATCGCTGTCGGCAGGCTCCGGGGGCGAGCAGCGGGTCAAGATCACCCGCACCGGCAACGAATCGTGGCGCATCCAGGAAGTTCGCTCCAAGAACCCGAATCTCTCCACCGAGTTGATCGAACTCAACCGCAAGAATGGCAAGGTCGAGTACGAAGTGCTGGTCAAGGTGTCCCCCGAGATGGCTCTGGGAAACATCCAGGAGAGCTTGCTGCTGGTCACCAACGACTCGTCCAACGCCAACGTCGCTCTCCGAGTCGACGGCAAGGTCGAGGCCGATGTCGTGGCGACTCCCGATCGCCTGCCCCTGGGCAAGCTGAATCCCGGCAAGGAATTCCGCTGCAACATCGTCGTGAAGTCCAAGAAGCCTGTCCGGGTCGAGAAGATCGACTTCGCCAGCTTCCCCGACAGCTTCAAGGCGACCCCATCCAGCGAAGAGAAAACTGTCCACGTGATTCCCGTCGTCGTAACCCCACCGGACGCGATGGGAGATCTCAACGAGACCGTCACGGTCACGATCGCTGGTCGCTCACAGCCGCTCGTGATCAAGGCCACAGGAACTGTCGTGAGCCTGGTCACCGCCGGGACCCCGTAACCCTGCGGGCCAGCTCTGCGCATCCAGTTCACCAGAACCCAGGCCTCGGAAACGAAGCTTGGGTTCTTGCATTGGAATTGAAGTTGTTGGTTCTTGGTGGAGGAATCGAGCTCTTGCGGGAGAGTGGCTGGCCTGACTCATGCCGCTTTGATTCGATACGATTCGCCTCAGCAACCTCCGGCAGTCTCCGACGAACGAGTTCCCCATGACATGGTTTGAGATCACCAGCTGGGTGCTGGTGGCAGTGTGGTGCCTAGCCACGTTTCCGGCCTGGTACGGGATCGTCTTCCCGCGTTTCGTTCGCACGGTGGAGCCGCTGACCGGAGACGACCTGCCTTCGCTGTCGATCATTGTCCCGGCTCGCGATGAGGCCGCCGCCATTGAAGAGGCGCTGCAGCGAATGCTGGGGCTCGACTATCCCGACTACGAAGTGATCGCCGTCAATGACCGCTCAACCGACGGCACCGGAGCGCTTATGGACCGCGTCGCTGCGCAGGTCGGCGATCGGTTGCGAGTCGTCCACATTGAACAGCTCCCCGAGGGCTGGCTGGGGAAAAATCACGCCATGTCGGTGGGGGTCTCGCAGGCCCGCGGAGAGTTCATTCTCCTGACGGATGGCGACGTGATGTTCGATCCGCTGACGCTGCGCCGGGCGATGGCTGCCGTACGGGCCGGACAGCTGGATCATCTGGTGCTGCTGCCGGAGACACTCACCACGACCTATTTCGAAACCGCACTGATGAACCTGTTCTGCCTGATGCTGATGGCCTCGACCCGCTTTCCGCTGGTCCGCTGGAAGTGGTTCAAAGATGCTTATCTGGGAGTCGGGGCTTTCAACCTGCTCCGGCGATCTGCCTTCGATCAGATCGGTGGGTTTCGCTCGTTGCAGCTGGAAGTGGCCGATGACCTGATGCTGGGGCGACTCGTGAAGCACAACGGGCTGAACCAGGACGTGTACGGCGGCCAGGGGAGCCTGAGCGTCCGCTGGCAGAGCGGCGGGGTCTGGTCGATCGTCCGGGGACTCGAAAAGAATGCGTTCTCCGGCACCGGCTATTCGATCACGCAAACGATCGGAGCTGTCACGGTCCTGGGCCTGTTGTTCGTGGCCCCGGTCATCGCAGCTGCGTGCGGAGTCTGGACCTGGCCCGTGGGAATCCTGTCGATCGGCAGCCTGATTCTTTCGGTCGGGACAGCGAAGACTGTTGGGTTTCCCATTTCGGTCGGGTTCTTCTACCCGTGGGCGATGGTCGTGTTTGCATTCATCATGCTGCGTTCGATGGTGCTGACACTGCGGCAAGGCGGCATCCGCTGGCGCGATACGTTTTACTCGATCGAGTCACTTCGGGCCGGTCGAGCAAGTCGCTGAGGCCCGGTCGACTCACAACCTGCGAACCGTTGTGTGATACGGAACGTGATGTTCTTCTTCTCGACTTGCGGCTATTGTTGAGGGTACTCAAGCCAGAAACATGCTCCTTGTTGATTCGCTGTGCCCGACGCGATCTCGCTTTCCATCACGATCTCCCTGGCATGCCTGTTGGCGTGGCAGTTGGCGATCAAGGTGCGGGTGATTCGCCATTTTCGCCAACCGCTTCCCAAATTGATCGAGGATCATGACTGTCCGCTGGCCGTGGTCGTATTGTGCCTGCGGGGAGGTGATCCGTATCTCAAGCACACACTTCAATGGATCAGGGACCAGGACTATCCAAGATACGAGGTGCGGATCGTCGTTGATTCACCCGGCGATGAGGCTCATGAGGTGTTGCGGCAAGCGTTCGGAGAGAACCCTCCCGCTCACATCGAGATACTCATCCTGACGGAGCGGCACCCCACCTGTTCGCTCAAGGTCAGTGGGCTCCTGCAGGCCACGCGTGATCTGCCCGAAGAAGTTGGTGTCCTGGCCATCCTGGACGGGGATGCGATTCCTCATGCCAGTTGGCTCCGTGAACTCGCAACGCCGATTGTTCAAGGCGAAGCGGGAGTTTCGACAGGAATTCGCTGGTATGCGCCAAGACGCTCGACGCTGGGAGGTCTGTGTCGCTTCTGGTGGAACTCAGCGGCGATGGCCATTGTGATGCAGCAGCAGATTTCCTGGGGCGGGACCATGGCAGTCCGAGGCGATCTGCTGCGGAGTGGTGAGCTGCGATCTCGCCTGCAACGTGCCTTCGGCGAAGACAGCGTGATCAGCGGGTATGCGATCGACGTGGGAGAGCCGATTGCCTATCCGCCGACTTTGGTGATCGTCAATCGCGAGGAAACCACCGTCCGCGATTTCTTTCGGTTCGATGTTCGACAACTGGTCAACGGGCGGACCAGTCACAAAGCCTGGCCATTGCTTTTCCTGCACAGCATCGCTTCGTCGCTGGCGCTGATGTACCCAATCGGGCGGCTCTGCGGCTTGCCTGTGAGGGCCATTTCCGATGTGGCTTTTGCCGTCTATTGCCTCACCTTGTGGGGTGGAGAGCTGGCCCAGGCCTATTCGATCCGGAATGTGCTGGCGACCCGAAACGAGACGATTACGGGCTGGAACGAGGTCGGTCGCTGGGTCGATTCGGCGCTGGCGCTCATGGTTCTGCCGGCGCTGCACTTGCTCGCTGTCCTGCATGCCCTGACGCTCCGCCGCGTCTGCTGGCGTGGGGTGTGGTATCGGGTCCGAGCGTGGATGTCTGTGACGATTGAACGTGATGACTGGACTGCAGATTCGAAATGCCCAGTACAGGCTCTTGAATCGACTCCTCTCGCATTGGACAATGAACCCTCGATCTGAGCAGACGGCACCTGGGACTGGGGCATCGTGAAACTTGATGGCTGATCCGAAGAAGTATCTGGTGGAACATTTCGGTCCCGCGTGCCTGGCCGGGATCACCGGTTCAGATTGGCTGGCGCTGCTGGCCGAAAACGGCTTTCGCGTTTCGCCGCAATATTGGGGCAAGGCGGCATTCCTCTCCGCGAGCAGTGTCTGTACGTCGGTCTGCGGGCTGATCGAAAACGCGATTTACTCTCGTCGACTCGCCTCGCAAACGGTGCTGCCCCCGGTCTTTATCCTCGGCAGCTGGCGCAGTGGGACAACCCATCTGCATAATCTCCTCGATCTGGACGACCAGTTTGTCTCGCCGAATCTGTTTCAGACGATGTACCCGCATACGTTTCTGATGAGTGAGTCGTGGCTGCGGCCGTTACTGGATCTGTGGACTCCGAAGAAGCGGTTCATGGACAACATGGACATGGGGCTACGAGAACCGGCCGAAGACGAGATGGCCCTGGGGATCATGTCGCGGCGGTCCAACATGCTCAGCTGGACGTTTCCGCAGAATGCGAGCCGGTACGACCGGTTTCTGGATTTCCGCGAAGTGTCGGAGTCGGATCGGCAAGCGTGGAAGCAGCACCTCAATCGCTTCGTGCGAAAGGTGACCCTGCGAAACGGCAAGCGACCGCTGCTGAAATCTCCCAATCACACAGCCCGCATCGCGATGATTCTGGAGCAATATCCCGACGCGAAGTTCCTTCATCTGCGCCGCAACCCGTATGACGTTTATCGATCGCTGGTGCATATGGCGAGTCAGGTCATCCCGGTGTGGGGGCTCCAGACCTACCCGACCGAGACGATCTCGGACATGGTGATCGACATGTATCGACGCCTGTACGCCGCGTACTTTGAACAGGTGAAGTTGATCCCGGCAGGGCAGTTTCACGAGATCGCGTACGAAGACCTGATCCAGAGTCCGCTTCCGGTCCTGGAGGCGTCGTACCGCGCCTTGGACCTGGGAGATTTCGAGCTGCGGAGGCCGACCCTCGAGAGCTACCTGAACGCTCGATCGGGGTATCAGAAGAACAAGCACTCAGACATCCCCGCCGCAGTGTGCGACAAGCTCCACTCCCAGTGGCAGCAATCGTTCGAGACCTGGAACTACCCGCGAGTCGGGCAGAGCGCTGCGGCGACGGGGAATGTGGCGTCATGAAGACACTTCATGACCGCCCTCCGCTTCCCTGGCGGCTGACACTGATCCAGTTCGGACTCAGCATTCCGATCCTGCTGACGCTGCCTGTCGTCGCTGCGGCCATCACGGGTTGGATGGTCAGCCCACTGCGGCTGGTGGGAGTCGGCCATCTGTTTTGGCAGATCATGTTCTGGGCGAGCGCAGCTCCGCTGATCTACACGATCTGGCTGCTGGTGTTTCTGGGGCTGTGTGCGGCGGACGTGCAGAGCCGTCGCTGGTATCGGGGGCTGAAAAAAGTCCCGCGGGTCACGACCGCGGAAGGGATCACGAAGTTCTTTCCCGTGATTACCTTGTACATGCGGATGCGGTTTGTCTATTCGCTGCCTCTCGTCGAGGCATTCCTGCTGGTCCCCGGTCTGCGGTGGCTGGTGCTGTGGTCGTATTCCACCTCCGTCCATCTGGCGCCCGAGAGCTATATCCTGGGAGTGATCTTCGATCCCGATCTGACCGAGATTGGTCAGGGGGCCGTGATTGGGACCAGTGCTTCGATCGTCTCTCACAGTGTAACAGCGCAGCCCGACGGGACGATGGTGCTGGTCACTGCTCCGATTGTTATTGGGCCACGAGCGGTTGTCGGGGGCGGATCTCTGATCGCGCTGGGAACAACCATCGGAGCGGATTCGTTTGTGGAGCCGATGAGTTCGGTAGCGGCCTTTACGCAGATCCCGCCGGGCGAAGTCTGGGGCGGGAACCCGGCGGTGTTTCGCCGCAAACGATTCGAGGTCGAGACGGCAGGCCAGGGATCGAACACTGCACCGATCCCGGCGAATACCGATCTCGAACGAATGGTCTGCCGCGCGGTGGCCTCCGCACTGCGTCAGGCCGAGAGTGCCGTCCCGCCGACATTCTCCTGCGAGGACTGTCCCGAGTGGGACTCGCTGGGCCAGATGGCGGTGGCATCGACTCTGTTCAGCCTGACGGGCACCGAGATCCCGCTGGAGGAGTGCTTTCGGCTCCGGTCGGTTTCGCAGATCGTCGACTACCTGGCGGCACGACAAACTCCTCCAGCGCGTCAGGAGAGCGTCGTACTCCCGACCGACCCGGAGTTGTTGCCGCTGCGGAATCACAAACTGGCCACGCAGCAGTTAGCGAATCGAGAGGCCTCCTCCCCGGTTCCGTTCCATCTCCCGACCATCCGCGTCATCGTCGCTTCCACGTTTTCCGTCGAGCCACTGACCTCCAGCCTCAGGCTGTGGTGTCACGCATTTGGGATTCCCGTCGAGTGGGAATCGGCGGGCTTCGATCAGGTGCAGCAGGCACTCCTCGACCCGGATAGTTCGTTTCGACGGAACGTCGGTGGCGTCAACGTCATTCTGACTCGCGTTGAAGACCTTCTCGATGGGGGAGAGGGGCGCGGCGAGTCCCTGCTGTTCGCCATCGGGCGGTTCGCCCAGGAGTATCCGCAGCTGCTGGTCGTCGCGAATCTGCCGCCCGTGGTTTCCCAGCAACGCGACTTCGATGGGGAACAGACAACTCGCGTGAGAGAACGATGGAGCCAGTCGCTCTCGGAGATGAAGGGGGTGCAGTGTCTCGATTTTGCGGGGATCGTGGAGCGAGTCGGAACGCTGGCCGCCGCCAACCCCGAAGGGGAGCGCATCGCAGCTGTCCCTTACTCGGCGGATGTCTACGCGGAGCTGGGGATCGCGATCGCCCGGCAGGTGCGGTGTCGCCGCGTGGCTCCGAAGAAGGTGCTGGCTCTGGATGCCGATGGTGTTCTGTGGGGACGAGTGCTGGGCGAGGATGGGATCGACGGGATCGAACTCGGCTCCGAACGCGCGGACTGCCCCTATCAGAGGTTTCAGCGAGTGATTCTGCAATTGAAATCTCGCGGCGTGCTGCTGGCCGTGGTGAGCCGTAACGAACTGTCTGATGTGCAGCAGGTCTTTGATACCCATCCGGGGATGGTCCTGCGTGCCAGCGACATCGCCGCCTGGCGCGTGAACTGGCAGCCCAAGTCTCAGAACCTCCGCGAGGTTGCCCGCGAACTGAACCTCGGGCTCGATTCAATCGTGTTTGTGGATGACGATCCGGCCAATCAACTCGAGGTCCAGGCCGCCCTGCCCGAAGTGACAGTAGTTCCGCTGCCGCAGGAACCGGGTCTGTTCGCGGAGACGCTGGAGAGGCTGTGGTGCTTCGATGCCCCGTCGGCCACGGAAGCGGATGCTCAGCGGACGCAAATGATCCAGCAGGAGCACGCTCGGCAGTCGCTGCGAAATGAAGCGATCGATCTGGAGACGTACCTCGCGTCGCTGAACCTGCGGGTCGTCATGCGCCTCGCGACAGCTGGCGACATGCCGCGAGTGGCTCAGCTGACGCAGAAAACCAATCAGTTCAATCTGTCGCTCAAACGCCGTAGCGAGGCGGAACTCGGCGGACTGTCGGTCGAGCATTCAATCTTTGTGATCGAGGTCCAGGATCGCTTCGGCGATTACGGTCTGGTCGGGGTCTGTATCCTGCGGCGTCCGTCCGGCGACTCAGGGAGTATTGAGATTGAGACCCTTCTGATCAGCTGCCGTGCCTTGGGGCGCGGCGTCGAGGATGCGACGCTGTTCGGCATTCTCGAACTCGCGAGGTCTTGGGGAGGACGCCAGCTGGAAGCGACGTTGACTGAGGGGCCGCGCAATCAACCAGTGTTCGATTTTCTGGTTCGTCGTGGCTTCGCTCAGGCGGACACGAACCGTTTTTCCCTCGCTGCTGATGCGACGGTCACACGACCGGGACATATCGAGTGGGTTGGGCCTCTGGAGAGCCGCAAGACTGTTCCTGAGAAATAAAGATCGACTCCGGTCTCCGGCCATGCGGCCACTCAGTGTGGGAGGGCGAAGCGCCGGCTGAGCCGCGAGTTCGAGGTCACCTTCCTCCCGCGCATGCGGCTCGGCAGGAGCCTCGCCCTCCCGGCCACACAGATCCATCCTTCGATCTCCTCCTCGGACAGGATAGACTCGGGGCTCCCCTCCTCCGACAGCTGCGTGCGTCGACTCGGCAAAGTTCACCCGATGAATGAACAGCAGACACCGACCGATGTCATCTGCACGGCGAACCTGTCCAAGACCTTTGTTCACGAAGGGGTGGAGGTCTCGGCGTTTCGCGATGTTTCGCTGGCGATCGCCCGCAACCAGCTGGTAGCCATCATGGGCCCCAGCGGCTCGGGGAAGAGCACGCTGCTCCATATCCTGGGCGGGATCGAACCGCCGACCGCCGGAGAGATCTGGATCGATGGACAAAACCTGGCTGGGCTCAATGATCTCGAATTGACTCTGCTGAGGCGGCGACGGATCGGGTTTGTGTTTCAGTCGTTCAATCTGGTACCCACCTTAAGCGTGATGGAGAACGTCACGCTGCCACTGATCCTCGATGGGATATCAGCTCGCGAAGCGGAACCTCGGGCTCAAGAGTGCCTGACGCGAGTCGGGATGTCTCACCGGCTTCGGCATCTGCCTTCGCAACTTTCCGGAGGGGAACAACAACGGGTCGCCATCGCTCGGGCACTTGTGATTCAGCCGTCCTTGATCCTCGCTGATGAGCCGACGGGCAACCTCGACTCCGCCCGCGGTCGGGGCATCACCCAGCTGCTGGCTGACGTGGCTCATCAAGGGCAGCAGACCGTGGTGGTGGTCACGCATGACATGCGCGTAGCTGCCAAGTCGGATCGATTGATCGTTCTGCTCGACGGGCAGATCCGCTTCGATGGTGATCCCAGTCATGTCGCCGAGTGGATGGCGGCCATGGAGCTGGAGATCAGCGGATGATCCCGTGGAGCTACTGCTGGAACAACATTCGCCTGCGACCGCTGCGCATTCTGTTGACGGTCCTGAGTATCGCCGGAGGAGTGGCTGCGGTCGTCGCCGTTCTGCAGGCGACAGCCGCGACTCGAGACCAGCTGGCGGGGCTGCACGAGACCATGTCGTCCCGCTCAAGCATGGAGATAGTGGCTGCGGACGCTTCGGCGTTCTCGCTGCAGGACGCGTCGCCGTTGAGTGAGGTGCCGGGAGTTGAGGCTGCGGTTCCTGTTCATCGAGTCTTCGCACTGATTTACTCGGGGCGCCAGCATGTGCGTGGGATCGCGACGGGCGTCGACCTGGAGCAGTATCGGCATCTGCGGGACTTCGACCTTGTCGCCGGGCGTTTGTGCAGCGGGCCGGACGAAGCCTGCATCGAAGCCGGAGCTGCGGAGCATCTGGGGGTTCTGATTGGCCAGGATGTGAATCTGCGCGTGCGCGGGAAGCGATGGCTGACTCCCAAGACGATTACCGGGATCATCCGTCCCCGGGGGCTGGGGACGGTTGAGGAAACCGCTTCGCTGTTCATGCCGCTGTCTGCAGCGGGTCAGCTGAATGATGCGGACGGTTCGGCGACTTCGATCAAGATCGTACTCGGAGCTGGCGCGAGCGCTGATTCCACTGCGGATCAAGTACAGAAGCGGCTGCCTGGTCACCTGCGACTGGAGCGGGCCTCTTCCTCAGCGAGTCTGAGCGGCCCCACGCAGGCGATCGTGAATGTCGCGCTCAACGTGGCGGCCTGTCTGTCGATCGTGGCTGCGATCTTTATCGTGATCAACACGTTTCAGATTTCGGTCGCGGAGCGGCAGCGGCAGATGGCGTTACTGCGAGTGGTCGGAGCCACGACGGGGCAGGTGCGGGGCTCGATCTATCAAGAGGCCTGCCTGCTGGGCGGCGTCGGGACGGTGCTGGGAGTGGTGCTGGGAATCGCGGGCAGCCGCCTCGTGGCTCAGGGGGTCCAGTCGGTGTTTGGACTGACCGAAACCGCACGTTTCGAAGTCCGCACGCATGCTGTTCTCGCCGGGCTATTCTTTGGACCTCTCGTGACGTTCCTCTCAGTCTGGTTTCCCGCGCGGACAGCCTGCGATGCTCCCCCGCTGCAGGTTCTCAAGTCTGCCACAGCTCCGAAACGCAGCCGCTCTCGATTCGGTGCGATCCGGTGGGGAGTCGCCCTGCTGCTGGTGATGGTCGCCATGTTCGTCGGTGCTTCGCGCGGATTGTTTCCCGAGAAGACAGCGATTGCCGGCATTCTGTGCTTGCTGATTGCCTGCACGATCTGCCTGCCGGCGCTCATTGGTCCGGGGACGAGGCTGCTGACACGCGGGATCGGAAGCCTGTTTCCGATCGAGTCTCAAATCAGCCAGAGTCAGCTGCTCGACAACTTCGGTCGGACAGCGCTGACGATCATGGTGATGTTTGTGGTCTCGGCCACCTGCATCGGAATTGGATCGACGACACTGTCTGTAACGGCCGATGTCGAAGGGTGGCTGGACCGGACACTGACGGCTGACTTTCTGATTCGAGCCAGCCGCCCGCGAGTGGATATGCCGGAAGCCGACTCGCTGCCGGATGACGTGGATGGCCTGATCAGCTCGATTCCAGGGATCGAGTCGATCGACCGGATGTCGTTCTCGCTGGCGACGATTGAGGGACGACCCGCGACCTTGTTGACGAGGCAGACTTCCGGCTACGAAACCATGCCGATCGATCTCCTCGAAGGCGATCCCGCTGGCCTGCGCGACCGCCTGCTCGCGGGAGAAGCGGTGCTGGGTGCGGTTCTGGCGAATCGAATCGGGTGCCACACCGGAGATCAGGTGCGAATCGAAATCTCCGGGATCGGTTGTTCCATCGCGGTCGCTGGAATCGCTCGGGAATATACCTCGGGCGGTTTGATGATCATCATGGATCAGGCCGCAGGTCAGGCTCGTTTTCCGATCCGAGCCTCTCAGGTCTACGGAATTCGCACCGCGTCTTCTGCGACGGAATCGGTGGGGCAGACCCTGCGTCAGATTGCACAGGAGCGGGGACTGATCTTTCAGTCCCTGTCCGATTTGCGGAACCTGGTTCGCCGGATGATCTCGGGGCTGACCAGCCGACTGTGGATCATCCTCTGTCTGGCCCTGATTATTGCGTGCTTTGCGATCGTGAATACCCTCACGATGAGTGTGATCCAGCAGACCCGCCAGCTCGGGTTACTGCGAGTCGTTGGCATGACCCAGCGACAGGTCGTTGGTATGTTTCTAATTCAGTCGTTGGTCCTGGGCTGTATCGCACTGGTACCGGGAACCGCACTCGGTGTCCTCATGGGCTACCTGATTACGATCTGTTTCCGAGGAGTGGCAGATCAGGGAGTCGCGTTTGTCATCAACCCCGCCCCACTGTCGATCTTTCTGGTGACGGGCATCCTGCTTTCGCTCCTGGCTGGTCTCCTGCCAGCGATTCGAGCAGTACGGCTCAAGCCGCTGGAGGCGATTCACGAGGAATAGGCCACCCGGCACGATGAACTCTGATCGCAGTCGCAGCCCGCTGCGCGATGGCGGCGTTAGGCGGCCTTGGCCTGGTTAGCCTGCATCCGCTTCATGACCAATTCCCGGACCAGCCGGTGCCACTGCAGACGGCTCATTGCGTCTTTGCCGATCTCAGCCCGGAGGTAGGGAACCTGAACCTGACGGCTGCTGAAGAACTGGAACGTCAGCCAATACGTCAGACCGTCGCGGTATTCTCCATTGGAAACCTTGACGGGAAATGCAGAGAGCAACTCCTGCCAGGGGGCCAGCGATTCGCCCGCTGAGCCCAG
Organism: Planctomycetaceae bacterium; assembly: GCA_044337025.1. Taxonomy (GTDB): domain Bacteria; phylum Planctomycetota; class Planctomycetia; order Planctomycetales; family Planctomycetaceae; genus TH-plancto1. Next base: position 15,164 of record JBIIOI010000046.1, read on the forward strand.
GATCAAGAGTGAGCCGTTCGGCTTCAGGCAGGAGAGCAGGTTGGCAGCTCCCAGCAGCGATTCGGGAGTCGTCAGGCCCGCACGGAATGTCTTGGCGGTACGAACGACCACGCCATCGACCGAGTGAGCCGTAACTGGCATTCCCCCCGCGACATCGCCGATCAGGACCTGTCCGGGTGCGGATGGAGTTGAAGGAGCAGTATCAGTCAGAGCTGTGGCGGTCAGGCCTGCGGAGTTCCAGTCCTGCATGGCAGTCGGACGCAGCGGTCCGACTTCCAAGATGGCTCCACCGGAGCGAATGCGGGCCACTCGAGCCAGCGACTTCAACACGCGGATCGGCAGAACCGTAATTCCAGCGTCAGATTGCCCGTCCATAAGCATCATCCGAGGGGTGCCCCGGAGGTGTCGAGACGAATTGGCGTCTCCCTGATCTCCGGTATCCAGCTTATCGCGACGATCAGAGGGCAAAACTGAAAAATGTTGCCCCATGTGCTACAGGTTAACACGCGAGGGCAGTGGGCAGTGTAGGACCAAAATCGGCCAGTATCTGCGGCGTTCCACTGCCCATCCCCCACTGCCCACTGCCCTCCTCGAGAATTGACCTCCGTTGTAACCCGTAACGTCGTTAAAGCTTACGCTGTGACATCCGTCCATTTCCGGTCCGGGACTCGTCTTTTCACCAGAAACCGGGTACACTTACCGACTTGCGGGTTCGACCGAACCTGTCGGGCGGGCTGAGGGTCCGTCCATCGGAAGTTGCGTCATCGCAATGACTTCCACCCGAATCACCGCCTTGCCGAGAGGCCGCTCCCGTGGCAGCTGCATCGACGACCGAAACGAAGACCGCCCTGAACGGGGCTGACATCATCATCCAGTGCCTCGTGAAGCACGGGACGAAAACAATTTTCGCCTACCCAGGCGGGTGCAGCATGCCCCTGCACCAGGCGCTGCGAAAGTTCAGCGAGGAGATCCGCACGATCCTGCCTCGTCACGAGCAGGGGGGCTGCTTTGCGGCTCACGGTGTGGCGCGGACCACGAACGAAGTCGGCGTCTGCATGGCGACCAGCGGACCAGGGGCGACGAACCTCGTCACGGCGATCGCTGATGCCAAGATGGACAGCATTCCGCTGATCTGCATCACCGGTCAGGTGCCGCAGGCCGTCATCGGGACCGATGCGTTCCAGGAAACGCCGATCGTCGAGATCTGCCGCCCGATTACCAAGCACCACTATCTGATCAGTGCCAAGGACTGGCGCTGTCACGAATCGATGCAGGAGTGCCTGCGGTCGATTCCGCGGATCATGAAGGAGGCGTTCCACGTTGCAGCTTCCGGTCGGCCCGGCCCGATCCTGATCGACGTGCCCAAGAACGTCCAGCTGGCCAAACTCGAAGGGGAGATCGACTGGGATCCTCCGATGAATCTGCCGGGCTACGATCCCATCGACCCCCCGATTCCGGCGGAGACGATCAGCCGCGTGGTGGCCGCGATCAAGCGCTCCAAGAAGCCGATTTTCTACGTCGGTGGGGGTGTCATCACCGCCAATGCCTCCGAAGAGTTCACCAAGTTCGCTCGGGCGAGCGGAATTCCTGTCGCGACGACCGTGATGGGGATCGGAGCCTTCCCCGGCGACGATAAACAGTCGCTGCACATGCTCGGCATGCACGGGACCGCGTACTCGAACTTCGCCATCAATGAGGCCGACTTGCTCCTCGCTCTGGGCGTGCGGTTCGATGACCGCGTGACCGGCAAGCTCGAAGAGTTCGCCAAGCACGGGAAGATCGTCCACGTCGACATCGACCCGTCGGAAATGCACAAGAACAAGGAAGCTCACATCCCTGTCATCGGCGATGTGATGACGTTCCTGAAGCAGATCAACGCCGCCTTCACCGCTGCGGACAAGCCGCAGATTGATGACTGGTGGAAGCAGATCAACGAGTGGCGTGACAAGCACCCGCTGACGTTCAAGGACGACCCCAAGTACATCCTGCCGCAGGCGGCGATCAAGGAACTCTGGAAGCAGACGATCGACAAGGACCCGCTCGTGGCGGTCGGTGTCGGTCAGCATCAGATGTTCGCCGCGCAGCACTTCCTCTTCCGCAAGCCGAAACGCTGGCTCTCCAGCTCCGGCTTGGGCACGATGGGATTCGGTCTCCCCGCCGCGATGGGAATGCAGGCCGCCCACCCCGGCCGCATCTGCGTCGACATCGACGGAGACGGCTGCATGCTGATGAACGTGCAGGAACTGGCCACGCTGGCCTGTGAGAAGCTGCCGGTCAAGATCCTGCTGCTGAACAACCAGCACCTGGGCATGGTCGTGCAGTGGGAAGACCGCTTCATGGATGGTAAGCGGGCTCACACTTATCTCGGCCCGATCGATCACCCGGAATGGCTCGGCGAAGGAGCTGGGCAGCACTACGAAGACACCTATCCGAACTTCGTCCAGGTCGCCGCAGGGTTCGGCGTGATGGCCAAGCAGGTCCGCCTGAAGAAGGATCTGCCCGCTGCCATCGCCGAGATGATCGCCCACGACGGCCCGTTCCTGCTGGACGTGATCTGTCCGTACCAGGAACACGTGCTGCCCATGATCCCCAGCGGCGGCACCGTGCGGGATATCATTCTGGAGTAGGCCCGTAGCAGAAGTCGTAGGACTTCTGCCGTCGCTGAAGTTCAGGATTGGAGAACGCCATGATCTCAGAGATATCGAGGTCAACCGCTGAGCGGGCGCGACTTCTCTACGATGCCCAACTCCGACAGCCATTGGAGCGGGACTTCCCGAATCAGTTCGTCTGCATTGAGCCGGATTCGGGGAGGCACTTCATCGCCGAGACGTTCGATGCCGCCGTCAGTGCGGCACTGGACGCATTCCCAGATCGACTGACCTACACGATTCGAATCAGCCACTCCGCAGCCATCCACCTGGGAGTATTCGTGCAGTGAACGGGTTCGTCGACGCAGCGCAACGAGCCTTGGTGTAAGTTCTGGTCGCTCCGGGCCGGGGTGTCTCACCGGTGTCGATCCAAGCGTGGGTCGACACCGCGTTCAATGGCAGTCTCGTGATGCCACGTTCTGTGATCGAATCACTCGGGCTGAAGCAAGCCTCAACAACTCAGGCCATTCTGGCTGATGGTCGTGTGGCCGACCTCGAAACGTTTTCCTGCTATATCCGCTCGTTCGAGTCCATCTATCTCACGCAAGTCGTTGCGAATGATGGTGAGTATCCGCTGCTTGGAACCACTCTGCTGGCGGATCGAAAAGTCACGATCGGTTACTCTCGGAAACTCGTTGAGATTGAGTAGGTCAAACTCGCCTCGGACATTCGCATCCGCCGCGCCCCTGTTTCCCGCTCGCCACGTCGTCACGAGCCCCGCATATCCGTTAACGCCCGCAAATCCCGACTCCCTTACCCGGTCTGTTGGAAAGCATCCCCATACTCATCGATAGTTCACCATAGGCCTCCGACCCAAAACTAAGTTGAATTATCGCATCGTGCGTAGATGCCTCCGTTGTCTTTCTGTTCGGGCCTTCCCTGATGAGTACCGAGACACTTCCCCCGCCGGTCATTCCCCACGTCGTTCCGTCGAATCTGAATGATGTCGCCGACTACGCAGCTGCGGAATCGCTGCCGGCAGTTCCGTGGCTGACCCAGTTGCGGGACCAGGCGGACCGGGTGGACCTGCATTCGATCGGGACGGCGACCCTCGTTCTGAAGCGGATCGCCGATCTGGTCATTGCCACGGCGATGCTTATCGTTCTGGCTCCGGTCTTGTTGTTGACGGCACTGGCGGTCAAGCTGACCTCGCCGGGGCCGGTGATCTTCTCGCAGACCCGCGTCGGGCTGAATCTGCGGCGTCCAGGGGCGGAACGCCGCACGCAGGACGGTGAACCACCCGAGGGGATCGAACGCCGTGTTCCGGAAAGTGATCGTCGCCGCGAGTTCGCTTATGGTCGGCACTTTACGCTCTACAAGTTCCGCAGCATGCGGACCGATGCCGAGAAGAACGGAGCCCAGTTCGCCACCAAGGGCGATCCGCGCGTGACTTCGATCGGACGGTTCCTGCGGAAGACCCGGCTCGATGAACTTCCCCAACTGATCAACGTGATCCGCGGCGATATGTCGCTCGTCGGCCCACGTCCGGAGCGGCCCGAGTTCATTCAGAACCTGTCCAAGGAGATTCCGGACTACATCCAGCGGCTGGGCCTGAAGCCCGGTCTGACCGGCGTGGCCCAGATCGTGAACGGGTACGACAACAACATCGACAGCTTCCGCCGCAAGGTGGCGTTCGATCTGATGTACCTGCGAAACCTGTGCGTCTGGAACGATTTGAAGATCCTGTTCCGCACGATTCGCGTGGTACTGTCGGGAAGCGGCGCGCTCTAATGTTCGATCTGCAAACGAATCCAAAGCCCAGGGGTTGCAACCCCTGGGCTTTCTTTTTGGAATTCTGCGAAACTCCGGAAATGTTGCGGGGTTTTACACACAACACAGGCGGAGTGTTCATCCCATCGATTGGAGTTTCTCGTGCGAAAAGCCCACACACTGGCTGTTCTGGCCACTGGATTTGGATTGTTACTCAGCAGCTGGTCCTATGCCCAGCGCCCGGAAGGCGGGCCTCCTGGAGGCGGTCGTCCCGAAGGACGCGGTGAAGGCCGTCCGGAAGGTCGCCCTGAAGGCGGTCCGCGCGAAGGCCGCGGCGGTCCCGGTGGACCCGGCGGCAACATGATGCAGTTCCTCCCCGTGCTGGCCGCTCTCGACGCCGACAAGAACGGAGAGATCTCAGCCGAAGAGATCGACAACGCAGCTGCGGCCTTGAAGAAGCTCGACAAGAATGGCGACGGCAAGTTGACTGAAGAGGAACTGCGGCCGAACTTCCCCGGTGGGCGCGGTGGTCCCGGCGGTCGACCCGGCGGTGAAGGTGGACGGCCCGGTGGACCTCCGCCAGAAGGTCGAGGCGGTGAGGGACGTGGACCGGGCGGGCCTCCTCCCGAAGGCCGGGGCGGTGAAGGTCGCCCCGGTGGTGAAGGCGGCGAACGACCCCGTCGCCCTGAGTAAGTGACAAGCTTTTTCAGAAACACAACACGCTGAGGTCGATCACTTGATCCGCCTCAGCGTGTTTGTTTTTCATCGAAGAGAGTGGTGTGCTTACTCGATGCCGGTTGGAGCCCCAGCCCCGCCCTGCAGTTCTTCCAGCCGCTTGCATGTGTCTTTGTACTCGTAGTCCACCACGAGGACTTCGCCGTAATGCTTTTCGGCGGTCGCACGGTCTCCGAGTTTCTCGGCGACTCTGGCCAGATAGTAGTGGCCTTCCTTGAACGAATCAGGGTCGACGTTGAAGTCAAGGTCAGGGATCGATCGCTCGAACTGCCCTTTGGCCAGCGGCAGCTTATTATCGGCCATAAAGCACTTGCCCAGTTGCAAAAATGCCTTCGCCTTCAGCCGAGGATCGCCCGTGGCGCGCTGCAACAGAGGAATCGCCTGGACCCACTTCTGTAGGCGCATGAACCGCGCCGCCAGATCGAACTTCTTGTTCATGTCCTGCGGGTAACGTTCGACGCGGGCACTCAGGACTTCGATCTCCCGCTTGAGGAGCTCCTGCGCCAGCGCAGCCACGTTCTCGCGGTCCTTGGGATTCGCGGTCTTGGCCGCCTTGTCCTTGCCCAATTCAATGTTCAACCGCATCCGGTCGAGCTCAACATCCTCGACTTGCTCCCGCATGTCCGGGCTGTTGCCCGAGATCTGCAGGGCCTTGGTCAGGATCTCGTGGGCCTCATCGAACTGCTTGTTCTTGCGGTAGTAGGCCCCGAGCTTGGTGTAGTGAGCCAAGTTCTCCGGCTCCTTGCGGATCATCTGCCGCAGGTCGTTCTCCATCGACTCGCCCGGGGCGAGACCATCCGAACCACCACCGCCGCGCTTCAGGTCATAATCGGAGTAAGCGGTCGTGGTCTTCTTTTCGCCTTGGACCTTCACGTCCTTGGTCGACTCCGCGTCTCCATAACCACCTCGGTGTGTGACTTTGGCAGCCCCGAGAGACGAGATCTTCGACCGGGCTTCTCCGTCCAGCTTGTCGAGGCTGTAGATATGCTCCCAGACCTTGATCGCCTCATCGAACTCCAGCCGCTTCTCCAGCAGATCGGCGAACTTCTTGTGCAGGTCCTTGTTGTTCTTGTCCCCCAGGCAGGCCAGGCGGTACGACTCGCGGGCGATCTCCATCCGCTCCAGAGCCATGTTGGCTTCGGCGTGATCGATCAGCAGCTGGACGTCCCAGGGATTGAGCAGCAGCCCCTCTTCGCAGGCCAGGTCCACTTCGGCCCAGGCGGCCTTCTTCTTGGCGGACGATATCCGGCTGCGAATCGACATCAGTCCCGTCCGGGCCAGCATCCCGGCCCCGGTGCCGTTGTCGTTGAACTTCTTGCGGGTGGTCGCCCGCAGTAACTGGCGGTAGGTGAGGTTGTCCGGGGCCATCTTGGCCGCCCCGCCATACATGGCGATGGCCAGATCCCAGTTCTTCTTCTCCGTCGCTTCGTTCCCGCGACGAAAGCACTCTGCCGCTCGTTTGTTCCGGTCGTCCACAGCTTGGTCCTGCCCAGCGCGGGATTGGGTGAGCCGTCCCGCTCACGCCTCTCCGCAAACGATTTTACGCCGCTCGACGAATACGAGTTGGGCGAATCGGCTCAGTCCCAGTCGACTTTCGCCAAGTCACAAGGATATCAGGTCATTTGGCTGGCCGAAACGGCGCAAACCGCCTCGGACCAGGCCCGCATGATCCCACGAAACTCGGGCGAGTTCCGCGACCACCCTACTTCGACTTCTTGGCCTTCTTCGCAGCCGCTTTCTTGGCAGCCTTCTTTTCGGCCTTGGCCTGCGACTTCTTGGAGACAACTCCGACCTTCTGGCTTTTGCCGAAGGCGTTTTCCCAGTTCTTCCAGTATTCCGGGGTTGTCCCGGTCCGCACAATCGGGCCACTCATAGACTCGTTCCTGAGAGAAGCTGTGCTGGGCACCCGTGCCCAGACTCTGCCGCTCTATGATGAATGCTGACACCGAAATGTCAACGACTTACGAGGACATCGTCGCGGCCGGGGAGCAGCCCGTCAATGTGGCTGCCGGAGAAAGTCGCGGAAGCTGTCGAGTCCGCGGACTTGGCCGTTCCCATATTCGTTCTTTCGCCTCCTGTATAGACTTGCAGCGCGATACGAAGCACAGGCGAGGAATGCATCATGCTGGGGCGAGTGAAGTCCTGGTTGGGCTGGAACGGCGAGCAGGACGAACAGCTGGCGCGGGAATACGCAGCCACGCTGGAAAAAGTCCCCGTGCCGATGTTCTGGCTGCTGGGCAAGACCGGCAGTGGAAAGTCGTCGATCACTCGGTATTTGACCGGCGCGACGACTGCTGAGATCGGCAACGGATACCGCCCGCAGACGCGGACCTGCTCGCAATACGACTTCCCGTCGTCGGAGGAACCGATCGTCCGGTTCCTGGACACGCGCGGGCTGGGCGAGGCGGGGTATGACCCGGATGAAGACCTGAAGACGTTCGATGCTCAGGCTCACGTGCTGGTGGTTGTCGTGCGGGTCATGGATCACGCTCTGGAAGAGCTGATCGGCCACCTGCGAACGATTCGTGCCGCTCGCCCGACGCTGCCTGTGGTGCTGGTCCTGACCTGCCTGCACGAAGCCTATCCCCAGGAGCAGCATCCCGCGCCCGATCCGTTTCCGGCCTCTGGGTCGCCGTCCGTGGATTTCCACGCACTGGGGCTGAAGTCCGATCTCGTCCGGTCTCTGGTCGAACAGCAGCGGCAGTTTCAGGGGATGGTCGACCGGATTGTCCCCGTCGACATCACCAAGCCGGAAGAGGGTTTCCACGCTCCGAACTTTGGCGGGGATCGGCTGGAGTCGGCGCTGATCGACCTGCTGCCGGAAGCCTGCCGGCAAGTGATCCTGCATCTCGATGAGTGGCGGACTGCGCTTCAGGATCTCAGCGAGAAGAAGGCCCTGCCCACGATCCTGACCTACAGCAGTCTGGCCGCAGCTGCGGGGGCCGTCCCGCTTCCATGGATCGATATCCCCGCTGTGATGAGTCTGCAGTCCCGTTTGATCTACGTTCTGGCCGATCAGTATGACCAGCAGATCAATGCCGCCATGCTCTCAAAGATGGCCGGAGCTGTCGCCGGGCAGATGGCCCTGCGGTTTGCGGTGCGGTCGCCGCTCAAGCTGATTCCGTTCCTCGGGCAGACGGCCAACGCGGCGATGGCGTTTGCGTACACCTACTCGCTCGGCAAGGCATGTTGCTGGTACTTTGGCGAGTGCCGCCGGGGGAGTACTCCGTCTGTTGAGGAACTCCAGACCGTCTGGGGAGAACAGCTGCGCAGCTCCACGGACCGCTGGCGGCGTCATCGACGCGAGTCCCCTTGAATACCTTCCGAAGCAGGAGTCACTGATGTCGCGCTGGCGATTGCTGCTGGTCGTCGTGTTGCTGCTGACCCCCGTGCTGCTGCTGGGAGGCATCGGTCTATGGCAGCTCGTGCGTTCCGGGCACTGGCTGTGGCTCTCGTGGACGCTACCCGCCTGCTGGGGAGGAGCCTGGCTGCTGCTGCGTCGGACGCGGGTTGCGGAGATCCCACTGCCTGAGATCGGATCGCGAGTCCATTGGACTCCCAAGGATCACTTGGCCGCTGCCATCGTGGCGGAAGAGCAGAAGCGAGTCGACGAAGCGACGGCCGCGGAGTTGATCTCCGTCGAGTACTACCAGCAGCGGACCATCGATCTGGCCACGAAGCTGGCGAGGCACTACTACCCAGAGGCCGCCGACCCCGTCGGATCGCTGTCGATCGTCGAACTGCTGGCGGTCTGCCACCTGGTCTCCGACGATCTGGAGTCCTGGTTCCAGACATACGTTCCCGGCGGACACCTGATTTCCGTATCGCAGTGGCGGATGCTGGAGAACGTGCCCGGTTGGTGGAAGACGCTCAGCAATCTGGGGATGGTGGCCTCGGTGATCCTGGACCCGACGAAGCTGCCGCGGCACATCGCCATGCGAGGGGCCTCGACTCCGCTGATGAATCAGGTGAAGTCGAACCTGCTGGGGACCTTCTGCCGGTTCTACCTGCAGCGCGTCGGGTATTACTTGATCGAGCTCAACAGCGGTCGCTTGCGAGGAGGCTCTGCGCGCTATCGTCAGACGATGGACCGGATCGACTCGACCTCATCGAGCCCCTCCGGCACCAGCGCGGCTCCCACAGCTCCGCCGGAACCGGTGACGGTCACAATCGCGATTGTCGGGCAGGTCAAAGCGGGCAAATCGAGCCTGGCGAACTGCCTGCTCGGTGAGCAGCAGGCGGCAGTCGACGTACTGCCGCTGACCAAAGATGTCACGCGATATGGCTTGGCGGAGACCGCCCTGAGTGACGGAACGACTAACCAACTGGTACTCCTCGATACGCCCGGTTACAGCGACGCCGGGATGACCGCTGCTCAGAAAGAGGCGACGCGCGAAGCTGTCCGGCAAGCCGACCTGGTCCTCCTCGTGATGGCAGCCACGTCACCGGCCAAGCAGGCCGATGTCGAGATGCTGCGGGAACTGACTCAATGGTTCGAGTCGCAGCATCGCCTGAAACCACCGCCCGTGATTGGCGTGGTCTCGAAAGTCGACGCCCTCAGCCCGGTGATGGAGTGGGCTCCCCCTTACGACTGGGAACAGCCCACGCGCCCCAAAGAACATTCGATCCACGAAGCGGTCCGCTACGCCAGCGAGGCCCTCGGATCGGGTCTGTCAGCGACCATCCCGGTGGTCACTCATCGGGAGAGCCGTCGCGTCTACGGAGTGGAAGAGTGGCTCTGGCCGACAGTTGCCCTGCACCTCGACGATGCTCGGGCGGTTTCCCTGGTGCGAACGTTGCACCAGGAGTACGACACGCAGAAGGCGGGGCAGGTCGTGTCCCAGCTGATGCAAGTCGGCCGGCGAATCAAGGATGCCGTCCAGGCCCATTTCACGAGCGATTGAGATCGTGACCAGGAGTGGCACAGCGTCATCCGGCGTGTATCACTCCGTGCATCCCGACTGCCAAAAGCGTCGCAGCCACAGCGCTCACCGCGAGAATCGCCAGTCCCCACCGCCGTGTCGACTTGATCTGCCACCACATCAACAGCCCGGAAATGCCCCAATAGATCAGGACCAGAGCCATCACGTCCGCCCCCAGCACCCACAGCCACTTGATACTGCCGCGTGAGAACGGGTAGACGTGCGTCGTATGCATCCGCAGCAGGAAGTTCCGCCAGGGAAGAGGGGCGGCGGCCTCCAACGGCTTGGCGGTCAATGTCCCTTTCAGTGAATTGAAGGCCGCCCGCCAGAGCTGTCCGTCTGACTCGACGACGAACAGCAGATCCGGGACCGAGGTGATCACCGGCGGCCTTCCCGAGAGCCCGAGTGCCTTCTGCAGTTGGGGAACCGAGGACTGCAGCTGATCTGCGAGGGTGTCGGCTTTGCTGAGCCGGTTTTCGAATTCGGGAGCCGCCGCCGCTGGCAAAGCGGGAGGGACAACCTCGAAGGGAGCCTGGCGCGGTGGCGCGGCGGGCTTCGCGGGGCCTTGTCGAATCGTTCCGCCGTTCCCGAGAACATCGAACAGCAGGCTGATCTCGCCCTCCTCCGTGTCGATCTTCCCAAAGGCGAAATCCCCGGCGTATCGCACCGGCTCGGTCTCAATCCACTTCACGTTGGCGAATGGGCCGCCCCGGCTTTCCAGCTGCGCGATCACGGTCCGTACCGAGGCTTGAGGATCGACGGGGCGTTCCATCGCGGTCCCGCTCCAGGCCGACCGGTCGAACGAGCGGAGTGGTTGCGAGTTCATGATCGCGGGGTGGTTGAACAGGAACCCCGAAAATCCGTAGAGCACCGCCCAGGGAAACAGAAACAGCCCCAGATACAGATGCAGCCGACGAACCCAGTGCAGCGCCAACCGCCCCCATGGACGAGGTTGTGAATTCGGGACACCTGACATAGCGAGACCTCACCCAGAGAGCCGGGAAGCCGAGAATCATAACGGGGGCAAACTCTGGCGCTGAGTGCGACACACAGTCGTCAACGGTGGGGGGCAGTCATCAGTTTTCAGGTTTCAATCAGCAGACTGCTCTCCGGACCAGTGACCAATGACTAAGGACCTCCCCACAAACTTGAATCGATTTCCTGAGAAAGATTCCATCGGGAATACCTGAAGAACTCCTCCAATCCGTTCGGGCTCGCTCCGGAGGTTGATCGTCATAGACGGATCCGCGTTCCGGGCAGGTTTCAATTCTGCGGCCATATCTCTTGCATCTTGTTCCCCGCCGTGTATGACTAATCGAGACACTTTCGCGACCGGTTCGTCCCGGCTCCATTCGGCTCGGAGATTCGTCATGCCCCTTCTGGCTCGCCTGTTCAGCCTGATCGTACCCGCTCCGACTCGCCGGGTTCGCCGCGATCACTCCGTTTCGACCGATGCACTGGAGTGTCGCAATCTGCTCGCGGCTGCTTTTACTCCCACGGTCTCGATTACAGCCAGCGATGCGTCCGCCGCCGAGACGGCTGTCGGAAAACCGGCCAACGGAGGCACTTTTGTCCTCACTCGCTCCGGTTTGACGACCACGACTCTGACCGTGGCGATTAATGTTTCCGGAACCGCAGTGAAAGACACGGATTACACCGCGATTCCGGCCACCGTCACGTTCCCCATCGGAGCGGCCTCGGTCACGATCAATGTGGCGGTGCTGGATGACTTCCAGCAGGAGAGCGTGGAGTCGGTCATCGTGACTCTCACGGCGACCAACAGCTACAAGGTCGGAACCTCCTCGGCGACAGTCACCATCGCCGACGACGAGTCGACCGCCTTCAATGATCTGTTCTCGAAGCGGACGACCTTGCTCGGAACATCGGCTTCCTCGCGGAGAGTCAACAACTTCGCGACCAAAGAGAAGGGGGAGCCGACCGTAGCGGGTGTTGGCGGCGGCAAGACGCTGTGGTGGACCTGGAAGGCTCCCAGCAATGGCACCGTCACACTTACGACTGCGGGCAGCTCGTTTGATACGGTCATGGGGGTCTACACGGGGACTTCGATCAGCAGCTTGCGACTGGTGGCAGCCAACGATGACGAGAATGAACTCCTGGGGATCTACACCAGCCAGGTGACATTCACCGCTGTGGCTGGAAAGAGCTATCAGATCGTCGTGGATGGCTACAAGGGGCGGACCGGGTCGGTCTCGCTGGCTCTGACGCTGACCGTTCCGACCACGACCACCACGGCTGCACGGCAGACCAGCGGTCTGTTCTTCTAAGTTCACTCATACTTGTGCAAGAACCACAGGGACGCGGATCGAGGTCGATCCGCGTCCCTGTTTCATTTTTTTGAGGCCCCGCTTTGCCCAGCCACTTCCCCCGCCGTTATGATCCAATCTCGCTGATGGTTGGACTTGTGGCCATCGGCTGTTGGAAGGCGGAGTGCGAGCATGCGTCTGGCGATGACTCTGGTGGCGATTCTGGGGACCTGGGTGCCTGTCATGGGGGCGGGTCCAGTGCCGGACTTCGAACAGGATGTGGCTCCGGTCCTGAAGAAATATTGCGCTGGATGCCACAACGGCGATGATCACGAAGGGGAGTTCTCGGTCGAGTCATTCGACGAGATCCAAAAGGGCGGAGAGCACGGAGCGGCGATTCTGCCGGGCGATCCAGGGACCAGCCGCCTGATCCGCCTGCTGACCGGGGCTGAGCCGAAGATGCCGCCCGAGGATAAGCCGCAGCCAACGGCGGACGAGATCGCCTTGCTGAAGGCTTGGGTCGAGGGCGGTGCGAAAGGCCCGGCGGGGAAAGAGCCGGACCGCTCGATGCTCAAGGTTCCGACAATCACTCCCAAAGAGGGACTGCCCGACCCGGTCACTGCGCTCGACTGGTCGGCGGATGGCATGTGGCTGGCTGTGGCGCAATTCGGTCGAGTCGAACTGCGTTCGGCCACTGACCTGAAGCCTGCGTTCGCGCTCGATGGAATCGCGGGCAAGGTCACCGCGATTCACTTCGCGGGGAACGACCGGCTGGTCACAGCCTCCGGAGTTCCCGGTCTGGCGGGTCAGGCGATCCTCTGGGACCTCGCCTCGAAGAAGCCGATTCGCGAGATCCGCGGCCATCGCGATGTGCTCTACGATGCCGAGCTGTCTCCCGATGGGAAATTGCTGGCCACCTGCAGCTACGACCGCAAGATCATCCTCTGGAACGCCGAAACTGGCGAGCAGATTCGAAGTTTCGATGGTCATACCGGTTCGGTGTATGACGTCGCCTTCAGCCCGGATGGAACCGCCCTGGCCAGCGCCAGCGCGGACGATACGTGCAAGGTGTGGCAGGTCGCGACCGGCGAGAGGCTCGATACCCTCGGTCAGCCGCTGAAGGAAGCCTACTCGGTCGCGTTTACCCCCAACGGCGAGAGCATCGTCGCAACCGGGGCTGACAGCCGCATTCGCCAGTGGAAGTTCATCTCGCGCGACAAGCCCGAGATCAATCCGCAGCTGATCGCCCGGTTTGCCCATGAGGCCGGAGTCACCCAGCTGAGGTTCAGCGGCGATGGGCGGTATCTCGTCACGGCGGCGGAAGACCGGACCGTGAAGCTCTGGGATGCCGGAACGCTCCTGGAGATCAAGGAGTACGGCAAGCAGCCCGAGGTCGTGCAGTCTCTGGCGTTCAGCCCGGACGGGTCCCGATTTGCGGTGGGGCGAGTCAACGGATCGGTCGAGATTCTGGCGACCGTTCCCGCTCCAACGCCGTCCGCAACTCCCGCAGTCGCCTCGGTGGCTCCGTCCGCAGTGGTGGCCAGCCCGATGATGGAGACTGCCGAGAAGGAGCCCAACAACCTGCCGGGCGAGGCGACTGCGATCACGATCCCTGCGACTTTGAAGGGGGCGATCCACGGCAAGGCCGGGAACCAGCCCGACAGCGACCTTTACAAGTTCTCCGCCAAGGCCGGAGAAGAGTGGGTGATCGAGGTCAACGCCGCGCGCTCGAAGTCACCGCTCGATTCGTTCATCGAGGTTCTCGACACCCAGGGACAGCCGGTCGAGCGCGTGATCCTGCAGGCGGTCCGCGACTCGTACTTCACATTCCGTGGTAAGGATGGCGATCAGACTGGCGACTTCCGCGTCTTCAACTGGGAAGAGATGGAGCTGAACGAGTACCTCTACTCGAACGGCGAGGTCGTGAAACTCTGGCTCTATCCGCGCGGTCCGGACTCGGGGTTCACGGTCTATCCGGGATCGGGAAACCGCTACGGGTACTTCGATACGACCCCGCTGAGTCATGCTCTCGGTGAGCCGTGTTACGTCGTCGATCCGCTGCCGCCGGGCACCGAGATCGTTCCGAACGGGTTGCCGGTCTTCCGCGTGAACTATCAGAACGATGATTCGGCGAAGCGTGACCTGGGAGCGGACTCGAAGCTGACGTTTACCGCTCCGAAGGACGGTGAGTACCTCGTCCGCATCCGCGATGTCCGTGGGGCCGAGAGTGATAAGCACGCCTACACAATGGTGATCCGCCCGCGGCAGCCGGACTTTTCCGTCTCGCTGGCGACCAAGGACCCGACCGTGAACGCGGGCAGTGCGAAGGAGTTCCGCGTCAACGTCAACCGCAACGACGACTTCGACGGCCCGATCCGCGTCGACATCACGGGGCTGCCACCGGGGTTCACAGCCACGACCCCCGTCACAATCGAAGCCGGGCAAAACAGTGCCCTGGGAGTCATCATGGCTGCTCCTGATGCCGCAGCACCGACTCCGGAGAACTCCAAGACCACCAAGCTGACGGCGACCGCCATGATTCGCGGGGCCGAGGTCACTCACGACGTCAATAACTTCGGCGAGATCAAGCGGGCGGATGCCCCGAAGCTGCGAGTCGAAATCGTCGCAGCCACGGACGGAGCCAAGGTGACCGACCCCGGCGACGGCAGCCCGCTGCAAGTCGACATCGCCCCCGGCCAGACGATCATGCTGAAGGTGCTGGCCCACCGCAACGGCTATGACGGCAACGTCCCGTTCGGCAACGAAGACAGCGGTCGCAACCTGCCGCACGGGCTGATCGTCGACAACATCGGACTGAATGGGCTGTTGATTCTGGAGAAGCAGACGGAACGCAACTTCTTCATCACAGCTGCCAAGTGGAGCCCGGACCAGGATCGGTTGTTCCACCTGCAGACGAGTGCCGAAGGAGCCCAGTCAACTCGCCCGGTGCTGCTCCGCATTCGTCGAACCGGCGAAGTGGCTGGAAAGTAGGCCGCTGAGTGGTCTCGATGTGCTGGGCGATTCTCTCGCGATCGACTGAATGATGAAGCCTCGTCGATGACGACCGACAACCTACCGACAGGGTCATACCGGCTGTTGTCTCGGCTTCTGATCGGGATGGCGATCCTCGCCGGACTCATGAGTCTGGTGCCACGCGACTGGGTCGTACCGATTGGCCCGTTGGTCGGTCGCCCGAATGCCGTGACTGTGGAAGTTCATCACAGGATGGTGATCGTCTGCGGGGTGTTCGCGGTCGTGCTGGCAATTGGCGGAGCGGCGCTGGCCCGTTGGCCCTATCAGATTCACTCCTTGCGGAGTGAACTCCTTCAAGGGCGACAGCGCTGGCGTTTGCCGTGGAGCGATTCCTGGAAGTTCGTCTTGCCCATTACGCTGGTCGGAGCCGCGATTCGCTGCGTCCACCTGACCGTTCCGATGGCGTACGACGAGTCATATACGTTTCTCAACTATGCTCGAAAGTCGTTTGTCGAGTGCATTGCTGACTACGACTCGACCAATAACCATCTGTTGAATTCCTGGGTGATGCACTGGCTCTATCGAGTCGGAGGTCCCCATGAAGTGGTGCTGCGGCTGGGAGTCGTCCTGGCCGGGATTCTGCTGATTCCCGCGACCTACGTCTGGGCGCGAGAGTGGTCGGATCGCGCGACAGCGGCGCTGGCTGCCGTGCTGGTTGCGATCGCTCCGGCGCTGATTACCTACTCAGTCGATGCGCGGGGATACGCCTATATGACATTGTCGGCGGTCTGCCTCGATCTGGCCATGCGTCGTCAACGGGCCGGGACGGAGTTTCCGCGGCACTGGGCCATCGTGGGGATCGCCTCAGCAGTCCTGGGGCTGTGGGCGATGCCGATTATGTTGTATGCGGTGCTGGGGAGCGCGGCGAGTTATCTCGGTATCTGGGGGCTGCGTTCCCGGTCCAGCGAGCCGAGCCTCCGCTCTCGGCTGGTGTCCTGGGGATGGCACGCCGCTCTCGTGGGCCTGCTGGTGTTTCTGCTCTACACCCCGGCGTTCGTCTACCGGGGACTGCGGTTTCTGCATGATCCGATCATGCGCCCGACACAGAGCGAGAGTTTTCTGACAGCCACGTTCACGAGCTGGCAAGGGGCTTGGGAGTGGTGGACCGCGGGTGTCCTCCCCTCGATCGCATGGGGAGTGCTCGTGTTCGTCGGGCTGCTGGCTTGGACTCGCGAGCGGATCGATCGGTTCACATGGCTTTGTCCGTTTCTGGCAGTGGCTCTTGTGAATCTGTTCAAGTCGTCAGCTCCTCCGCCCAGGATTTATCTGTGGTTGCTGCCATGGATCGCGCTGGCTGCGGCGGAAGGAGCAACTGTCCTGGCTCGCTGGTGCCGGTGCCCGAAGTGGGGCGTCACCGTCCTCGTGGCCACCCTCCTGAGCTTCGGCACGATCTGTGCCATGCGTGCTCCCGTGCTGATTCACGCGGAGGAACGGCTGTTTTTTCTCGATGTTCCGGCGGTCGTCGCAGCTGTGCACGACGATCTGAAGAACTTTCCCAACCGGCCGGCGCGGCTGATGTCTCCGCTCCCCGTCGACTATCCGACGCGATTCTACCTGGAGCGTCAGCAATCGCGCGTGGTCATGAATGGTCCCCCACAGTCCGGCGAAGTGGTGTACGCGATTGTATTCGAAGGAGACTCTTTGACCGACACGTTCTGCCGGAGCCCGATCGGGCTTCCCGATTGGCCGGTCGATTCCGTGGCCTGGACCCCTGTTCCAGTTCCACCTCTTGTGCACCACTCGGGGAAACTGCGGCTCGTTCGAACGCAACTGCCGTAGTAATTCCGCCCAGCCAGCAGTCACCGCCGGGCGGTGAACTCGTTCGTCTGTCTTCCCTGCCGGAAGGCTCCGTGTCAGAATGTCCTGAAGACATGATCGACGTCTAGCGGCAGATGAGGGTGTGAATGGGCCGGATTGTTTCCTTGTCGATTCTTTCGACTCTGATCGTCATTCTGGGCCTGACCTTCTTTCGGGTCCTGGCTCCGTTTCTGATCCCGCTTTTTCTGGCTGGGGTCACAGCTCTATTGGTCCAGCCATGGTTTCAGAAGCTGATCGTCCGCTGCAAGGGGCGCACTCGGATCGCCGCCGGGCTGCTCTCGGGAGGACTGCTGCTCGCCATCCTGATCCCGCTCACGTTCGGCATTCTGCTGGCCTCGCTGGAGCTGTACACGATGGCCAGCAACGTCAACGACGAAGCGTTCGTGAAACGCACTGAGACAAAAATCGCCACCCAGCTTGATTCAGCGATCTCGAACGCTGTGGGGTTCGCCAACGGGTTCCTGCCGAAAGAGCGACAGGCCACGCCGGACGGGGCGAAGCGGATGATCCGTCAGAAGCTGCGGGACAGCCTGATCGGGATCGGCGACAGGTCGCTGGGCATGGTCAGTACGACCGTCACGACTACGGTCGATGTGGTCGGCAAGCTGCTGTCGACGACGGTTGCCCTGCTGATCGGGCTGACGATCTACCTGCTGGCGCTCTACTACTTTCTGGCCGACGGGCCTGAGCTGCTCACAGCCACTCAGTCGCTGATTCCGTTGAACGCGTCGCACCAGAAAGAGCTGCTGCAGGAGTTTGCGAAAGCCGTGCGCAGTGTGGTGCTGGCGACGTTTATGGCAGCCATTGCTCAAGGAGTGGCGACGACCGTTGCGCTGCAGATGTTCGGGTTTGGACACCTGTTCGCACTGCTGATTCTGTCGACGATCTTCTCGCTGATTCCCCTGGCAGGAGCCTGGATCGTGTGGGCTCCGTTTGCGATCAGCCTGGCGGCGGGTGGGCACTGGATTCAGGCCCTGATTCTGACCGTTTACGGGCTCGTCATCGTGGGGATGCTCGACAACGTGGTACGAGCCTGGGTGCTGAAAACCGATACCAAGCTGCATCCACTGCTGGCCTTTGTGAGTGTGTTGGGAGGCATCCAGACGCTGGGACTGTGGGGCGTGTTCGTGGGCCCGATCGTGGCCTCGTGTCTGTATGCACTGATTCGCATTTTCAACACCGAGCTGACTGCGCTGTCGCAGGAGCGACAAGCGATCTCCACCGAAGCAGCTTCTCCGGCCCCCTTGGCCTCGCCCGTGGTCGCCATGGAAGCCCCCCTCAGCCCTGGTCCCGCCCATGAAGCGAAGTAGTCCCATCTGCTGCCGTCTGCCGGGATCCGTGCCCGCGACGTTGTGTCTCTGCTCCCCGATCCGACGGCTGGGAGCAGTTCTGCTTGCATTGAGTCTGGTAGCTGGTCTCCCCGCCGAGGAACCTCCTGCGCAGTCGAGTTCTCCGACCGAGCCTGCAACAACCACAGAGGGTGCGACCGAGGATACTCCCCCAGTGTTGACTGTGACTGACAAATGGACGGTGCTGGTCAATCCTGCCCGTCCGCGAGCCGGTGTGGTTCCGATTCCTCCCAAGGCTCCGATTCACAATCTGGAGGCATTCCAGTTCAAGGGGCCGCAAGTCGGACATCCGTTCTGCCTGGGCGACTTCATCGAGGACGGGCAGTTCGCCCTGGCCAACGGCGCAGCTGCAGTGGTCGAGGGGAAGAATGCTCTGCTCTCACTGGGTGTCGCGGACAGCTTTGAGCTGGAGGGGATTATCGAGCTGGATGGTCTAGGCGGGTGGCTGATGCTGCTGGGCTGGCACGAAGGGCATGGATACTCGCTCTCGAACGTGACACTCAAGGACAGCGGCAGCCCCTGGTTCGTGTGCGAGTACCGGGGGAACGAGGCCATCGTTCCCACAAACAACGAAGTCCGCCAATTGCAGTGGAAAGGGGTCAACCCGTTTCGGATGTCGGTCAAGGACCGCCAGCTGACGGTGCAGGTCGACAAGGCCGTCGTGGTCGAGAATTACCCGCTGGAGAATTACACAGCGGGCGAACTGATGATCGGCACCTACGACACCCGCTATGGCCCGAGGCCACTGAAAATCAAATCACTCCGCATCCGCAGCCCGAGCGATCCGAAACCGCCCGGGAAAGGCAAGTAGGGCCACCTCCCAGCGAAGGCGACTCGTAGACACCCGAAGTCTCGCCCCTGGCACTGCGCAACTGTTCACAAGGTTCTTGACGAACCGTGGCTCTGAAGATTTCAGAAGTCAGGGACAACCGATCGTTCGCCAACGAGGGGGCCATTTCCAAAGCCTTGTTTCCGCATTGTATCCAAGATACAGTCGAAGTCGGAGCAACATTCTGGAGAGACAGGCGTGGCGATGACTGGTCTGACCGTTCGTACGATTTCTGATCAGATTGCCGAACAGGTGCGTCGATCCGTGCTGGCGGGTGAGTTCGTGCCGGGGAGTCCGCTGCGTGAAGACGAGATGGCGGAAAGATTTGGTGTCAGTCGGCATCCGATCCGCAAGGTGCTGCAGCAGTTGACGCTGGAAGGGTTGCTCGTCGCCAAACCGAACTGCGGCGTTTCAGTGGCCGCGGAGTCTCACGAGCATGTGCCGACTCTGCTCACGCCGATGCGGTGTCAATTGGAGATCTATGCCTTGCGACAGGCGGGCACGCAGCGTTTGCAATCTGCACGCGCTGAGTGGGAGCAGATCATACGGCAGATGGCTCGAGCTGCTGCTGACAATGATGAGCAAGCGGTCCTGAGCCTGGACGCTGAATTTCATCAGAGACTGCTCCGGGCTGCGGGGTTAGACGATTTCGTCCTGCTGTGGCAGGCCATCTACGGACGGATGCGGGGCCATCATCGCCTGAGCAATCGTTCGCTGGACGATCTGGGGGTCGTGGCATTCGTGCACGAGCGACTTCTGGAGAGCATTCTTTCCGACGACTTGGAACAGGCTGTCCGAGACTTGCAGTCACATCTTGAGAACGGAGAGTTTGACCGGACCGCCAAGGCTGCCTGGAAGCGGCGTCAGCGACAAGGGAGCAAGCGATGACTCGAATCGTATCGATCGCGTTGTTGCTCCTGGGGGGCATTCCCTTGCGGGCTGATGAACAGCAGTTCGAATCCGAAGTGCGTCTGGTGCTGATCGATCGCTGTCTGAAATGTCACGGACCCGAGAAGCAGGCGGGCGGCCTGCGACTGGACTCGCGGGCCGGATTGCGCATGGGAGGGGACTCGGGAGCAGTGGTCGTCGAGAATCGGCCCAACGAGAGTCTGCTCTGGCAGCGGATTGAAGCGGGAGAAATGCCACCCGCCACCGAGCCGCGTCTGACGGCCCAGGAGAAGGCCCAAATCCGTCGCTGGATCAGCGAGGGGGCGGCGATGCCCGAGAAAGCTATTGATCCGGCCGCAGCCCGCGACTGGCGCAGACTGTGGTCGTTTCGACCGGTGAACCGCGCAGTCGTCCTGGAACCCAGCCCGAAGTCAGTGACCCGTCATCGACCAGATCACGAGCCATGGAAGCCGCATCTTCAGGCCTGGTACCGGGCCGAGGATCTGCAACTGGGAGAGTGGGCCGAGGTCACGCGCTGGGCAGACCGATCGGTCCACCAGCGTGATCTGGTGGCCACACGTGGCACTCACTCAAATGGGCTGGGAGGGCCAGCGTTCTTCATTCCCCTGAGTACGATCGGTGGCAGACCGGCGGTGCGGTTTGTCGAGTCGACGGGACTCGGTTCACCCGGAAACAATCCGCTCCCACTGCGAGGAGACGCGGGCCTGACCTTGGCGATCGTCGGTCGCCTGCAACCACGAACTGGAGGATATCCCCACGATCTCATCTGCAGCGTGGGAGAGTTCGCTGCTCCCGGCGATCCAGGGCGTCCCCTGGCGGCCGCTCTGGGAATCCAACGCACACCGGGCGCGGATCACCGTTTGTCGTTCGTGGGAGGTTGGGGACACGATGGGCTGCTGGCCCCAGGTTCCTTTGGGCCATTGTACTTTCAAACCTGCCTGTTGACGGTCGTCAAGAGTCCCGGCCCGGTCTCACAAACGGCGCGTGTGTTCATCAACGGAGTACCGTCTGAGCAAGTGACGAAGCTCGGTCCCGTCACCGGCAGCGCCGCGATCCCCGACTATCAGGAACGACAGTCGCGGGACTTCAGCCTGATGCTGGGCAACTCGGTCAACGGTGCGGGAGGCATCCTGGGGGACATCGCGGAAGTCATTGTCTATTCCCGACCCCTGTCCGACACCGAACGACAGAGCCTCGAAGCGGGGCTGCTGCAGGAATATGACATCCACACAGCTCCGAATGCACATTCGATCGACACCTTCATCGACAAGCGACTGGAGC
Organism: Planctomycetaceae bacterium; assembly: GCA_044337025.1. Lineage (GTDB taxonomy): Bacteria > Planctomycetota > Planctomycetia > Planctomycetales > Planctomycetaceae > TH-plancto1. The sequence goes on from JBIIOI010000046.1 coordinate 36,662, forward strand.
AGGAACAGCTGCCCGCAGCCGGCCAGGCGTCAAGGCACACTTTGATCCGACGCGCATCGTTCGATCTGTTGGGGCTTCCCCCCTCACTTGAACAGGTCGAGAAGTTTGTCCACGATTCATCGCCCAGCGCGTGGGAGTCACTCATCGTCGAGTTGCTGGCCTCGCCCCACTATGGAGAGCGGTACGCCCGACATTGGCTCGATGTGGCGCGATATGCGGACTCAGGAGGGTATGAGACAGACATTCTCTATCGACAAGCCTGGCGTTACCGTGATTACGTCGTGAAATCGCTCAATGACGACAAGCCGTGGGATCGTTTCGTGCAGGAGCAGATCGCGGGAGATGAACTCTGGCCGGACAATCTCGACACGTATGGCCCCGGCCCGTTGTCGAAGACCAAGGAGCGAGCGCTGGAAGCCCATCTCGGGACGGGCTTCTTCGCGCTGGGGCCTCAGATTCATGAGTCGAATGCCGATGCACCGCTTCGAGAATACGAGCGACTGACCGACCAGGTCGACGCCTTCGGCTCAGCGTCTCTGGGACTGACGCTGGGCTGTGCCCGTTGTCACGATCACAAGTTCGACCCGCTGACTCAACACGACTATTACGCCTTGCAGGCTGTGTTTTCGCATAGCTGTGATGGCGAACGGGCGATTGGCTCGGCGATGGACCTGGCGGATCTGCGGCAGCACTACCCGCGAGTCCAGGCAGTCGTGCATGCGCGGCGGGCTTATCGTCTCCATGAACAGACATTGGCCGGGAGAACGCCGACTGCAGACGAGGAACAAGAGCGCCAGCGGTTGCTGTCTGCGATCGGGCAACGCGTCCTGGAGATTCCCGAGAATTCCGCTCAGGGCCGGCCGTTCGACGGACTGCTGGAGATGCCGACGGCGCTGGTGCTGGAACATCAGCGACCGGAACTGGCCAAGCCGGTGCGATTGCTCGGTCGGGGCGAACTGAGTCTGGCGAAGGAACGAGTCGATGCTGGGCTGCCTGTGTCACTGGCCGAAGCCACAGGCGTGGAGCGGGACCTGCCGGATGGCCTGACCAGTCGCAAGGAACTGGCACTCTGGCTGACCCGTCCGGAGCACCCACTGACCGCGCGCGTGATTGTGAATCGTGTCTGGCAGTGGCATTTCGGGGCGGGTTTGGTTTCCACGCCCAACGATTTCGGTCGGATGGGACAGCCTCCCAGCCATCCCGCACTGCTCGACTGGCTGACGGCTGATTTCATCGAACACGGCTGGAGCGTGAAGCGATTGCATCGACTCATCATGACATCGCGGGTCTATCAACGCGCCAGTGACTTCGGGACGGAACGGCACCTCGCTGCTGACCCTGAGAACAAACTGCTCTGGCGTGCCCCTCGCCGACGTCTGGAAGGAGAAGCGATCTGGGATGCGATTCACGCAGCTGCCGGCACACTGACCCTGGAGATCGGGGGGCCACCAGTCATGCCGCCGATCACAGACGAGGAACGGTCCGCCATGCGGGAACCCTATCGCTGGCAGGAGTCTCCCGATTCCCGGCAACATTCACGTCGGGGCCTGTATGTAATCACCTACCGCAACTTCCGCTTTCCGCTCTTTGATGTTTTCGATGCCCCGAACAACGCCGTGAGCGTCGGCAGCCGCGACAGCTCGACAGTCGCTCCACAGACACTCTGGTTACTCAATCATCCGATTGTTTGGAATCAGGCTCAGAAGCTCGCGGCTCGCGTTCTTCGCGAGTCAGCAGCCGAAGAATCAGCTCAAGTGGATCGCCTCTGGCGGATTGCCCTGGGGCGTCCTCCGACCGAGTCGGAGCGCCGGGCCGCCATCACGCAGCTGCAATCGTCCGAGCCCAGCGCCCGGGCGACCACTCTCTCGCACTTGAGTCTGGCCCTGTTCAATCACAATGAGTTCGTGTTCATCGATTGATGGGCGCCGATTTCTGGAGCAATCTCGGATGATCTCGATTCGAAATGGGCAATCGATGCCACCGATCTCACGCCGAGAACTGCTTACCCAATCGTTGCCCGGTTTTGGTGCGCTCGCAGCGACCAGCCTGTTGTTTCCCGATGAGGTCACGGCCCAGGCGACCCTGCCAAGCGTTCGCCACAATCCCCTCGCTGCCAAACCACCGCATTTCCCGGCCAAGGCCAAGTCGGTCATCTTCCTGTATATGACCGGCGGGCCAAGTCAGGTCGATACATTCGATCCAAAACCGGAGCTGCAGCGTCTGGATGGCCAGCCGATTCCTGCGAGCTTTCAGACGGACAGTCTCAAGCTGCAGTTCATGAAGGCCACCGATGGCAAGTTGATGGGCTCGCCTTTCACGTTTGCCAAACATGGAGAGTCAGGGCTGGAGATTTCGAGCCTGTTTCCGAAGCTGGCCCAGCACGCGGACGAGTTGGCAGTCGTGCGTTCGGTTTACCACGATTCGTTCATTCATGGTCCGGCGATCAACGCGCTATGTACCGGATCTTTGCAGGTCGGCCATCCCAGTGTTGGCTCGTGGGTGACGTATGGGTTGGGTTGCGAGACCGAGAACCTGCCAGCCTACATGGTCCTGACCGATGGAGTATTTCGGGGTGGGAGCGGGATGTATCAATCAGGTTACCTGCCTGCTCTCTATCAGGGAACCGTTGTGCGAACGGAGGGATCACCCCTGCAGAACCTCAAACCAGCCTCGGGAATGTCATTGGCACAGCAGCGGCAACTTCTCGATCAATTGCAGTTGTGGAACGCCGAGCATGCCGCGGCGCGGCCGGGGGACAGTCGCCTGGACGCCCGCATCGCCAACTGCGAACTGGCGTTCCGCATGCAGACGGCCGCCCCCGAGCTGATTGATATCAGCAGCGAGACGGCGGCGACTCAGGAACAGTACGCCTTGAGCGGCGGCCCGACCGCCAGATTTGGCCGGATGTGCCTGCTGGCCCGGCGGATGGTCGAACGCGGCGTGCGGTTCGTCACGCTGGTCAACAATGACTGGGACGGACATGGCGAGTGTGCTCAGAATCATCAGAACAACGCCCACGCAATCGACCAGCCCATGGCAGCTCTGATCGCCGATCTCAAACAGCGGTCACTGCTTGACAGTACCCTGCTTGTCTGGTGCGGTGAGTTCGGTCGCACACCTGTGATGCAGGGAAACAAAGGTCGCGACCACAGCCCATACGGGTTCAGTGTCTGGCTGGCGGGAGCAGGTATCCGTGGAGGTCAGGTGATCGGCGCGACCGATGAACTCGGTTTCCGGGCGGTCGAACAGCCGATCCACGTCCACGACCTGCATGCGACCATGCTGGGACTGCTGGGTCTCGATCACGAGCGGCTGACATACCTCTTCGAAGGCCGCGTCCGCAGACTGACCGACATCGGCGGTCAGAACAACCTCACCCGGCAATTGGTGGGATCATGAAGCGGCCCCGGACGGGGATGACAGAACGGACCGGTTCCGGAGCGAACAAAGTGAGCTTGCAACACCGAGGCAACAAAGTCAGGCCCAACCCATGAGTCGTACTGTCACCCTTCTTGCGATGTTGCTGCTCGTCACCTGCAACGTGGCGAATGCTCACCCACCGAAGTTTCATCGCCAGAGCAGTGCGGTGGCTGTGGTCCAGGAGAGTCCTCAGCCGTTGGCGTCGGTCAGTGAACTGGATCGGCAGATGGCGTTCTTTCAGTTTGAGTTCCTGGCCGATGTGGCTCAGCGTTGCCCCGTTTCTTGTCAAGGGGACGTGGTCCGGCAGCTCATCGAAGAGCAGCGACTCGCCGCTCAGCTCCCTCAAGCGTTTCCCCGTGATCAGGTGGTTGCCATTCGTGGTGTTGTTACGAGGCAACTCCGTGATCGTTTCGTTTGGTTCGATGCCACCTGGAGTCGTGACGGGCTCCACTGGAGTCAAATGCCTCGGGCGATCGAGGTCGCCACCGGGCTCAGTCGCTTCGTTGTTGTCGAGTTGCACAACGCCACTGAGACACCTCTCAATCTGAACGCCCGAAGCGGGAAGCAGATTCAGACCGCCAATCCGCTGGCAGTGCTTCCCGGAAAGTCGCAACCGTTTTTGATCGAGGTCAACGCCGCTCAGCCGAACGCCGACCTGACGTTCACTGCTGGAGAGGTTTCCAACAACTTGTCGGTTGCTGTTACTGCGGTTGCGTCTGCGAAGCTGCGGGGCAAGTTGCTCGACGGTGACACCCAGATGCCGGTCCCGGGACGTGTCTGGGTGGAAGGCAGCGATCACCAGCTGCGACGTGCTGGTCCATTCGCCACGAACAAGTCGTTCATGGAGAAGCCGATCCTGGAATTGCCGTCGATGCGAATGGCAGCTGTCCCGTTCTTCTATGCGGACGGCCAGTTTGAAATCGATGTTCCACCAGGCAGGACCACTGTGACTCTGGAGCGTGGTTTCGAGCATCCGCTGGTGACAGAAACGGTCGAGTTGCAGCCGGGAGAAGTGCGCGAAGTGACGCTGAGTTCCCGCCGCTTTCTGGATGCGAAGGCGAATGGCTGGATCAGCGGAGACACCCACATTCACTGGGTGACGAACGCCTGGAACGTCGATCTGCCTCTGTCGGATCTGGCGGTTGTTCAGCGAGCCGAAGACGTGCGAGTGGTCAACAACCTGACACTGCTGCATCGCACGACGACGGATGCCTTCATCAAGCCCTCGCAAGCCCCCGTGGGGCCCGTTCTCGCTCACAGCGATCGTGACTATCACATCGAAATGGCCGAGGAGTACCGCAATCAGAATCTCTACGGCCACCTGTGCTTTCTCAATCTGCAATGGCTGGTGCTGCCGATTGGCACCGGGCCCCAGATCGCGGGGGATGACTCCTTGGATTACCCGCTCAACAAGACGGCAATCCTGGAAGCACGCGGGCAAGGCGGTATCAGCATTGAAGCCCACGGCGTTGGGGCCAATCACGAACTGCCACTGAACGCGGTGCATGGACTGACGGACTCGGTCGACCAGATTGATCCGGTGGACTACTACCGGTTGCTCGACTGTGGGTTTCAAATTCCCCTGACGAACGGCAGCGACCATCCGGCCCGCATCGCGGGTTGTGCTCGAGCCTATGTGCAGATCGACGGCGAGTACGACTACGAAAAATGGATCGATGGCATCCGCTGTGGACGAACATTCACCACTTCCGGTCCGTTACTGTTTTTGACCGTCGACGCTCAGGGCCCCGGTTCCGTGCTCGCCGTGACAGAACCACGGCCAGTGACTGCCCGGGTCAAAGCCATTTCGCGGTTTCCACTCGGGCGAGTGCAAATCGTTTCGAACGGTGTGGTTCTCAAGGAGACAGAAACTCAGGAACGCGAGATCACACTCGAGTGCTCCGTCCCTGCCGATCAGAGCCGCTGGGTGGTGGCACGCTGCTCCCGAAGTGACCGCTGGAACGCGCTCTGGCAACCCGACATCGCACACACCAGCGCGATCTACATTCACCGCGATGGACAACCGGTATTTCGCGCTGAGGCAGCTGCGGAATGGGTGGATCGCTTGCGACTGCACTCTCGCGACATCTTGACGAAAGGGTTGTTCGCGAGTGTTCAGCAGCGGAATGAAGCCACCGCCTATGTTGCGGAGTCCATTCGGCGTTATGAGATGCTGGTCGACATGCGACGATCAGAAGGGGGCAACCCCGAGTTCGCGCCCCAGCGTGACCGTCTGTTGATGCAGTCGGCGTTTGCCTCTCACCTTGGGCATGATCCCACATTTGAGAAGAAGATCAGTGAGGCGGCTCACGCAGGGGATCTGCGAATCACCGCCGAGCCGTTGACGCTCTTGCGGATTCACATCAACCCCGAATCCCGAGTCAAGCTGGCCGTCGCTACTCCCCCGGAGACTGTCGTACAGCATCGGACTCAGCGATTTCCGGTCGAGATTCACAACGAAGCCCGGATCCGGGCACCGCTGCAGATTCGCGCGTTCGATCGCACAGCCTCTTCCAACGAACCGCCCACGTGGTGTTCGATCCGTCTGGTCGAGAATCTGCTGTCGACTTCGCTACTGACAGGCGAAGAGCACGAATGGAAGCTGATGGAGCTGCGGTGCTCCGAGACGGGTCATCGAGAGGTCCACCTGGAAGTCGATGCTGGCCAGGGGACTCAGGATCTGGGGTTTCGAGCCGCTGCGGATTTGCTTCTGAAGTGCGTGCCTCGCCGCGAACATCGCACTTTGCTGAAACCCGCCATTCGATGACCTGATACCGGTGAAAAACCGGACTCACACGCGAACATGTCTGGAGTGACCTGATGAGATTCCTGCCAGTGACCTGCCTGTTGTGGGCTGCCTGCGCGACGAGTTTCTTGAGTGCTGCCGATTGGCCAATGGTCGAAAGTGTCGATCGTCAGCCGCTGCTGGCACAGATCGAACGAGTCCGCGATGCGCTCCAGCATCTGGGTTCCCCCCTCAGTGCGGAGGCTGTTCGCTCGCTGGATCAGACCGCTCAGGTCATGGATGACGCACAATTCGCAGTTCGAATTCAGCAGGTACTCGACCCGCTGTGTCTGGCTGCGGTGTCGTTGGCTGATGGAAAGTCGCCGATCGTTGTTCCAGGGCTGACGCCGCCGGAACTGGATGAGCAGGGCTGGAGAACATATCTCGTGAAGGTTCTGAATCCGCAGGAGTCACGCGCACGCCTGCGGATCGACAGCCCCCATGCTCGCCCTTTGCCGCATGCTCCCCCAGAGGAAGTCGCATCGCGCTGGCTGGGGCTGTCGATGTTCGATGGACAGCCACTCACGCCCACCCTTACGGGACTGCCGCTGGAGTACCGCATCGTCGAGGTCTTCGCTCGCGATGTCGGTGAGCGGAATGTGCGATTGGAGTTCTCAGCCCCCGTTGCAGGCCGGGGTGGATCACGCGGCAGCTCCATCGTGGCGGACTGGCGGTTCGACAAGGACACCGCAGGCTGGCAGGCTCAGAATCAAGTCGAACTTGTGGCCGAAGGAGGAGCGCTCCTCCTGACGGGTACGGGTGACGATCCGTTTCTGGGAGCGTCGTTGCCAGAGCCCGCGAAGCCGGGGAATCATGTTCTGCGATTCTGGGCGAAAGCCGAGGAAGCGGGTGTGGGGCAGGTCTTCTGGTGGACTCAGGAACGGCCCCAGCCTGATGGTGGTCACGTCGTAGCATTCAATGTCGAAGCGGGCCGCGAAATGCTGTACGAAGTTCCATTCGGTGATGATGGGCATCCGACCGGAGTTCGCATCGACCCGAACGGTAAGCCCTGTCACTGGAGGATCGACTGGATTGAACTGGCCAGTGCAGATGGAGGCCAGGACTGGGGCGGAGCGGAGCTGAACCTCATCAGTCGTCCATCACAGACGGTCACGTTTCGAGTACTCGATGATCCAGATCGCCCTGC
>JBIIOI010000047.1:0-43980 GCA_044337025.1 Planctomycetaceae bacterium
GTTTTCGAACGTCTCCGACAATCCCTCGACAACGTCGCGGCTGATCCGCATGGTCGTCACCGATGGGGATGGCGGGACCAGCAACAACGGCCAGAACCTGCTGGCGGTCACCGCCGTCAACGACTCAGCTACGATCTCGCTCGATCCCAACAACTCGGGAGGGGGCGCGAATGATGACGGCTATGCAGTGACCTTTGCCGAGGGATCCGGTCCGGTCGTGGTGGTCGATACCGATGCCACGATCAATGACTTCGGAGAGGGAGATATCGAAACACTGGCTCTGTCGCTCTCCGGGTTCGTCGATGGAGCTGCCGAGAAGATCACTGTCGCGGGAGTGACGTTCACCTTCGGCACGAGTGCCAGTCAGTCCGTGACCGTGGGTGCTACGACATTCTCCTTGTCGTACAACTCTGGGTTCTCGGTGATCTCGATTACTCGTCAGGGAGGCGGGAACATGCCCGCTGGCGACTTGATCACTGTCCTCCAAGGCGTGGCGTATCAGAACACCTCAGCGAATCCGACCGCCGGAGATCGCACAATTTCGTTCTTCACGAATGAACCGGGCAACGTCACGACCGACTCAGCCACAGCGACGATCTCGGTCACGACGTCCAACAACGCTCCAGTGATCTCGACCAACACGCTCTCGATCAGTGAAGGCGGAACGGTCGTTCTCAGCACCAGTCACATCCACGCCACCGACCCGGACAACACCGCCGCCCAGCTGACCTACACCGCATCGAGTATCACCCGAGGTCGGTTCGAGCTGGTCGCTTCTCCGGGCACGGCCATTACGTCATTCACCCAAGCCCAGATCAATACCGGTGCTGTGCAGTTCGTTCACGACGGCAGCGAGGCGGCACCGAGTTATCAGCTGACCGTCAGCGACGGCAGCTTGTCTCACGGTCCCAGCTCTGTGTCGATCGGTTCATTCACGAACACCAACGACGCCCCGGTGATTTCATTGGGACAGGGCAACATCACTCATGTTGAGGGTACGTCGGTCTCGACCATCGACAACGCGGTGTCCGTGACCGATGTGGACTCTGCCAATTTCGCCAGCGGGACACTGACGGTGACAGTCTCGGGCGGAGATGCCTCGGATCAGCTCGTGGTGCAGCATCAGGGAACTGGTGTCGGCCAGGTCTCGGTTTCGGGGTTCAATCTCTTCTACGACAGCGGTCTGGGCAGCGTGGCGGTGGGAACCTGGTCCGGCGGCTCGGGATCTCCGCTGGTGATCACATTCACCAGCAGTGCGATGGCTGCGGAAGTCGAGGCCGTTTCCAAGGCGGTCGGATTCCGAAACCTCTCCTCCAACCCCTCCTCCGCTGATCGGACCGTGCAGTATCAGCTGACCGATGGAGACGGGGGGACCTCAGCTGCGGTCTCCAAGACGATTCATTTTACGACGGTCAACACCGGTCCCTCCGCGACCGGACCAGCTGCGGTCACAACGGATGTCGATACCGAAGTGACGTTCTCCTCGACCAACGCCAACGCGATCAGCATTAACGATCCCGACGCGGGTGTGAATCCGATCGAGGTGCGACTCTCGGTCACCACCGGGACGATCACACTGGCCAGCACAGCCGGTCTCTTCCTCAGCGTGGGTACGGGAGTGGCCGATCAGACGCTGACAATGACTGGCACCGTAGCTGCGATTCAGTCGGCCATCGAGGGGCTGCGCTACACTCCGCAAGGCGGGTTCAGCGGGACTGATCGATTGATCGTCGAGGTCAATGATCTCGGGAACTCGGGAACCACCGGCACCCCTTTGACAGCGACGTACAGCGTCAACATCTACATCGGGACCGTTCCGTTCCTGCAGGGAAATTACCTCGAACTCGGCTTCAATGGCTCCGGATCGCTCGGTTCAACGCTGGGAGCACCCGCCGGGTATCAAAGCTCGGGATCAACTCTGGCTGCAGAGTCCGACCCCGAGCGAGACGGTGGGACCTACGACGGCGATTTCATCCTGCCTGGCTCTCCTGAAGAAGGCTGGGGAGTTCATGTTGGAGGGACGACTTACTCAAACAACACCACGAACTGGGGAACGAACCCGATCAGCGGCAACTGGGGCGCGGTGACCGATACCGGGACCGCGCAGTCGATGACGTGGAACGGGGCTGTGGCTGGGGTCGACATCTCGGCCGAGCACACCGTGCTGCGTGAGGGACTGTATCTGGAGATCGTGGTCACGCTGACCAATACGACCGCCGGCACATTGGGCGATATCTACTACTACCGAAACGTCGACCCGGACAACAACTACGATCAGAACTCGACCTATGAAACGACGAACACGATCCTCTCGCAAGGCAACGACGGCGGCGAGCGTGCCGTGGTCACTGCGACCCAGCCGGACGGGTCATTCATCTCGCTCACGGGATACGGAGAGAACTCCCGCGTGACATACGGCGGTTTCTCGAATCGTGATCCGCTGGCGATCTACAACGGCACCGGTCTGTCGCAGTCCGGGTCGGCCTACACCGACGACGCGATCTCGCTGGCGTTCCATGTGCCGACGCTGGCTGCCGGTCAGTCGACGACGCTGACGTTGCGGTACACGTTCGGCAACGAAGCAGCCCCGGATGTCGACCTCGATGGGGACGACAGCACAGCCAGCGGTCTCGATCACCACGGGATGTTTGTCGAGGACGGCGGTCCGGTCGCGATTGTCGACAGCGACATGACGCTGTTCGATGCCGATAACGACGTGCTGCAAGGGATGACGATCACCCTGACGAACCCGCTTGATGGCGTGCTGGAATCACTCGGCGCGACCACCACGGGGACGAACATCACAGCCAACTACGACAGCGGAACCGGCGTGCTCACACTCTCGGGTCAGGCGACGCTCGCGAGCTATCGTCACGTCTTGTCGAGCGTGGTTTATGACAACTCTGCCAACACCCCGAACACCACCAGCCGGGTCATCACGATCGCTGTCTCTGACGGAACGCTGACCAGCCCCATCGCGACCTCGACGATCGATGTGCTGGCCACGAACGACCCGCCGGTGATACTGACGAATACCCTCACGGTCAGCGAGGGGGGGACCGTCGTCCTGTCGAGTGTAGACATCAATGCCTCTGACCCCGAGAGCCCTTCGACAGGCCTGACTTACACGGTATCAACGCTCAGCGGCGGGCACTTCGAGAGTGTCGCTTCCGGAGCCACGATTACCTCGTTCACGCAGGATCAGGTCGACAACGGCGGCATTCGATTCGTGCATGATGGAGGCGAAGCTGCCCCGGCTTACTCGCTGACACTCTCCGACGGAGCCCAGTCGGTCGGTCCGTCAGCTGCGGTGATCTCGTTCACGAACGTGAATGACGCTCCTGCCACCGGGACCGCTTCCGCGACCGCCAATGAAGATGTCTCACCGATCCTGGTCGTCCTGGGCGGCCTGGATGTGGACGGCTCGATCACTCAGATTCGGGTAGCGACGTTGCCCGCGAACGGATTGCTGTATCTCAATGCCACGATGACCACTCCGGTCGTCTCGGGAACAGACTATGCCACGACAGCCGGTCAGCTGTCGGTCTACTTTGCGCCGACACCCAACTGGAACGGATCGACCTCGTTCACGTTTGCGGCGATCGACAACCTCGGAGCCATCGACGCGACTCCGGCGACAGCCACGATCCATGTGACCACAGTCAACGACATTCCCGTCGTCACTCTGTCCGCTGTTCCCATTGAGTTCACGGAGAACAGCCCTGTCGGACTGATGGCTGACCTTGTGGTGACGGATGTCGATTCGGCGACACTGACTTCGGCGACGATTTCGATCACCTCGAACTTTGTGGCCGGTGAAGACCAGCTGGTCTTCACCGACATGCTGGGGATTACGGGGAACTACAACTCGGCGACCGGTGTGCTATCGCTCTCGGGAACGGCTTCACTGGCTGACTACCAGACCGCCCTGCGATCGATTGCTTACTTTAACCCCAGCGAGAACCCGACCAGTGCGGCCCGTCATTTCCAGGTCGTGGTGTCCGATGGATCGTCGCCCTCGGTCGCTGTCACCCGCTCGATCAACATCAACGCGGTCAATGACGCTCCGACGATCAGCTCGATCTCGAATCAGACCATCAATGAGGACACCGTGCTCGGCCCGCTGGCCTTCACGGTGAACGACAACGATTCTTCCAACCTGGTCGTGACAGCTGCGACCAGTGACGGAACACTGATTCCGCTCAGCAATATCGTGCTGAATGGAACAGGAGCGAATCGAACCGTCACCGTCACCCCGGCTGCGAATCTCTATGGCGGACCGGTCACGATCACGCTGACAGTCAGCGATGGCAGCCTGACAGCTCAGACCAGCTTTGATGTCACAGTTCAGCCAGTCAACGATGCTCCCACGGTGAATAGCGAGACCTTCGCGGTTTCAGAGACCACGAGCAATGGAACGCTCGTCGGAACCGTCGTGGCCGGAGATGTTGACCTGGGCGATACGCGTTCCTTCTCCGTCGTCTCGGGCGATCCACTGGGAGCCTTTGCAATCAACGGCGCGGGACAGATCACGGTCGCCGATGCTTCGCAACTCGACTTCGAGACGCGCCCGACGTGGACTTTGACGGTTCAGGTGCGAGACACAGCTGGAGCGACAGCCAGCAGCACGATCACTGTGAATCTGATCGACCAGAACGACAACAGCCCGATCATCGTCAGCAACGGCGGTGGCAGCTCCGCGTCGATCAGCTTGGCCGAGAATACGACCAGCGTGACGACAGTTCTGGCCACCGATGCAGATGCCGGGACGTCCGTGCAATACAGCGTGTCCGGTGTGGATGCGGGGCTGTTCCAGATCGACATCAATACGGGTGTCCTGTCGTTCCTGGCTGCTCCGGACTTCGAGAACCCCGCCGATGCGAACGGCGATAATGCCCATGAAATCACGGTCATCGCCAGTGATGGAGTGCGAACCGACTCGCAGGCGTTGACGATCACCGTCACTGACGCCAATGAGTTCGCGACGACGACCGTGGTCGACAACAATGGGTCAGTGAATACGGTCGCGGAAAACGCTGGTTCCGGGGCTCAAGTCGGCATCACGGCGTTCGCGGATGATCTCGATGGAACTGATACAGTCACATACTCGCTGCTCAACGATGCCGGAGGTCGCTTCGCCATCGACTCTTTGACGGGCGTCGTCACTGTCAATGGCGCTCTGGACTACGAGACTGGGGCCTCTCACACGATCCGCGTCGAGGCCCTCAGCACCGATGGCAGCTCCACGTTCCGCGACTTCACAATCGCGGTGACCGATGTCAACGAGTTCGCCACAACCGCGATCAGCGACATCGATCCCGCCGGAGAAACGCTGGCAGAGGACCTGGCGGTGGGCAGTTCGGTGGGAGTCACAGCGTTCGCCGATGATCTCGACGGGACTGACGCGGTCAGTTACTCCCTGGTGAACAGTGCCGGTGGTCGGTTCACGATCGATGGATCGACGGGAGTTGTCACGCTGAATGCGGCCCTCGATTACGAGACCTCGACCACGCATTCGATTCGCGTTCAGGCCCAGAGTACGGACGGCAGTTCCACCTTCCGCGATTTCGACTTCGTCGTCACCGATGTCAATGAGTTTGCGACCTCAGCTGTCGCGGATGCCGATGCGGCTCCTGAGAGCGTCGCCGAGAACGCCGTCGCGGGGACACGAGTCGGCATCACGGCCTTCGCGCACGATCTCGATGGAACTGACACAGTCAGTTACTCACTGCTCAACGATGCCGGGGGTCGATTTGCAATCGATTCGATCACGGGGATCGTGACCGTGGCAGGGGCCATCGATTACGAGACTGGGACCTCGCACACGATCCGCGTGCAGGCCCTCGGCACCGATGGCAGCTCCACGTTCCGCGACTTCACGATTGTCGTGACCGATGTCAACGAGTTCGCCACAACTGGCGTTTCCGACACAGATGGAGCAACGAATGCCGTAGCGGAGAACTCGGCGATCGGTGCCGTCGTGGGTGTGACGGCCTTTGCAGACGATCTAGACGGGACCGATACGGTCACGTACTCGCTCGACGACAATGCAGGCGGGCTCGTGGCGATTGATCCGGTGACCGGAGTAGTCACGGTCAATGGTGCAATCGACTTTGAGACGACTTCCCAACTGTCGTTTGTCGTTCGAGCGACCAGCACGGACAGCTCTTCGTCGACGCAGGCGTTCACGGTCGATGTCGTGGACCGCAATGACAATGCCCCGATCGTGACGGGCGGCCAGTCGTTCCCGGTGGCAGAGAACAGTCTCAACGGAACACCGGTAGGGACTGTCGTGGCCACCGATGTTGATACCGTGGGGACGATTCAGAACTGGCAGATCGTCGGCGGGACCGGAGCAGGTGCCTTCTCGATCAATCCTGCCACCGGTGAGATCACAGTGGCAGACAGCTCGCGGCTCAACTTTGAGGCCACACCCACGCTGACACTGCAGGTGAGGGTCTCCGACGGCATCCAGAACTCCGCGGTTCAGACCGTGGCGATCCTGTTGAGCGACGTCAACGAGCGGCCGACGCTGACGGGTGGCAGCTTCGCACTCGCCGAGAACGCGGCCTCCGGAACGCCGGTCGGTTCGATCACTGCCAGTGACGTCGATGCGGGTGACAGCCTGTCCTACTCGATCGTCGGAGGCAACACAGTTGGAGCCTTCGCGATCGATGCGACGACCGGGCAGATCACGGTCCTGGACTCGACCCAGCTCGATTTCGAGGCGACCAACTCCTTCACTTTGACGGCCCAAGTGATCGACCAGGGAGGGCTGACTCACCAGCAGTCTGTCACGATCACGCTGCTCGATCTGAATGAACGTCCTACGCTGAGCGACGGCACCTATCATGTTCCGGAATGGTCCGCGCTGGGGGCTTCGGTGGGGCTGGTGTCGGCCAGTGATGTCGATGCGGGCGATTCGTTGGCCTACCGCTTCCTGGCGGGAAACACCGGCGGACGGTTCCTGATCGATTCCAGTACCGGTGAGATCCGCGTTGCCAACCCCGCTGGGTTTACTCACGAGTCGCAGTCGTCATTCACCTTGACTGTCGAAGTCCAGGACCAGGGCGGGCTGACTCATACGGCTCAGATGACCGTTCTCGTCGACAATGTCAACGTGCCTCCCATCGCTGTGGATGACTTCTACTCACTCGTGCAATTCGAGCCGCTGATTACGTTGAACCTGGATGGTGTACTGGCCAACGACAGCGACTCTGATTCTCCCGCTCTGACCCTGACCCTGCTGAGCGGTCCTGCGAACGGAACGCTGACTCTGAACGCCGATGGGTCGTTCACGTACTCCTCGAGCGATCTGTTCGCGGGTGTCGACACGTTCACGTATCAGATCTCGGATGGTCTGGAGACCAGCCAGGTGGCCACGGTGTCGTTGACGGTCGGGCTGGTCGCACCCGGAGGAGGCGGGACCGGAGATGGCGATGACAGCGACACAACCGACAACGAAAGCGACAACGACGTTACGACCGAAGAGACAGACACCGAAGACGACTCCGAAGATTCCGCAGGCGGCGGGTCCAGTACCGGAACGACGACGAATCCCCTCCTCAATGTGACCACACAGCCTCGTGGGTCCGTCGACGCGGGAACTCCGACGACCACACAGACTGCGGTTGCCGAGTTCGTGGCCACTCCACTCGAACCGCTGCTTCCTGAAACGACGACTTCCACTGTTCGGAACATCGTTCGTGCGATCGAACGACCGCTCGCATCGGCCATGTTCCCCGATCTGGTGGCTGTGAGCGAACTGGTTCCGGAGCCGGTCCACGACCTGACGTTGTCGATTCTGCAGAACCACACCATGTGGAACCAGCTCAACAGCTTCCGCGACGATCTGAACTCGCACCGCGAATCGACCACGCTGATGGAGAATATCGTGGTTGGAACCACGACTGCGGTCAGCGGCGGCCTGACGGTCGGGTACGTGATCTGGCTGATCCGCGGCGGCTCACTGCTGGCCACGATGATGTCGGTGATGCCGACTTGGATCTCATTCGATCCACTGCCCGTGATGGATCAGTTCGAGGACGACGAGCTGATTGAAGACGAGGAGTCGCTGGCCTCGATCGTGACCGGTCAAAAGTAGTTCGAGAATCCGAAGTGAAGTTGACTCAGTTGTCCAGCCCCTTCTCCCGGCGAATCCGTCGCACATTGTCCATCACCGCATCGACCAGCAGGCCGTTCTTCCGAATCGCCCGCCACTCGGCCCCCGTCACCAGCAGATTGACCAGCAGGGTCAGGATCGCCAGTGAAAAGTGGATCAACTTCGAGTGCGCCATCTGAGCATTCGAGGCCGGATCGGTGATGGCTCCCAGTGCTCCCGTGGCCATCAGCAGCAAGAACCAGACCATCATCCCAGGCAGGATGCCATACTTCAGACGCATGTTCTGCTGCCGAAACTCCGGCCCCAGCTTATAGGCCTCAGAGGTCTCTTCGATCCAGCGCCCGGTCCCCATGAAGTAGGTGAAGGCCACCGAGTGGACCAGCAGCGCGATCGGGCCGCAGGCCAGTGCCCAGCGAAAATGGGTCGCCATCTGGTCGCGGGTCTCTACCGAAAGCGGGTCTTCCCCGATCGACCAGCCAAGACAGAAGACTGCCAGAAGCGCGAGGTTCCCAAGCACTGCGAGAGAAATGAAGATCCGTGTCACGCGAGGGAATCTCCGAGGGGGGCCAAGAGGATTCGCAGTATAGATGGTTCCCGCAGACTGCCTGCGAACTCCCGAATCGAAGCCGGAGATTCTCAAACCTGAGCAGGCCAGCGCCTGCCCGCGTGGCCGTCTGAACTACGAGAAATTCCTCGAAAAGAGGCATTCGCAGTCTGTACAAACGTCGCGGACTGCTCGAAATTGAAGTGTCTCTTCGCTCAACTCACGGGCTCGAGTGACCGATGGCATCTGTCGGGAAAATCCGACGGCTTCTCCAGATCCTGGAGTATCTCCAGTCCGGGCGTAAGTACCACTCCGGCCAGCTGTCGGAGTTTCTGGGGGTCAGCAAGCGTACGATCTTTCGCGATTTGAAAGTGCTGCAGGACTCGGGCGTCCAGCTGCTCTATGACGAGGTCGAGCTGGGATACTGGGTTCCGCCGACGACCTTCCTGCCGCCGACTGACCTGACGATCAATGAGACATTGGCCCTGCTGGTCCTGGGCGAGAAGCTGGGGCAGTCGGAGAATGGAATTCCGTTCCAGAAGGCGGCGCGGGATGCGGCACTGAAGCTGTTGTCGAACCTCCCGGATTCGATTCGCGGGATGTTGTCGGACGTCTCGAATCACCTGCAGATCGCCCTGGAGCCGCGGCACCCCCTCGACAACGCGAACGAGCACTACGACCGCGTGCTGGAGGCGATCGAATCGCGGCAGAAGATCCGGTTGCAGTACGAAAGCCTGCACGAAGGCAAACCGATATCGACGCTGGTCAGTCCCTACGAGATGGTCTTTCAGAAGCGCTCCTGGTACGTCGTCGGGCGTTCCTCTTTGCACCGCGACATCCGGACGTTCCATGTCGGACGGATCACAGCCTCGTCGCTGACTTCCGATGAGTACGAAATCCCGCCGCGGTTTACGCTGAAGCGGTATTTTGGAAACGCGTGGCGGATGATCCGCGAGCTGCCGGAAGTTGAGGTGATCGTCCGCTTCCGCCCCCTGGTCGCGCGGAACGTGGCGGAGGTGCTGTGGCATCCCACGCAGAAGATGGTCTGGAATGCCGACGGCTCGCTCAACTTTCACGCCCGTGTCGAGGGGATTCGTGAGATCTCCTGGTGGATCCTGGGTTATGGAGACCAAGCCGAAGTTCTGGCCCCGCCGGCCCTGCGGGAGTTGATTGTGGCTCACGTCCAGCGGATGGCTGCGGTCTATCAGTCGTCCGCTGCGCCTCCTCCGAAAGGGGCTGTTACCAAACGGGCGGTCAAGAAATCGACGAAACGCCGCTCAGCTGACCCGGAGAAACCGAAGAGCTAGACTAGCGACACACTGGCCCTTCCTCTTCGCTGAACCCGCTGATGACCGAACCTCTCCCCTTCGAAGAGGCACTCCAGGAACTGCAGCAGATCGTCTCCTCGCTCGAAGCGGGGCAGGTCTCGCTGGAGCAGTCGCTGGCCCGGTTTGAACGCGGCGTGTCGCTGGTCTCGCACTGCCAGTCGCTGCTGGACCAGGCTCACCAGCGTGTGGAGATCGTCGTTGCCAAGCGCGCCAGCGGAGAGGTCGAGACCGCTCCCTTCGACGTGACTGCCACGTTCGATGCTGCTGCGGATCAGTCGGCCAAAGACGGCGAAGCAGCCCCCGCGGGGAAGGCCCGTCGCAAAAAGGCCGAGCCCGATCAGCGCGGCCTGTTCTAGTCACCGTAGCCACGCTCGCCAGAGCGTGGGTGAGCGCGAGTGAGATCCCAAAGTGCCCACAAAACACAGTGCCCCCGTTCTGGCGAACGTGGCTACAAAACACTGGACGCACAGCTATGTCCGCTGACTTCCTGGCCCGCATCGCTCACGAAACCCAGGCGATCCGCGATGCGGGTCTCTACAAGGGGGAGCGGATTCTCGTCAGCCCGCAAGCGGCCCATGTTCGGGTCGGCACCAAGCCAGTTCTGAATCTGTGCGCGAACAATTACCTCGGTCTATCCGACCATCCGACGCTGATTGCAGCTGCTCAGAAAGGTCTCGCCGATTGGGGATTTGGTCTCTCGTCGGTGCGGTTCATCTGCGGGACCCAGCAGATTCACAAGGACCTGGAAGCTGCGCTGAGTCGGTTCCTGGGGACCGAGGACACGATCCTGTACTCGTCGTGCTTTGACGCCAACGGCGGTCTGTTCGAGACGCTACTCTCGGCGGAAGATGCGATCATCTCCGACGAGCTGAACCACGCCAGCATCATCGACGGAGTCCGACTCTGTAAGGCCCAGCGGTTCCGGTACCGCAACAACGATATGGCCGACTTGGAGGAGAAACTCAAGCAGGCCCAGGGAGCCCGGTTCCGGATGATCGCCACCGACGGCGTCTTTTCGATGGACGGGTACTTCGCGAACCTCCCCGCGATCTGCGAGCTGGCTGACAGGTATAACGCCCTGGTGATGGTCGACGATTCGCACGCCGTCGGGTTCTGCGGCCCCAGCGGACGCGGCACGCATGAGAAGCAAGGGGTTCTCAATCGGATCGACATCCTGACCGGAACACTGGGCAAGGCCCTCGGCGGAGCCAGCGGCGGCTACACCAGCGGACGCAAACCGATCATCGAGTACCTGCGGCAGCGATCGCGCCCGTATCTGTTCTCGAATTCACTGGCCCCCAGTATCGTCACTGCGTCGCTCGCCGCCCTCGAACTGATCCAGCGCGAGCCACAGCTGCGGCAGCGTCTGTGGGACAACACAGCCTTCTTTCGAGAAGAGATGACCCGCCGCGGCTTCCAGATCCTCCCCGGCGAACACCCGATCGCCCCGGTGATGCTGGGCGATGCGGTGCTGGCCGGGCGAATGGCCGAAATGATGCTGGAGCAAGGCGTCTACGTAGTCGGCTTCTCCTACCCCGTCGTCCCACAAGGCAAGGCCCGCATTCGCACCCAGATCTCCGCCGGGCATACGCGAGCCGATCTGGAGCAGGGGATCGAGGCCTTCACGGTGGCCCGCAGCTCGCTGGGGTGAGTGGCTCTTAAATGTGACACGCGAGATCGCTGCCCAAGCATCCGTCAAATGCTTTGAGCTGCATCGGGAATCGCAGGATTCTCAAGCGCCGGTCTCCGCAGCGACCATAGCACGGAGATTGTCAGGATTGCCACAACCACTGTCAGGCTGACTGTGATCGGAATGGGAAAGATGTCGACCAATGTCATCTTGGCACCGACAAAGACGAGAATCCCCGCCAAGCCGTACTTCAAGTAACTGAACCTGTCCATCATGCCCGCCAACGCGAAGTAGAGCGACCTCAATCCCAGCATCGCGAAGACGTTGGAGGTGTAGACGATAAACGTATTCTTCGACACAGCCAGAATCGCCGGGATGGAGTCCACGGCAAAGATCAGGTCGGTCACCTCCACCAGGATCAGGACCAGAAGCAGCGGTGTGGCCCAAAGTCGTCCCTCCTGTCGGACTAGAAATCGATCTTCGACGTAGTCCGGTGTGACACGGAACAGTTTACGAAAGATCCGCACGACCCAGTGGGACTGAGGATCAACCACACCCGGGCGTGGCCGCAGCATGCGGATGCCGGTGAAGATCAAGAAGGCTCCGAACAGATAGATCAGCCAGTGAAAGCGGTGAATCAGGGCCACTCCGGCGAAGATCATCGCAGCCCGCATCAGCAAGGCGCCAAACACTCCCCAGAACAGAATCTTGTGTTCACAGTGCCTCGGGACTCGCATCGAAGCAAACAACACCGCGAACACAAACACGTTGTCCACGCTGAGTGATTTCTCAATCAGATATCCTGTCAGGAACTCCAGCGACAGCTGAGAACCACCGTAGTAGTGCAGGCCACCGCAAAAGATCATCGCCAGGGCGATCCACACACCGCTCCACGTGATCGCTTCCCGGAACTTGACGATGTGAGATTGCCGATGGAAGACACCCAGGTCCAACGCCAGCATGGCGGCGATGAAGAGGTTGAATCCGACCCAGCCCCACGTGGTCACTTCCATGGCCTGACCTGTTCTCTCTTTGCAAAACGTTTCAAGACTCTGCGGCAGGAGAATACGGCGTGCTCCTGCTCGCCGTACCGCATTCGGGCCTTGAAATCAGTCCGCGGAAGCCTCAACGACAAACGGCGTCGAGCGAACGGGGAGGACCAACGAACTGGTCACTCCCCGTCGCTCCGCGCAGGGCTCCATTGTTCGATTACGAAACCGCTTCGGCTTCGACTTTGATCGTCTGCTCGCGCGGCACCTGCACGTCTTTCTGACGTTCCAGCTGCCGGGCGATTGTCCGCGAGGCACGATCGGCGACGATCGACACAGCCGCCTCAATGTTGCTGGCCATCTCTTCGAGAACGATCTCTCCCTGAGGAACAAGAGTCACCAACAGGCGACACTTCTTGTCGATTCCGCCGCGTGCCCCGTTGACATCGCTGAACACCAGCGACGCCTGTCGAACGCGGCCATCGAATCGGGCGAGGGCAAAATGCATCCGGCGATCGATCCAGACTTTCTGCTCGCGGGTCACGCACACGTTGCGATGAACAATCTCGATCTGCATGGCTGAACTCCATTGACAGGGGACATCATTCGAAAGGGGTGACAGCTCGTGTTGGGTCATAAAGCTGCCGGGAAATTGAGGTTGTCGAAGGCTCGCAGGCTATCCGGCGATCTGCGGTGAGAGCGGCTCGTGCCCACAGTAGACACACTGCCGCGACTGTCGGCTGTTGGGCCGGTCGCAGGTGGATCACATCACGACGCCAGCTGCCAGCCGACCATCCG
The DNA here is from genome assembly GCA_044337025.1 of Planctomycetaceae bacterium. GTDB lineage: Bacteria > Planctomycetota > Planctomycetia > Planctomycetales > Planctomycetaceae > TH-plancto1. The sequence continues at coordinate 13,412 of JBIIOI010000047.1, forward strand.
ATTTGCCGTCGCGAAGATCGATTTCGTCCATACGGGCGTGGATCTCCTCACCCGTGATTCCGAAACGATCACGCAGAATCTCGGAGAGGGCTTCCACGGCGAGCATCGCTCGATCCAGACGGCGACTGATGGCTTCCAGTTTCAAGTCCGACGACTCGCGTTCGGCTCGGATCGCGTTGTGGCGGCGAGCTTCAAACGTGGTAAACAGATCCATGACTTGCCCTCGGCTGTGCAGTGACTGGTAGGATGACAAAAGAACTCTACGGATACGGGCGAGATCAGACTAATTGAAACAACGCGATTGTCTCTTTGATATTCCCGAAGTATCATCGAGCCATGAACTGGTTGAACTACCACCACCTGTTGTACTTCTGGACGGTGGCCCGCGAGGGAACGATCGCCCGGGCCGCTGAGAAGCTCCACCTCGGCCAGCCAGCGATCAGCACGCAGCTCAAGCAGCTGGAGACGGCCCTGGGAGTCAAACTCTTTCAGAAGTCCGGTCGGACCCTGGAGCTGACCGAGATGGGTCGAACCGTCTACCGGTATGCGGACGAGATCTTTTCGCTCGGAGGGGAACTGCTCGACACGATTCGCGGGCGACCCACGGGCAAGCCGATTCGCTTCGCGGTCGGAATCGTGGATTCGGTCCCGAAGATGATCGCCAAGCGGCTGCTGGAACCCGCACTTCAGATGCCCGAACCGCTTCAGCTGATCTGCATCGAGGACACGCTCGAGAAGTTGCTCGGCGAGCTGGCGCTGCACAATCTCGATCTCGTGTTGTCCGAGTCTCCGGTCACCGGGGCGATGCGTTTTCGGGCCTTCAATCACTTGCTCGGAGAATCGAGCGTTTCAATCTTCGGGGTTCGTGAGTTGGCCAGGCAGTATCGCCCCCGATTTCCTCATTCGCTGAACGGAGCTCCGATGCTGCTGCCGTATGGGGCGGCTCCGCTGCGGCGGGCGATCGATACCTGGCTGGATGCGGAGAACCTCAAGCCCGTGGTTCGTGCGGAGTTTGACGACAGCGCACTCCTCAAAGTGTTCGGCCAGGCCGGAGAGGGGCTCTTCCCGGCTCCCACGGTGGTTCGCAACGAAATCTGTCGCCAGTACGAAGTTGAGTACATCGGCGAGATTCCCGCGATTCGCGAGACCTTCTACGCGATCTCTGCCGAGCGCCGCATCAAGCACCCGGCGGTGCTGGCGATCTCTCAAAGCGCCAAGACCCGTATCTTTGAGTAGCAACCGGTCGCAGCTGCTCTCTCCGCTGGAAGGCACCTGTTCGCCTCGATATCGTGATGACGCCTGGATCACCTGCCGGGCGATATTCCCTCCTCCGGCGCAGACGGACCATGGACCGCGAATCTGTCTTTTCCGCGAGTCTGGCCCATTTCCTGGCTCCGATTCAGCCTTTTCTGGATGACTCCTCCATCACGGAAGTCATGGTCAACGGCTATCGCGAGGTCTACATCGAACGTGCCGGCCAGCTGCAGCTGACCGAGGCTCGATTCGAGAGCGAGCACGCACTGGAGTCGGCGGTGCGAAACATCGCGCAGTTCGTCTCGCGCGAAGTCGATGCGGCCCAGCCAATTCTGGACGCCCGGCTGCCGGATGGATCACGCGTGCATGCGGTGCTGCCCCCGTGTGCGCGGCAGGGAACTTACCTGACGATTCGCAAGTTCCGCCGCGATGCCTACTCGCTGCCGGACTTCATCCGCCTGGGAAGCATCTCCCCCGCAGCTGCAGAGTTCCTGTCGCTGGCGGTCCAGCTGCGGCGGAACACGTTGATCTCGGGAGGAACCGGGACCGGAAAGACTTCGTTCCTGAATGCTCTGTCCGGAGCGATTCCCGAGTCCGAGCGCATTGTGGTCATCGAAGACAGCTCTGAGCTGCAGCTGGCTCAAGCGCATTGCCTGACACTGGAGTCTCGCCCCGCGCAGTCGGATGGGACCGAGGCGGTCGACATTCGTGATCTGTTCAAAGCCTCGCTCCGCATGCGGCCCGACCGGATCATCGTGGGAGAAGTCCGTGGCGGAGAGGCCCTGGATCTGGTCCAGTCGATGATCAGCGGTCATGCGGGGAGCCTGTCGACTGTCCACGCCACCAGCCCGCGCGAGGCCCTGATGCGGCTGGAGACACTGTCGCTGATGTCCGAGGTCGACCTGCCGATCTATGTGGCCCGCACGCAGATTGCGTCGGCAATCTCGTTGATCGTCCAGCTGGAGCGATCGAGCGAAACCGGTCGCCGCCGGATCTCGCGGATTGCTGAGCAGCGCGGGCTCGATCGCGAGTCGCAGTACCAGACCGTCGACCTGTTCACGACCCACTGGGAACGAGCCGGTCACGGCCCGCCGCAGCCGACCCTCCGGCCCACCGGCCAGGTAGTCAGCTTCACGTCAGAGCTGAGCGACCACGGCTGGGAACCGCTGGCTGGGTTGTCGAAAGCGGTCTGGGGATTGGGGTAAGCCGTCCGGAGCCGATCGATGCCGAGCTAGCAGCTTCGGGCGCCGCCCCAGTCCTCAAGGGAAGGGGCAGCGAACCCCACCGCAACGGACCGCATTTTCGGGTGATTTCCGCGACCCACAGGCCAAACTCGTGCAAAATCGTTCCGAGGCGTAATCCGACTGCCCATTCCTCACTGCCCCCGGATTCGATTCAAAAAAAGCGAACGAAATCTCCCCGTGTTTCCCTCGATCAATTTGACTATCATCCCGCTCACCCATCACGAAGCGGGACTTCTCCCGTGTCTGGCCCCGGGAACTGCGTTCCTCCCGATGCTGGAAATCTGGTCGGCATCGGAAGCTTCATGCAGCGTTCGTTCATCTCCGGAGTCGGTCTGGTCAGCCCCGTCGGCAATGATCCCTGTACGGCCTGGCGGAACGTTCTGGCAGGCAAATCCGGGATCCAGCGTCTGACACAGATCGAGGTCTCGGACCTGGAGGTCCAGATCGGCGGCGAAGTCCGGGGCCTCGACCCGCGAATCGTCGAAGTTAACGACCGGATCGCCGCCCGTCGCATGGATCGGGCCTCTCTCTTTGCAGTCACCGCTGCGCTGCAAGCGATGAACGACACAGGACTTGAGGCGTCTCGCCTGGGTGACCGGGGAGCCGTCGTGCTGGGAGCCGGCCTATCCGGTCTGTTGACCCTGCAGGAGCAGACCGAGCATCTGCTCCAGGGCGGCCCGCGCAAGGTCAGCCCCCTGACGATTCCGCTCCTCATGCCCAACGCAGCTGCGGCGAACGTTTGCCTGGCAACCGGATTCCACGGTCCGGCCTACTCGGTCAGCAGCGCGTGTGCCTCCAGCGGTCACGCCATGATCGACGCCGCCCGGTTGATCCAGTCGGGCGAGGCGGACGTCGTCATTACCGGCGGAACGGAGGCATCGCTGACCCGCCTGGGAATGTCGTCGTTCATTAACATGCGGGCGATGGCCAAGGGATACAACGAGCGCCCGACCGAGGCGGTTCGACCGTTTGAACGAGACCGCGCCGGACTGATCATGTCAGAAGGGGCCGCGTGCCTCGTTCTGGAATCAGAAAGCCACCTGCGAGCCCGTGGCGGGCGGGCCTATGCCGAGCTGGTCGGGCATGGCGTCACGTCGGATGCATTCCACCTGACCCAGCCGGATCCCGAGGCCGCCCAGGCCACGCGCTCGATCGCCCAGTGCCTGAGGAATTCCCGCCTGAACCCGTCTGACATCGCCGGGCGTCTGTACGTGAATGCTCACGGGACGGGGACCAAGCTCAACGACGCCGCCGAAACGCTCGCTCTCAAGCAGGCGTTCGCATCAGCCGCTGAGGCCCTGCGAATCAGCTCCACCAAGAGCATGACCGGCCACCTGATCGGTGCCGCAGCTGCCCTCGAAATGGTGTTCTGCTCACTGGCACTGTGCGAAGGAAAACTGCCCCCCACAATCAATCTGCAGCATCCCGACCCGCAGTGCGATTTGAATTACCTGGCTGGGACCGCCGTCGCTGCGGAGGTCGACTACGCGATGAACCTCAGCTTCGGCTTCGGCGGCCACAACGTCTGCCAGCTGATCGGACGAGTGACCGACCCGACGCTCCGACGCAGCCTGGCCGGTTGATGTCGACGTCGAAGAATTCGCGAGAGTTCAATCTGCTACGCGGCTCTACTCAAACCGCAACAAGCCAAAGGTCTGCGGCGAGGGAGTCTCGCTCAGCGGGTAGTTCCATCCCTGCAGGCCAACCGTCGGCATCACGCGAGTCAGACCCGCCGCCCAACTGGTGCCTGGAGTCGGAGGGCTGGGTGTCAGTTCCTCCCAGGGGATGGCAGCTTCGAAGCGCCAGACCTGATCATCGCCATAGGCCGAGACGTACCACTTGGGATTCCAGCCAACCGCATCCCAGCAGGCATCGCTCGTAGCTCCGCGCTGGTCGACGTCGAAGCGGTAAAACGTGTTGTAGTCGCGGTCGGTGTCGAACATCAGGCTCAAGCGATCATGCCGCCCGAGATCCGCATCGTGCTTCCGGCCCGCGTGCTGCGGCGGATCGGTCGATTGCCCTTCCGCGCGGGGCAGGCTGGCACCGACATACAGGAACCGGTCATCGTACATCAGCATGACCAGCGAGCGCGGGCCACGAATCTGCAGGTTCCCTTTCCCGCCGAGCTGCTCTGAGCCCACGAACCCGTCCTCGGTCGGGCGGGCCGGTCGATCCGACAGGAGGATCTCTGTCGCGCCCTCCCAGCAGGCGTCGATCAGCTTGCCATCCAGCCGCGGAGCCAGACTGGTTCGTCGACAGGTCGCCACCGGACGCGGAGAGCGCGACTGCGGCTTCAGCAGCCACAACTCGCCCTGAGCGATCTGGTTCCACATCTCCTGCGAGTCGAGTTTCAACAACTGGTCAATCACGCGGTCCGCATCCGAGTGCCGCGATCCACGGCGCATGAGCGCCGCCACCGACAGCTGAACATCCGGTTCGAGGAAGAAGCCGGGAGAGGTCTTCTCGACGAGTGACGCCACGCGATTCGCCTGCTGCCGCCACTTGTCCGCCTGCAGGGCGAGAACGTCTGCTCCGCCGGTCTCGCCGCTGACGAGTGAAGCCAAGTCACGCGGCTTGAGCTGGACGGGCGACTTGGTCTGACTGATGGCCGAGTGATCAGGTTGGCTCGTCAGCGGGTCGGACAGCTGATCCGCCTGCTTGCGATTGTTCTGCAGCTGGGTCTCGAACTGGGCCTGCAGGATGCCCCGGTCCGATTGAGTCACTGTCTCGCTCGACTGGCGCGTTCGCAGCCGCTGCCAGGCGATCTCTTCACTGGTCCAGAACCGCAACAGCCACCCCGCACTTTCCTCCGCCGCAGGATGGTCCGGATAGAGATCGAGCAGCAGCAGGTACGACTCTTCCGCCGGTTCCCACAGCATCCGTTCGCGATAGTCGCGAGCGACATCCGACAAAAGCTTGGCTCCTTGATCGGGAGGCAGTCGGGAGACCAGATCACGCAGCTGGGCGATCAGCGAACCGCTCTGGTTCGGTCGCGAGTCCATCAGCTTCTGGCTGTAGTTGCGGAAGTTCTGACGCTCCTGGATGGCGAGCTGTTGCTTCTGGAGACCTTCAATTGCCACCGAGGCCAGCTTGCGGCGGGCCGGACCGCCCGTGGGGAGGTTGATTCCTCCGAAGAGTGTCTGCTTCACGGTCTCGGCGTCGCCCAGGCTGGTGCTGACGAGCCGCAGCCCTTCCTCGCGAGTGGCTGCCTGATCGCGAGCGAGCAGGCGGGCCGCTGCGGGCTCGGCGATCTGGTCGATGGTGCGTCCCGCGCGGTCCAGTGGCTGAGTCGGGGAAAGGTTCTGCGTTCCCTTGTCGCGGAAGTCGACCGCAAAGACCTTCTTGACCTGCCAGGGGGCCAGATTGACGAACTCCTCGATGTCGTCGACCGGAGCCGGCTGAGCAGCGGCTTGGACGGCCTGCTGGACTGAATCCCAGGTCACTTGAGCAGTCGCGTCATCGCCTGTTGGCTGGGCGATCATCACGACCTCGGGCTTCCACATCCGAATCTTGGCGGCCAGATCGGTGGCGACCACTTGGGGCAGCTTTTGATCGGTGAGCAGTGACCACTCTTCGACCAGTTTGTCATGATCGCGATTGAGGCCCGGAACGGTCAGCGGCAGGCGCCAGTCGATCTCGGCCGTCGAACCGCCGACTGCCGAGATCGCATCATCCAGCTGAGTTTCAACGGCTCGGTGAGCCAAGGCATCGGTCCCGAGATCGCGGCGGGTCATCAGGACCACTCCCGAGCGGTAACCCCACTCCTGAGAAAAGTACGCCAGCGAGGCAAACGGAACCTGCCGGGAGTCGGCATGGATCATCAGTACGGCGAGGTGTCGACCGGCTCCACGGACCGTGGACCAAGTCGCTCCGCCGTCTTGAGTGACCAGAATCTTGCCCAGATCACCGACCGCAACACCGTGCGTTTCACTCAGGAAATGCAGGCTGCGGATGGGAGTTGTTTCAGAGGTCGGCTGAGCGTCCCAGTGCCTGCCGGAGTCGGAGGAGTGCCAGACGACACTGCCCGGGGCTCCGCTGATCCAGACGTGATCTCCGAACTGAGCCACCGCGTGAAAGTCCATGCACTCCCGCAGCTCAATCGGCAACTCGCCCGTGGGGGGCTCCCAGCCGATCCCGTTGTTCTTCGTGCGCTGGACGAGTCCCCCATCGCCGACGAGCCAACCGGTCGAGTCAGAACCCAGGGAGAGGGCGTGAATCCCTCGCAGCCCCTTGAGGGTCTCGACGTTCCGGTGCAGCGCCCCTTGAGCAAGGACTCCCAGTTCGCCGCGCGCCCCAGCCACGACTCCCGAGCCGTTCGGCAGAATCGCCGCAGCTTGCCAGCCGTTCGAGGGAGGACCATCGGACGGGGTCCAGGTCTGGCCACCGTCGTCCGTCGTCAGCACACCCGAGGGGCAACGCGGGCTGGCTTCACCGATCGCCAAGCCGGTCTCGTCGTCAACGAATCGCACCTGATGGAGCGGCGGAGTCATGTTCCGGGAGATCAGGTTCCAGGTCGCACCGCCGTCGGTCGTGTGAATCACGACTCCGCTCGCATAGCGGGTGTAGGGAGCCACTTCGCCGCCGACAGCCCAGCCGATCTGATCCGTGAGGAACTGCACGCCACGCAGCGCACATTGAACTGGTGTTGGAGAGAATGACCACGTGGCCCCGCCATTGCGCGTGATCCAGCAAACGCCGCGATCCCCGACCGCACAGCCGAATTTCGAGCCGACAAACGTGACCGCATACAGCGCGGCATCGTCCTGCAGTGGGGAAGCCTCAATGACCTTCGGAGCGATGGCCAGCGCGCGGGGTCGGTTGGCCTGGGCGAGGCAATCGGTTGCCGCCAGGAAAACGACGAGCCCCAACAGCGCGGAGATGCCGCGTAAAGTCGTCTGGGCCATGAGATTCCCTCCAGGATCGTGAGCAAGGCACTCCGGCCCTCTCGAAACGTGGGCAGCGTAGCCGAAGTCGCAGATTGGGTGGAGAGGGGTTTTCGGCCAGACGCATATGGCAACGTTGCTGGAGTCTCCGAGTGAGGTGGCCCCTGTGGCCGGTCAGGTCCATCCGCCGGTATCCGAAAAGTTGATGATGAAAGAACACTCGAGTGTCAAGAACCCTCACCCCCAGCCCCTCTCCCGGAGGGAGAGGGGAGCCAGGCAGGAGAGGAGTTCGGCAGTGAACGCCGCAACCACAGCTATCCCTGCGACTTCCGCCAGAAACCAGCGGCCTGTCGGTCGCCACACAGTGACTGTCAGCGCGAGACTCTGGCGCCCGATCATCCAACTGGCAACTCGATCCATGGCGCGGTAGATTCCGATCTGTCATGGCACTGTCCCTGTCGGTCGAAGGTCTGATTGTGAACGCGAAGATTGTCCTCCTCCCTGGTGATGGAATTGGTCCCGAAGTCGTCCGCGAGGCGGAAGCGGTCTTGAACCGCGTCGCAGCCAAATTCGGCCACAGCTTCTCGTTCTCGACCCACCTGATCGGTGGCTGTGCGATCGATGCCACGGGCAGCGCGCTGCCCGATGACACACTGGCCGCTTGCCGCGTCGCCGATGCGGTGCTGCTGGGAGCTGTCGGCGGTCCCAAGTGGGATGATCCGAAGGCCAAGACCCGGCCCGAGGCGGGGCTGCTCAAGATCCGCAAGGAGCTGGGGTTATATGCCAACTTGCGTCCGATCACGACGTTTGACTGCCTGCTCGATTCGTCGCCGCTGAAGCGGCACATCATCGAGGGAACCGACATTCTGTTCTTCCGCGAACTGACCGGCGGCCTCTACTTTGGTGAGTCGGGACTCAAGCAGAACGCCGATGGCAGCGAGACAGCCTTCAGCACGATGACCTACAGCACGCACGAGGTTGAGCGGATCGTGCGGATGGCTGCCAAGGCCGCGATGGCCCGCCGCAAGAAGCTGACGATGGTCGACAAGGCCAACGTGCTGGAGGCGTCGCGGCTGTGGCGGCGCGTCAGTGAGAAAGTCGTGAAGAGCGAGTTCCCCGAGCTGACGTACGAAGTCGTGCTGGTCGACTCGATGGCAATGCACCTGATCTCCAGGCCAGCGACGTTCGACGTCGTTGTCACCGAAAACATGTTCGGCGACATTCTCACTGACGAAGGCTCGATGCTGCCCGGTTCGCTCGGGCTGCTCCCGTCGGCCTCACTAGGTGAGCCAGGACCGGGGCTGTATGAGCCCATCCACGGGTCGGCGCCCGATATCGCCGGCAAGGGAATTGCGAACCCGCTGGCTACGATCCTAGCCGCTGCGATGCTGCTGCGGCACTCGCTGAGCTTGTCGAAGGAAGCTGAGGCGATCGAAGCTGCGGTCAATACCGTTCTCAATGCCGGTCATCGCACGAAGGACATCGCCCGCAAGGATGAGAAATCTGTCAGCACGACGGAGATGGGGAAGCTGGTACTGGCAGCGCTGGGGTAGTTGTCGTGTCTGTAGCCACGCTCGCCAGAGCGTGGGCAGATCGACATCCAACAGCGAGAAGTCTGAGATTCTCGACATGCACCCCACGTTCTGGCGAACGTGGCTACGGCGACTTATCGCGAGACAGGGAGCCCAGCTTCTGTCCACCCGCGCCAGCCACCGTCCATTGAGATGACGTTTGTGTAGCCCATCTTCTGCAGGTTGTCCGCAGCCAGAGCCGAGCGGTACCCGCCGCCGCAGTAGAGAATCAGTTCGGTTCCGGTGTCCGGGATGCGGGCCTCGATATCGCGCTCGATCACCCCTTTGCCCAGGTGGATCGCCCCAGGGATGTGCCCCTTGGCGAACTCGCTCTCTTCGCGGACATCGACGAGGTTCAGGGTTTCGCCTGCGGACTGACGACGAAGGACGTCGCCGATCGAGCATTCGCGAATGCGAGTCTTGGCGTCTTCGACGATCTTCAGAAATCCCGGTGCGTGCTTGGCCATGGTGAGTTCCGGTGACTGGATCATGCGAGCGGAATGGCATCCGCTCAGCGTCCAACACTTTACTCCGGGAGTTCGAGTACCGCGAGTGGGTCGGAGATTCGCCCACTCGTGATCGCAGCTCAAACGCATCTCAATTCAATCCGAGAGAAGGTTCCGGGGATCGATATGACGGAACAGTGATTCATCTGCGGAGCGGGAATCACTAAGCTCCCGGTTCTGCCATGTCCACAGCCCCCGTCCGTACTCTTGACCGCACACTCACTCGCCATGTCGCGAGAGAGGATGAGCCGCGCCAGATTCCGCTCGATTACAAGCTGATCATGCGGCTGATGGAGTTCATGCGACCGTACGCTGCCAAGCGGAATTGGCTGCTGCTGACCGTTGTCCTGCGGTCGATCCAGCTGCCGGCATTGACCTGGATGATCGCAGCTGTGATTCGCGGGCCCGTGGCTGAGAAGAGCGTGCCAGGCGTAATCTGGGGAGCCGGGCTGTTCGCTCTGCTGGCTCTCTCGACGCAGTTCGTGATGCATTACCGGCAGCGGCTGGCTCTCGAGCTGGGTGAAGCGGTCGTCACCGATCTGCGAAAGGCCCTGTTCGCTCACATCCAGCGGATGCCGATGCGCTGGTTCCACCAGACCAAGGTCGGGCGCGTCATCAGCCGCATGACCAGCGATGTTGAGGACCTGCGTCTGGGCGTGCAGGATGTGCTGTTCGTCTCGCTGGTCCAGATCGGACAGATGCTGATCGCCGCAGCTGCGATGCTGTGGTACGACGCCACGCTGTTCCTGATTGTGCTGGGGCTGGCTCCGGTGATCTGGTTCATCAATCAGTACTTCCACAAGAAACTGAGCGTGGCCCTCCGCAATATGCGAGAGTCGTTCAGCCGCATCACAGCCACGCTGGCCGAGTCGGTCGTCGGCATTCGCGTGACCCAGGCGTTCGTGCGGCAAGACGAGAACGCCCGCATCTTCGCCGACCTGGCTGAGGATCACTCGCGGTACAACACGGTCGTCATGCGAACCCATGGCCAGTTCCTGCCGCTGCTGGAACTCAACAGCCAGATCTTCATCGCGCTGCTCCTCGTCGTGGGCGGCTGGCGGGCATTTGAACCGGGCAGCACGACCAACGTCGGTGATCTGGTCGGGTTCTTCTTCATGGCGAACCTGTTCTTTGCCCCGATCTCGATCCTAGGCAATCAGTACAATCAGGCGATGACCGCCATGGCGGGGGCCGAGCGGTTGTTCCAGCTGCTCGATACGAAGCCCGACTGGACCGACCCGCCCGATGCGATCGTGCTCAATGACCTGCGTGGCGAGGTCGTCTTCGAGAACGTGACATTCGGCTACGATCCCGAGCGTCCCGTGCTGCACAACTTCAGCTTCCGGGCGACTCCGGGCCAGACGATTGCACTAGTCGGCCACACCGGGAGCGGAAAAACGACGATCATCAATCTGGTCTCGAAGTTCTATCGAGCCGACCAAGGCCGCGTGCTGATCGATGGGCACGACATCAAGACCCTCAGCGGAGACGGCCTGCACCGGCGGATGGGGATCGTGCTGCAGCAGAACTTTTTGTTTTATGGCACCGTCGCACAGAACGTCCGATTGGGGAAACCCACCGCGACGGATGCCGAGGTCTCAGCGGTCTTCGAGAAACTCGACTGCAACGATCTGATCGCCAGCCTGCCGCAGGGGATTCATACCCCGGTCGGCGAGCGCGGGGTCTCGCTGTCACTGGGCCAGCGCCAGCTGATCTGCTTCGCCCGCGCGATGATCGCCGACCCGCGCATCCTGATCCTCGATGAGGCCACCAGCAGCATCGACAGCCAGACCGAATCGAAGCTGCAGGCGGCGCTGGCGAAACTTCTGGAGGGACGGACCAGTTTTGTCGTGGCCCACCGCCTGAGCACGATCCGCGACGCGGACCAGGTCCTGGTGCTGGACCATGGCCACCTGGTCGAGCGCGGGACGCACGAGGAGCTGATCGCACTCGGCGGAACGTATGCTAACCTGCACCGGCGTTTTGTGGCGATGTGATTGAGTGTGGAGAGCAACAGCAGATCTCGCATCAGCGTGCGTCTCCGTTTCGACGAATTCGAAGCACGTCGGGCAAGCCCGACGGCTAACGGATCGCATACGGAATCGAGAACTGCTCTACTTCTTGGCACTCTCCAGCAGGAACCGCAGCAGGTCACGCGTGTCGGTCTCGGGCAACAGCTCGCCGAAATTGGCGGGCATCAGGGACAGGGGGGAGACGGTCTGGGTCTCGATCTCCTTCCTGGTGATCGAGAACTCTTTGCCCGTCCGGTCGGCGAAGAACAGGGTCTCCCCTTCCTCGCGCCGCTGCAGGCCGAGCAGGATCTGGCCCTCGGTCGTCACGATCGTGGACGAGCGAAACGCCGCATCGACGTTGCGATTGGGAGCCAGCACATCTTCCAGCAGCCGGTCCAGACCCCGGATGCCGACGCCGTCGAGTTGCGGCCCGATCTTCTGGCCTTCACCCCGCATCTGGTGGCAGGCGGCACAGTGCTTCTTGAACAGCTCCAACCCCCGCGTGGCATCACCGCCGTGCGCGATGCAGTCGGCCTTGCGGGCGGCGAGCAGCTTGAGCGTGGCCTCATCCTCATTCGGCAGGTTCTTGGTCAGGTCGGCGATGGCTGTGTTTAGCTCCTCACTGCTGAGAGCAGCCAGCCGCTGCGCGATCTCCGGTCGCCGCAACAGGTGGGCCGAGACGATACCGCGGCGGACGAAGTCAATCAGCTGCGAAGCGCCCGCGGGCTGCTGTGAGAGGACCGCAGCCAGGAAGGTTTGCGCCTGCTGCGGAGCCGCTCGCATGACCAGCTCAAGGTCCTCAGTCAGCGTCGGGTAAGCCCCATCCGGCGAGGTAATTCCCGCGAAGAGTTTCTCTCTCTGATCTGGAGTCCAGAGACTGCTGCCCACCGTGGAGGCCAAGATCTGAATCCGGGGATCGCTGTGTCCCGCAGCCATCGCGACTGCGGCTCGCGTCCGCGTCGACAGGCTGGCTGCCGGGTCGCGGATGACCGACTTCAAGAGTTCCGCAGCTTCCGCAATCTGGTAGCGGCGGACGAGTTGGGCAATCGTCGCGAACGAGTTCTTGCTGTCGCGGGGATTGAGTCCTTCAATGGAGAACCGCCCCACTGCCAGCCAGGCGTAAGCTCCCCGGTCATCGCCGTCGGTGACCTCGACGAAACCGCGGCGACCGGCGAATGGCTGCAGATCCCACTCGATCTTCTGGGCCATGTCGTTGCGTGGTGGCAGGACTTCTTGCAGGACTTCGTTCGTGGCGGCATCACGCAGCCGGACGATGTTGTTGGACTGGGCGGGCCGGCTGGGCTCGTCATTGTGACCCGCGATGAAGAAGCTGAGGCTCGCGGGCAGATCGAACGCGTCGGACTGGAGTACGCCGGTCTTTTGCTCACCGCGAATGATGCTGTTGAAGAATGGGCTGGCCTCATTGCCATCCGCACTGGCACGCTGCTGGGGAACAAAAACTTCCTCCGAGTCGAGCGTCACGCCGCCCAGTGGTCGAGCCAGCCAGCCGAGTTGATCACGCGGCAAGGTCTTAAGAGCCGCAGCAGAGACATCGGCGACCCACTGGCGCATGACCTCGGGAACTTCAATCCCACGAGCCCGCAGACCTTCGTCGATGGCCGACAGCTCGGTCAGCGAATCGATCGGGTTCTTCTGCGAATGCTCGCGCAGGTTGGCGATCCAGCCGGGCAACTTCGGTTCGGCAATCCGCTGAGCGATGAACGTCGCGATCTTCAGCCGCTCGGCATCATCGGCGAGCTTCGTTGTATCGAGCGTGACGAGCAGTTCCGCCCCGGCGTCACTGCCCGTCGCCATGATAATCGGCAGGAACTCCGACGGGTGGGCCTTCACGAGGTCGGCGACCCTCGGGTCTTGAGCGATCTCCAGAATGGCTAAGTGATTCCGCAGAGCGATTCGAGCCGTATGAATGAGTTGAGTGTCTTTGGGGTCGGCGGACTGCCAGGCGTTCCAGAGAGACGCTACATGTTCTGGTCGAGGGTGCCGTCCCAATGCATCGGTAGCCGCACGTGTTACCATTGCGTGTCGACTCTCGACTAGCTTAATCGCCAACGACGAATCCTCCTGATTCCATAAGGCACGTTCAGCCAGACAACGTGCGAGATGAGTCAATTGCACTGGCGAAATCGCCCCGTAGTACGCTCGATCTTGCATCCCATCAAACTTGCCAAGGCGTTCTAATATCCACATTCCACATATGCGTTGGCGTTCAGAAGCAGATAGCGCTACTGCAGCTTCTGCGTTCGGGATCGCATCGGTACCGAATCGGTCCAAGATTTCATTGGTTGCCAATGTTCGGACGGCAATGTTCGCGTTGTCTAAAGACAGCGTGAGGCTCCGCAAATCCATGGTCCGCAGGTTCACTGGCTCAGGTGCCTCCCCTCCCTCACCCGTGTAAACAATCCGCCAGACGCGCCCCTTCTCGCGGTCGCGGCGCGGGTGTTGGAGCGGCACCTCATAGTGCCCGATCACCGCGTTGTAGAAGTCCGCCACATACAGCGCTCCATCCGGTCCCAGCTTTACATCGACCGGGCGGAACCAGCCATCGTCGCACGTGATGAAGTCGGGCTGAGAGTTCGCCAGCAGCGTCGAGCCGTGGACATCGAGCTTATCGCGGTGGACCTGGCCGTTGACGGGATTGCACAGGTACAGGCACTCCTGGTACTCCGCGGGGAACTGCGGGGCCTGGTAGTACGCCACGCCGCAGATCCCGGTCGAGCCGTGCAGGTGGTTGATCATGTCCGGCCCGAACCCCAGCCCGTCATGCGGCTTGCCGAAGCTGCTGTAGTAGGCCCCGCGGACCAGCATCGTCAGCGGCATCGAGTGGCAGTCGGCGGTGTAAGCATTTCCCCAATGATCGAAGCAGAGCCCAAACGGGTTCACCTGCCCCCAGGTGAACTGCTCGATCGCCGAGCCGTCGGCCTGGAACCGGAACGTATTCCCCGAGTTCAGCTTGATCCCCTGGCCGTTCTTGCCTTGGATGTCCGAGGTGTTCCGAAACCCGTGTGTGGCATAGACCCAGCCATCGATCCAGTGCGTGAACGAGGCTGCCATCCCGTGCGTGTCGAGGTTGCCGACCTTGCCGTAGAGAACCTCATGGTCCTCGGCTTTCCCATCCCCGTCGCGGTCGTAGTACCGCACGATGTTCGGAATGCTGAAGACGATCGCCCCATCTGCTGTCGGGGTATTGCCGATCGGGATGTTGAGCCCTTCGGCGAACCGCCAGACCTTGGAGGGTTTGCCGTCGGCGGCGATCCCTTCGACGACCGTCACCCAGTCGCGCGGCGTCTCCGATGAGGGTCCATCGAACCGCTCCTCGCGCGGTTCGACGCCGTCTCCCTTTGCGGGGTAGGGGTACTCGAGCGAGCTGGTGATGTAGAGCCGACCCGCCGCATCGAAACTGATGTTCATCGGCTGCCCGATGAGTGGCTCCGAGACGACGAGCTGGATCTCAAACCCCGGCGGTAAGTGGAACAGCGCCCGCTGTTGCTCGGGAGTCAGTGGATCGGTCTCGACAACCAGCGGGGCCGCCGCAGCCTGACCGGCCCCCAGCACCAGACACAGGATCAGCACCCAGTTCGATCGGCTTCCTGACACGTTCCGCTCCCCAGTCACTGTTGGCTCCGCTGTGAGACAACAGGTTAGCGGGTTGATTGGGGAGGGGGAAACTGCTGGTCGATTCTCACGCTAGAAGTACGACAGACAATCCTGTCTGTCGCACGCCTCCAGAGAGGGCGTTCTCCTGGATAATCGTGGGGCAGGCAGGATTGCCTGCCCTACGACCTACTCTCCTGAGGCTCACGCCAGCGGAATGCAGATTTCCGTCAGCCACTCGGCGGGGGGCAGCGTATTGCAATCGTTGATATAGACCTCATAGGGCGGCGCGTTTCCCGGTTCGCATCCGCTCTGGGGGAGCCATTGGGAATAGAGCCACTTGTAGGCATCATGAAGCGTGTTGTAGTGCCCCTTGTGAGTCAACACGGCGCAGCGTCCGGCTGAGATCGTCTGCAGCAGCAGTTCACCCGTAGGCTGGGCATCGGGGCCAACTGTGAAGCCGACATCCGCCCGCTGACGGGAAGGCTCGGTCACATTGGGATCATCGTAGTAGATGCCGACTCCCTGCATCGTGGGATTCATCAACCCCTGCGCTCCCCCGAGCTGCATCACGCGCTGAAATGCCGGGCCGAGATGTTCATTGTCATACGGCCCGACCACACGCAGGCACGCCACGCGGAGGGACGGGCGATGCGCGGTGATGATCGAGTGAGGCTGATACGGAATAGGTTCCATGTGCGACTCCGGGGAGTAGGCTGGAGGCTGCTCCAGCGACTGATACTGGGTGGGTGAAACGCCGAAGAATCTCGTAAACGCGCGGGTAAAGGCCTCATGCGATCCGTACCCGGAATCGAGCGCGATCTCCAGCACGTTCTTCTTGCTGTAGCGCAGCGACTGGGCTGCACGCTCCAGACGCAGACGGCGGACGTAGTCGCTCGCCCTCTCGCCCACAACGCCCTGAAACAGTCGGTGGAAGTGGCAAGGCGAATATCCCGCCACCTCCGCCAGATGGTCGAGTGACAAGGGCTGATCGAGATGCTGCTGGATGTGCAGCTGCACCTGCAGAATCTTGCGAGCGATGATGTTGGGCGTCTGCGTCATCTCATCAAGGTAGCGAACCGCCCCGGGGAATTCTTGATCGAACTTGCGATCTGAAGAGAACACCGGAAACTTGGTCCGAGACCGGAGTTGGCTCTGTGAGCTGGGCGTCTTGGTCTGGCCTATGGGGCGAGTTAGAATCGACCGAAGCTGGTCCAGGAACAAAGGGGGCGAGATGCTTACAGAATTCGCAAGTCATGGCGCAGGCTCGCTTCGCGCCTTGGGGTGGCCACTGTGGGCCATTGTGATTGGTTTCCTTTTGGGAGGCTCTTGTAATGCCGATGACACTCCGCCGTACGGCATTCCGCAGCGTGTACCTCTCACCAGTTCGCGAGTTTCGGGACGTCCGGAACCGCCTGGGCCCTATCGAGCGGTGCGGACTCTGCCCGACTTCGGGACGAACTATCCGATCTTTGTCATGACTGAACCGGGGACGCGGAATCTCCTGCTCTCCAGTCAGGCTCAGTCGTTCGGGGAATCGGTCATCAGCCGGATTGTTGTCGAGTCGGGTCAGACTCGCGTTGAGATGCTGTTTCAGCTTCCCGATGTGGCTTACTCGCTGGCCTGCCATCCTCAATTCGAACAGAACGGCTATCTGTTCGTCGGCAGCAATGGCCCTCGCAAGGGGGAAACCAAGTTCAGCCGGGTTACGCGCTACACGGTATCTCGTCAGTCCCCCCATCTCGTCGATCCCGAATCAGCGGTTTCGATCATCGAGTGGAAATCGAACGGTCATGACGGGGCGGCGATCACCTTTGGCAATGACGGCCTGCTGTATGTGACGACAGGGGATGGAACCTCGGACTCGGACGGGGATGTCGTCGGGCAGAGACTCGATTCGATCCTGGCGAAGGTGTTGCGAATCGATGTCGACCACCCGGACAGTGAGCGCCCCTATTCGATCCCCGCCGACAACCCGTTCGTGGGGCTGAAGGACGCTGTTCCCGAGACCTGGGCCTATGGAGTCCGAGCCCCCTGGCGGGCGCATGTCGATCGAGTAACCGGTCAGCTGTGGGTGACCCAGAACGGACAAGACCTGTTTGAGCAGGTCTACGCGGTACAGCGCGGAGCGAACTTTGGCTGGAGCGTCTGGGAGGGGAGCCACTCGTTCTACCCGCAACGACAGCTGGGGCCGACACCCCACACGCTGCCGACCTTTGAGCATCCGCATTCGGAAGCCCGCTCGTTGACGGGCGGAGTGACCTACTACGGCCAGAAGTTTCCCGAACTGCGGGGGGCCTTCATCTATGGGGACTACTCCACGGGTAAGATCTGGGCGGGAAAGCTCAATCCCCAGGGACAGCCGGACTGGAATCGCGAGATTGCCGACACCACGCTGGCCATCACGTCGTTTGCGACCGATGCCGATGGAGAGCTGTTGATCAGCGATCACCAAGGTGGGGGAAAGGGAGGGCTGTATACGCTCGAAGTGAATCCGGTCGACCCGACCGCTGCGCAGTCGTTCCCGCGAACGCTGAGCGCGAGCGGGCTGTTTGAGTCGGTGAAAGATCACCAGATGGCCGCCGGCGTGATTCCGTACTCCGTGAATTCCCCGCTGTGGTCAGATGGTTCCCGTAAGTCCCGGTTCATCGCCTTGCCGGAAAGCGCGGGCGTCGACGGACAGCCTCCGCAGGTGACAGCTCACCCCACGGACGCCTGGTCGTTTCCCAACGGGACCGTGCTGGTGAAGTCGTTCGCGCTCCCGCTTGCAACTGCGGGCGACTGGCGCTGGATTGAGACGCGGTTTATGGTCCGGCAAGAGAACGAGTGGGAAGGGTACTCGTATGCCTGGAACGAGGATGGCACCGATGCCGTCCTTGTCGAAGGAGCGGGTCGTTCGACGAATTTCCGCGTCGCGGGCTCGGACGGGAAGGAGTTCGACCAGACCTGGCGCTTTCCCAGCCGGACCGAGTGTATGGTCTGTCACAGCCGCGCCGCCGGGTATGTGCTGGGGCTGTCGACTCCGCAGATGAACCGGGATCACGACTATGGAGGAGTGGTCGACAATCAGCTGCGGTCGCTATCTCATGCCGGGATTCTGAAGGGACTCGACAAGTCGCCGCAGGACTGCGTACGACTGGCCGATCCCGCAGATGAAACTCTGCCGCTGGAGTCGCGAGTGCGATCCTACCTGCACGCCAACTGTGCTCATTGCCATGTCGAATCGGGTGGCGGCAACTCTCAGATGAATCTCAAGTTCAATGCCCAGCTTGAAGCCACCAAGCTGATCGGCGTCAAACCGGTGCATCATACGTTCGGACTGACCAACGCCGAGCTGATTGCCCCCGGAGCACCGGAACGCAGCGTGCTGCTGCACCGCATGAAGATCCAATCGGCGGGCCAGATGCCTCAGCTGGCTCGATCACTTCCCGATCCGCAGGCGATCGATTTGTTGACGAAGTGGATTCAGAGTCTGCCCGCGGCGGTGATTCCTCAGGAATAAAACGGCACTCATCCCCTCCGATTCTGTAGCTCCCCTGAAGAGACAGAGCACCGTAGGATGCCGCCCTTGAATCAATCGTCGCGAAGTCTGTGGCTGTGGATACTCGTCACCCTGCTGGCGACGGTCGGCTCATTCTGGCAGGCCCCATTTCCGTCGGAGTTGCGAATGCAACATGTTCCGACGGTGATCGGGCTATTCGCTCTGGGGATCACGGGCCGGCGCAACTGGCTGGGTCATCGCTCGGTCATCTGTCTGCTGCTGTTTCTGTGGTTGCACATCCTGGGAGCCCGATGGATCTACTCGTATGTGCCGTACGATCGCTGGATGGAATGGCTCACGGGGCACTCGCTGTCCGCTCAGATGGGATGGGAGCGGAACCACTATGACCGTCTGGTTCACTGGGCGTCGGGGGTGCTGTTTGTGCCCCCTGTCGAAGATCTACTGGAGCGGCACGGGCTTCGAGGCCGCTGGTTGGCAGCCTTTCTTTCGATCTGTGTCGTGCTGGCGATCGGAGCTGCGTACGAAGTGGCCGAGTGGCAGGTCGCAGTGATCTTCGCTCCCGAGTATGCCGAGGCGTACAACGGGCAGCAGGGAGACCCGTGGGACCCGCAGAAAGATCTGGCGCTAGCCGGGCTGGGGGCGGTGCTGTGCGAGATTGGGATGATGGTCCGGCTCAGTCGCAGCACATCGGGCAAGCCCGGCGGCTAACGCACGCTGCGTGGCAGGATGAACTCGACAGCCAGGGGCTCGACGCGGATCTCCACGGGAGTCACGCCTGCCGGGTCGCCGTCGACCTGAATCGGAACCGGGACGTCGGACTCAATGCGCATCGTTTTCCCTTGTAGCGGAATCACGGACGGGCAGCGTTCATGCCGCCCTGTGAGAATTCGTGCGAACTGGGCCAGGAGTTCCCAGAGTGACCTCGCGCGAAAGACCCTCGCATCCAGCATTCCGTCCGTTCCGCAGGCTGTGGGAACTACACCGAGATTCAGGGCATACGCTCGCAGATTGGCCACGACTGCCAGCTCGCCCTCGTAAACTGTGGGCTGGTTGTCGACGGTGATGCGCAGCTTCTGCGGCTTGAACGGAAACAGCGCATCCAGAATGGGACGGATATAGGTCCAGTGCCTGACATGTCTGCCGCGGCGGACGGCATGCAGGTGATGCACGACTTCGGCATCGAAGCCGGCACTGGCCATGATCAGGAACCGGCGTCCGTTGATCCACCCGGCGTCGATCCGCTGGCGATGCCCCTCAGCAATGATTCGGGCGACGGATCGGCCGCAGCGCGGAATCTGAAAGGCCTTGGCCAGCAGGTTCTCGGTCCCGAGCGGCAGAACACAGATCGGAAGGTCCGGATGGCGATTGATGAGGTCAAAGACCGTCCCATCGCCACCTGCGGCCACCACTCCGATCAACGACTCGCGGCGCGCGGGCTCACGTACGGCGGCATCGAACTCCTCGCGGCGGGAATACAACCGGGGCTGGATCCCCAGGGCCTTCAGGGATCGGATCAGATCGATCACGATCCCCGCCTGCTTCCCGCTTCCGGAGGAGGGATTTCTCTGGATGGCGACCCAGGGCTGGGGCATGCTGGTCGCTCGGGCGCTGGAGGGACGGGGAGTCTCGATTCTGACGAATTCCGGGACGCCCTGACAGTCGACTTAGTCTTCGCCGCCCGTCTCGACTTTCTCCCCGGCAGCCGGTTTTGCCCCGGCCACTGCCGCCTCCGGCGGCAACTCGGGAGCCCCGGCTCGCTGCAGCGGATAAATCACCAGCGACTCCGCCGCGTGATTCGCAGCAGGGTATTTCTCGCGGGCCTTCGGGATGGCGACTCCACGAATCGTATCGTCGTCCTTGTACCGATCATGCAGCTCATGATGGTGCTTGGCCTTCTCTTCATTGCCCAGGACGGTGTAGAGCAAGTTCAGATTGTAGTGCGCCCGGAAGCTCTCGGAGTCGATCTTGAGAACCCGTTCGAACGCCTCGA
Organism: Planctomycetaceae bacterium; assembly: GCA_044337025.1. Taxonomy (GTDB): domain Bacteria; phylum Planctomycetota; class Planctomycetia; order Planctomycetales; family Planctomycetaceae; genus TH-plancto1. Next base: position 33,986 of record JBIIOI010000047.1, read on the forward strand.
CAGCCTCCTTCAACAGGGCTTCCCGCTCGGCTTTGCGTTCCTCGCCGCGCATCTGACGGGCCTTGTCGAACAGGACCAGTCCGAGTTCGATCCAGACGTCATCATCCAGGCTGAAGTTGAACTTGCGCTTGGTCCGCTCCTCGTTGTGATTGTTGACGAGGATGCTGCGGAAGGCTGTCTCGGCATCGTCGAGATTCCCCTGCTGCCGGCTGATGCGTCCGCCGAACCAGGCTGCTGTCCATTCCGGAGCGGGTGGTTCCTGGAACTCACGCGAGCGGTTGAGAGCGACCGTGGCTTCGTCGAGCCGCCCTTCCTCCAGATAGACACGGGCGAGGTTCAGCGGGCCATCGAAGCGGCCGAGTTTCTCGACTTCCATAAAGGCCTGTTCAGCCTGCTTGAGTTCGGCCTTCCCTTCGAGGAACAGGCCGATGCCGTAGTCATTCCATCGCTGCCAGACCGGGATCTCGACCTTCTGCTCGGGGAGTGGCTTGTCGATCCCCTCGACCGGAAGCGTGACCGTGTCCGAGGCGATCGTGACGACGGGGAGCGGGTTGTTGTACGGCTTGCCCGGTTCGTGACCGCGAATCGGCGGGTCCCCGGCCTTGGCGTTCTTCGTGACAAAGTCCATGTATTCCTGGTCAAACTTGCGGTACTGCAGCTTGACCTCGACCGTCACATGGTCGTCGAGTTTCTCCGGCAGCGTGATCGCGTAATGTGCTGCTTGGCCGGCACCCGGCGGGATCTGGTGGTTGTAAAGCGGGACGCGAATGTCTTGAGGGTTGCGGCGGTTGATCCGATTGCCGTTTTCATCCAAGAGGAAGACGTTGATGAAGTGGGCCCAGCGGTCGACCTCCTGCTTCTCGTCCATGCCGCCGCTGCGACCGACGACCTGGCCGTTGCTCGTGACCTTCACATCGACCCAGATCTCATTGGAGTCGACAGTCCCCTGAGACAGCGGATGCCCGAGTTTCAAAGTGCGGATCACCGCCTCCAGCAGATAGGTCTTCCCCGGCTTCAGAGTCGGCAGCGTGGGACGCAGCGGTGCGTGCAGCTGGCCGTCGATCTGGCCCTCTTCCTTGATGCCGAAGATGTCGACACGTGAGCAGCCGATCAGGAACTTCTCGTGCCGCTTGACCGCGTCATCGAATCCCTTGACCCAGGCCAGGCCCGTGTTGGCAGCTGGGAACAGGTGGTCGTGGACCGACAGCTTGCCAGACTGGTCAAAGTCCTTGGCTCCGAAGTCCTTAGACTCGACCAGTGGCATGTGGCATTCGGCACAGTTGGTCTTGGCCACATCCGGGTAGTAGAAGCTCTTCACCCCATGTCCGGAGACACCCGACAGGCGATAGCTGTCGTAGTGGTTCTGGCCACGGACGAAGTCTCGATAGTGGTTCAGCTCAAACGGCAGACCAACCTTGTGGCAGGTGGAGCAGAACTCTTCGGTCTTGTGGTGGGTCTTCAGGAACGTGCTCTTGTGGAAGGTCGGCTTGGACTTCACGAGCTGATTGTTGACCCATTGCAGCATCGCGTTTTCGCTTTTGGCGAACGGGTAGTGAATCGGTTCCTCGATCGTAAAGTCGGCGTTCCCGATCGTGCTGTTCACGTTCGTGATCGCGTGGCAGGTGGTACAAGTGATGCCGGCATGAGCAGTCGAGTGCGTCTGCAAGTCGTAGTTCGGATCATCGAACGCACCGCTGAAGAACGGGACCGGGTCGTGGCATCCGGCGCACCAGCGAGAGGCCTGGACGTTGCCGTCCCGCTTCATGCCCATCTCGCGGGTCTCGCGGATACTGGCCAGGTACATTGGGTTGTTGAATGAGCTGTTGCGATGTGAGCTGACGCTCCACTGAGCATGCACATCGGCATGACACCGCTTGCAATAGTCATCCATCATCAAGGTGTCGGCCGGGATGAAGTTCCCGGTGGCTGTGCGGGCCTCGGAGGGATGGAAGTAGGCTTCCCCTTCCTTGGGACCAGCGACGTTCCACTTCCGCGGGTCAGTCGAGTGACTGACCGCAATCGCGACCACCGCAGCTGCGACAGCCGCGACATAGCCCAGGCCATACTTCCACTGAATCTTGGGGCCTGCCAGCCGGTGGAGGACGTAGAGCCACACTCCGAACAGCGGGCTGATGACATGGGCCCAATAGGCGATCGAGCGGGCCTGCGGCTGTTTGAGTTCGAACCCTTCGACCTGGAACAGGGCCAGGCCCGAGATCAGTACGACGAGACTCGCCCCGAAGAGTGCGTAGCCGACGTTGACGACCTTACGGTTCTTGCGCCCCAGTGTGTTTTTGATGTGAATCGCACAGAACACCAGGAACGGCACGATCAGCAGCAGCCCCAGGACCAGATGGCCCAGGAACATGCAGAGATAGAAGAAGTTCTGGTAGGTCGCCCCCGTCGCCCATTCCATCGCGGTGATGGTAATCAGGTACGCGGAGTTCGCGATCAGCAGGGCCAGCAGGGCCAGAACGACATAGAGCAGCTTTCGCAGCCCCGGCCCGATCGCCTTCTTCACAAGGCGCGGAGGCGTCACACCGGACACAGTTCCAGGAGTCACAGGCGGAACAAATGCCGGGAGCTTCTGCGGCCCCTCGCCCGATGCGGGCACAGAGTCAGACATATGGACACCGCGGAGGAAACTGCCCGTCGGTTCGACCGGGCAGCTGCTGGAACGCAACATGATTCTATCAGACTGTCGGGGGCTGCCAAGAGGAAGCTTCTCGGGAGTATGGCCAAGCGGTGATTGGAATTCGGTCAGTCCCTGATAGCCGTCGGGCTTGCCCGACGTGCCTCACTCAGCTCGCCAGAGTCTCCGCCACATCCGTCTGGTAAGCCGTCACGCTGGGGATCAACCCGCTGAGGGTGGCCACCAGCAGTGTCACCGGCAGGATCACCAGCTCCCACGGCGAGACAGCCCAGCGGTTAACGAGGATCCCCGTGTAGGCTTCCAGCATCGGGCCGGTGATGATCATCAGACTATGGGCCAGGAGCAGTCCCAGGACTCCGCCGCCCAGACAGAGCAGCAGCGTCTCGCACAGGATCATCAGGAAGACCGTCCGCCGCTGGGCTCCCAGGGCCCGCATGATGGCGATCTCGCGGCGGCGTTCGGCCATCGAGTTATAGATGCTGACGAAAATCCCGATCGCAGACACCACCAGGATCAGCCCCGTCAGAACCAGAAACGCCATCTGCACCGGCGTCACGAATGTCCGCATGATCTTGTCCATCACGCCCACGGGCGGGACTGCTTGAGCGGCCGTGTCCTCGCCAAGTTCCGACTGGATGTCCAGCGCCCGTGAGGACCGAATCAGCTCGTCACCCTCATCGCCCTTGGTCACGATCAGGATTGAGGTGACTTCCTTCGAGACATCCGGACCGGGATGAGCGGCGTGCTTGGGGTTCTTCTTCAGGTACTCCTGCTCGCGAGCTTCGTTGATCAGGTCCTGTTCGTACCTCTTCGTCAGCTCTTCGATCGACTCGTGGAAGAACTGCGACTCCCGGACGATCGCTTCCCGAATCGGGTTCTCGTGCCCGGCCAGCATGTGGAAGCCATCGATATGCACAAAGCAGCTGCGGTCGTTGGGCGTGCCGGTCGGCTGCAAGACTCCGACCACGGTGAACTTCTCATCGTGAACGTGAGCGTCTTCGCCCTTCTGTCCGCCGTGGACCAGCTGGAATTGTGAGCCGATGCCCCAGCCGTTGCGGCGGGCCACCTCCGACCCGATGACCGCATCCCAGGAACCGCGCAAGAAGCTCTGATTTTCACCGATGCGGTAGCTCTGCGGCTTGGGCGTCCGGGCATACGGCAGCTTGAAGTACTGCGGCGTCGTCCCGATGACGGGGAAGTCCCCTTCCTCCGTCGAGTCACCAAACGCCAAAGGAACAGCCAGTTCGACCCGTGGATCAACGGCCCACTTCTTATAGTACCGCCACGGCATGTTCTGGATCGGGTTCTCAATGCGGTAGACCGTACTGAGCACCAGCTGGGTCGGGCTGCCCTCGGGGCCAATAATGAGATTGTACCCGCTGCCGCTTTGCGAGAACTGCCTGCCGAGGACTCCGTGGATCAGCAGCACAGCCACCATCAGTGCGACGCCCAGGGCAACACTCAGCATCGTCAGCAGCGAGGCCAGCCCGCGCTGACGCATGTTCTTCAAGGCGATCTGGAACAGATTCATGATGCCACTCCCTGCGGACTGAACTGGCCGGGCTGGTTGAATTGGCTGAGGGTCTCGACGCGGTCGAACGCAGCTGCGACTTCGGGGGCGTGAGTCACCAGCAGCAGCGACACACCGTTCTCGCGGCAGGCTGTGCGGATCAGTTCGAGGATCTTGGACTGATTCGCGGTGTCGACACTGGCTGTCGGTTCATCCGCCAGCATCAACTTGGGCGAATTGGCCAAGGCCCGGGCCACAGCCACGCGCTGCTGTTCCCCGACTGAGAGCATCGCGGGACGGTGATCGAGCCGCTGGCCCAGACCGACTCGCTCGAGCAACTCCTTGGCGCGGGCGCGGTTCGCCTTGCCACTGAACGACATCCCCAGCAGTACGTTTTCGAGAGCACTGAACGCGGGGAGAAGATGGAACGTCTGAAAGACAATTCCGATCCGCTCGGCCCGGAAGCGGTCGCGGCTGGGTTCGGGCAGGCGGGAGATTTCGATCCCGTCGACGCGGATTTCCCCCTCGTCGATCGTCGTAATCCCAGCGATCGCATTGAGAAGCGTCGTCTTCCCGCCCCCACTGGAGCCGACCAGAGCCACCTGCTCTCCCGGCTTCATTTCGAAGGAGCGGATGCCCAGGATCGGCAAACGCGTCCCGTCCGGGAGCGGGTAGCTCTTGCGGACGTTCTTCAGCACCAGAGACATGAGATCTTCCCCGAGGTCACCCACCGGCAATCCGGTCGGTTGAAATGGAAGTCTAGCTGGGGCAGACGCACGCAGCCATCTCTGCCTTCGCTATTCCCGAGAATATGCACATGCATTGCATGTGCATTTATGCCTCCAGGTCGAGGGGTCATCGCCGGGGTGGGAACTTCGCCGCTTGCGACATGCCAGCAATGCCGTAAGTGGCTATGCTGGGGTGTGCGCCGGGCAGCGCATCGAGGCTGGGAGATCCGGATGCAGCAAGAGGGACGCTCATGAATCGCCATGTGCCAATCGGCCCCCGCGCAGGTCACCTGCAGTTTGCGTGGGCACTTTTCGTCTTCGCGCTTTTCCTGCCAGCTGCGCGAGTGGAAGCGACCGATTCGGGCGAGGTCTTTCGAACGCGAGTGGCCCCGATCCTGGGAGCGCGGTGCGTCAGTTGCCACAACTCGCTCGATCAGAAGGGCTCGTTTTCTCTGCAGACTGAGAAGGAGGTCGCCGACAGCGGCCTCATCTCGGCGGGGAAGCCCGATGAGAGCCACTTCCTCTCCGTGCTGTTGCCCCAAAACGGCAAACGCCCCTCGATGCCCAAGAGCGGCGAGCCACTCAAGCCCGAAGAGATCGACGCGATTCGCGAGTGGATCGCGACCGGAGCCGAGTGGCCTGCAGGCATGACGATCAATGATCCGGTCGTCGAGGACACACAGTGGTGGGCCTTTCTGCCGATCCAGCGACCCGCCGTCCCGACCGAAGTGACTGCCCCTGGTGCTCAGGCTCCGGTGAAGCTCCCCACGCATCCGATCGATGCCATGGTGCAGCAACTGCTGGTCCAGAAAGGACTCGCTCCCAGCCCGGCGGCCGAGCCGCGCGTGCTCGTGCGGCGTCTCTACTTCGATCTGATCGGCTTGCCGCCGACTCCTGAAGAGGTCGCGACCTTCGAGCGTGAGTGCGTCGCAGAAACAGTGGATGTGGCTTATGACCGTCTGGTGGACCGGTTGCTGGAATCACCGCACTATGGGGAACGCTGGGCGCGGCACTGGCTCGATGTCGTGAAGTACGCGGACACCGCCGGATACGACAAAGACAAGCTGCGGCCTAATGCCTGGCCGTATCGGGATTATGTGATTCAGTCGTTCAACAGCGACAAGCCGTACTCGCGCTTCGTGCAGGAGCAGATCGCGGGCGATGTGCTGTTTCCGGGAACTGCCGATGGGATTCTCGGTCTTGGATTCCTGGCTGCGGGGCCGTGGGACTGGATCGGGCACGCCGAGGTTCCCGAGAGCAAGCTGGACGGGAAAGTCGCGCGGCACACGGACCGCGATGAGATGGTGTCGAACACAATCAACACGTTCTGCTCGGTCACGATTCAGTGCTGTCAGTGCCACAATCACAAGTTCGACCCGTTCACGCAGGAGCACTACTACAACCTGCAATCGATCTTTGCTGCTGTCGACAAGGCAGAGCGTCCGTACGACCTGGATCCCGAAGTCGAACAGCGGCGATTGAAACTGACAGCTGAGCTGGAGGCAGCGCGAGCCGCTCAGGCGGCGCTGCAGGCTGCCATCAAGAAGGATGGCGGCGAGGAGCTGGCCGCTCTCGAAGCCCGCATCGGCGAGTTGCAGCCGAAGGCCACTCCCGCGGCCAAACGTCCCGAGTTCGGCTATCACAGCCAGATCGCCGCGCAGCCCGATACTCAGAAGTGGGTCCAGGTTGATCTCGGTCGCGAGGTCGAGATCTCGAAGGTCGTTCTGCGTCCGTGCCACGATGAATTCGCCGGGATCGGAGCTGGCTTCGGCTTCCCGGTCAGGTTCACAGTGACAGCTTCGAAAGACGCGACCGGAAGTCCGATCACGCTGCACGATGCCTCGCAGCAGGATGTGCCCAACCCGGGGCTGGCACCATTCGAAGTCACTGCCGAAAAGCAGACCGCGCGATTTGTCCGAGTGACCGCACATCACCTGGCGACGCGGCAGAATGATTACATCCTGGCGCTCGCTGAGCTGCAGGTCTTTGATGCTGCCGGGACGAACGTCGCCCAAGGTGCGACCGTTTCGGCTCTTGATTCGATCGAGGCCCCGGACCGCTGGCGGCAATCGAATCTGACTGACGGGATCTGGGCGGCGGCGGCGGACGAAGCAGCGGTTCAGGAGTTAGCCGCGGTTCAAAAACAGCGGCAAACGATCCTTGGTCGCATCACGACACCCGAGCGAGTGCAAGAGCGTGATCGCCTGCAGCAACAGATCAGCACGGCGGACGCCACGCTCAAGAGCCTGCCCGTTGGGAGAATGGTTCACGCAGCTGCGACTCACTTCACTCCCATTGCCAACTTCGTTCCGACGAACGGCAAGCCGCGAGTCATCCAACTCCTGCATCGTGGAAACATCTCACAGCCACGAACTCTTTCGGTCCCCGGTACGCTGCCTTTGCTGGACAAAGCAACGACTGACGGACAACAGCCAGCGGCGGTGACCGATCCGCAGGGACGCTTCTCGCTCCCGGCAGAACACTCCGAAGGGGATCGCCGGGCCGCGCTCGCTCACTGGCTGACGCGGCCCGATCACCCGCTGACTTGGCGATCGATCGTCAATCGCGTCTGGCAGCACCACTTTGGTCGCGGGCTGGTCGAGACTCCTAACGACTTTGGTCGCATGGGGAAACCCCCGACTCATCCGGAACTGCTCGATTGGCTGGCGGTCGACTTCCGCGACAACGGTCAGTCGTTCAAGCGGCTGCACAAGCTGATCGTCACGAGTGCGACCTACCGGCAATCGTCGCAGCACAACGAGTCTGCAGCTGCGGTCGATTCGGACAATCGGTACCTGTGGAGGATGAACCGTCGCCGTCTGGAGGCGGAGGAGATTCGCGACGCGATGCTGGCTGTCAGCGGCAGGCTGGACAAGAAGATGGGCGGGCCGGGGTACTATCTGTTTGTGCTGGAGCGGGCGGAACACTCGCCGCACTACGAGTACCACAAGTTCAATCCCGACGACCCGGCCTCGCATCGTCGATCAATCTACCGGTTCATCGTACGCTCGCAGCCTGATCCGTACATGACGACGCTCGACTGTGCCGACTCGTCGCAAAGCACGCCGCAGCGGAACGAGACGCTGACCTCGCTGCAGGCTCTGTCGCTGCTCAATAACGGGTTCTCGCTGACGATGTCGAAGCACTTTGCGAGTAATCTCGCAGCTCATGAGACGGTCGAAGGTCAAGTGACGGCGGCCTTCCACAGGATTTCAGGAAGGAATCCCACAGCCGACGAACTCAGCGATCTTTCTGCCTATGCCAAGACGCATGGCCTAGCCAATCTCTGCCGTGTGTTGTTCAACCTGAGCGAGTTTGTTTATGTCGACTAATCGTCCACACCTCATCAGGAGCGGGACCATGCCCCTTGCCACTCGACGTGACTTTCTTTCGCAGTCCGCTCACGGATTCGGCGGTCTGGCACTGGCGGCTATGCTGCAGGCCGATGGGTTCGGGGCAGAGACGTCCCTCTCCGGCACTGGCGGCGTGATCCGGCAGCTGCATCGGCCGGCCAAGGCCAAGCGGATCGTGCAGCTTTTCATGTCCGGAGCTGCGTCGCATCTGGACCTGTGGGACTACAAGCCGGCTCTCGAAAAGCACCATGGGGAGCCGTCTGACTTCGGCGAACATGTCGAGGCGTTTCAGAACGGGCTCGGCCCCTGGATGAAGTCCCCGTTCCCGTTCCGGCCGTATGGTCAGACCGGCAAGATGCTGAGCGATGTCGTCGCACCGCTGGGTGAGGTCGTCGATGATCTGGCCTTTGTCCATAACATGGTCGGTAAGACGGGAGTGCATTCGCAGGCGACGTTCCTGCAGGCCACTGGCTTCCAGAACCCCGGCTTTCCGGGCATGGGCTCGTGGATCAGCTACGGTCTGGGCTCGATGAACGACAACCTGCCGACGTTTGTGGTGCTGCCTGATCATCGAGGTTATCCATCGAACGGACCCAAGAACTGGTCGTCCGCGTTTCTGCCCGCACACTCGCAGGGGACCACGATCTTCCCTCAACGCGATGTCCCGATCGAAGACCTGCTTCCGAAGTCGGACTTCGTTACGGCGGACAGCGACCGCGATGGACTCGCGCTGCTCAGTCGGCTCAACCGCACATTCGAGCAGCAGCGCCCCGGGGATTCGCGACTCGACGCTCGGATCAAGACCTATGAACTCGCGGCCAAGATGCAGCTCAGCGCACCCGAGGCTCTGGACCTGAGCCAGGAGCCAGAGCACATTCTGAAGTTGTACGGACTGGAGACCGCAGGTCAGTCGTACGGCGCGGAGATCAATGCTCCCGAGGAAGCTGAGTACTTCGGCCGCAAGTGCCTCATCGCCCGCCGCCTGCTGGAGCGAGGAGTGCGGTTTGTGCAGATCTGGTCGGGCAACGACAACAGCTTCCCGCGCCGCAACTGGGACAGCCACGAAGACATCGAGCGCGATCATGGTCCGCTCGCGCGCGGGATGGCTGTCGGAGCTGCGGCCCTGATCAAAGATCTGAAGCAGCGTGGACTGCTGGACGACACGATCATTCTGTGGACGACTGAGTTCGGGCGGATGCCGTCGACGCAAGGGAACAAAGGCCGCGATCACAATCCGTATGTGTTCAGCAACTGGCTGTGCGGCGGAGGCATCAAGCCGGGCGTGACGCATGGCCCCTCCGACGAGTGGGGCTATAAGCCACTCGATCGAGACAATCCGACGCAGGTCTATGACATCCACGCCACGATGCTGCACCTGATGGGGATCGATCACACGAAGCTGACGTTCCTGAGCAACGGCATCGATCGCCGCCTGACCGATGTGCATGGGCATGTGATCGAAGAACTGCTCGCCTGACGCCCGCATGGACCTGTTTTCGGGACCAAGAGCCCTGTCCGGTCACAATGACCGAGGGGATGCGGATCGCGGCGAACCCGTCCGCCTGGGGCCTCCAGCACCGTAAGCACTTTCTACTAAACGCCTTATGTCCACACAGACAGCATACAGGGAGGTAAATGAACGAGCGGCTCCAACGCCAGAAATCTCGCAGAATCTGGGCAAAATGACCTCTAGAGGTCATGTCAATGAATCGCTTCTCTGAGAGATTTCCTCCAGACGCAACTCGCTGAGC
>JBIIOI010000048.1:0-43506 GCA_044337025.1 Planctomycetaceae bacterium
CTGCTGGGAGATGTGACGGTCGGGCCGTTCGCCTTGCCCGGAACCGTCGTGGTCACCGAGGCCACGCAGCCGACCATTCCCGACGCGAACCAGGAGCCGGTGATCGAGCCGGATCGCCCGCCGTCTCCACTGGCCGATCTGGTTCAAGGCTTGATTGACGAACTGGAGACCGCCGAGTCGGAAGACACCGTCAATGACATCCGCGCCCGAGTCCTGGCGATTCCGCCGCAGTCGGTCACCGATGACCGCGATGTCAGCCGGCTGCTTCAGCTGTTGAAATACACGCTGACCCCCAAGGCCGACGCCGGGGCGATCTGGGCCTGGGCCGAGACGGCGGGTGAGCCGTTTATTCGCCTGCCCAACATTCTGTGCCATCGGGCCGTGCTGGGAGCGATCCTGACTCGGTTCCCGATCGTGCCACCGGTGGTGTCGACCGACCGAGTGGCCGAGCTGTTCCGGGCGTCGATGGACCTCGACCCAAATTCGGCGTTTTCCCACTCGCAGGCAGGGACGTTCCATCTGCAGCAGGGGAACCTGGGCGAGGCGGAACGCTGCCTGTCGCGGGCCTGCCGCCTGGATCGTGCCGCCAGCATGCCCGCCCTGCAGCTGTCGGAAGTTTACAGCCAGACCGACCGTCGCCGGGATGGTCTGGCGGTGCTGGATATGTGTCTGCGAGAGGGGACACAGGATCACAATGTGGCCTGGGAAGCGGCGCTGTGTGCGTACGGATTGGAACAGTACGAGCCGATGCTGACCTACCTCGACCGGTTCGATCAGTGGAAGCCCGCTACGCCGTGGAGCGGACATTATCGGGCTGCGGGGCTGCTCGAACTGGAGCGGTACGCCGAGGCCCTGGTGGCTGTGGAAGCCGACGAGAAGATCAATCCGGAGGCCCCGTATGCGGCCTTGCTGCAGAAGGTGTCCTGTTACGCGGGACTGTTCCGCAATGACGAATGCCGGGCCGGGCTCAAGCAGATCCTGGAGATTCCGCTGCGGACGATTGAGACCCTCAGCGTGCAGGGTCTGGCACGACTGCATCGAAGGATGTGGATCGCGCTGCACCAGTGGTCGGCGGATGATCCGCTCAAGCGACAGTATGAGAACATGCTGATCGGAACCGGGCTGGCTCCCAACGAATTCTTTCAGGCGATTCGCGATGAGTCGGGGATGGTCCCGCCGGAAGACGGCGTGAACTTCTACCGTGTCCTGATTCGGCAGGAGGTTGATGAGGACTGGAAGAACTCGATGAACTGCCTGGCTGGGGAACAGGAGTGGACCGAGTACCGCAACATGTGGGGCGTCCTGGCCGCCGATGAGGAGACCGCCCGCCGGATGGTCATCGAGATGCAGGGCCGCGCAATGGATCGGACCGCCGAAATCGAAGGGATCGACGAAGGCGGAACCGAGTACAACGATATCCCGGGGATCGTCTGGCAGGGACTGCGCCAAGGGCCGATGGGCGAGGCGGGAGATGATGATGACGAGGAAGATGAGGATGAGGACGACATCGACGAAGACGGCGAGGATGCGGAGTTCGATGAACCGGACGAGTTCGAGGAGCGGGACTGAAGGCTTCAGGGAGTGAGTTGGCTTCGAGTACAGCATGAATGGGGCGACATGGTGGAACTTCCCGAAAAGCAGCGGATGCGATGGAGTACGTTTGTATTTCTGCTTCTGATTACGGTCGTGGGAGGGCTGGTCATTTGGAACCGTCCCGTGAAACCACTGTGGGTCGACAATGCAGGGACAGGGTTCAGTTTTATCTTTGGGGTTTCGTCCGATGGTCATCTGGCAAGTCTGGATTCCAACAAGCGTCTGACCATCCGAAACATCAAAACGGGTGCCATGCTGAGGTCCTTTGACACTCCCCCAGTGAACGAAATGATGGGGGCCGTCACTCAGGACGGGAAGTGGATACTGCTCGTGACTCCGAAGCCTGAGTTGGTCGTGATCTCACTGGAGGACGGGAGCTTGCGTTACCCTCCGATTCCGATTCAGAAACAAGCGTATCCGATTCTTCGTGACGACGGGCGATACGCGATCCTCTCCGGTGCCAACGCCTCGCCTCCGGGAATGGACATCCTGATTGATCTGAGCCAAGGCCATGTACTGTGGAGCTCCAAGTCGCAGCTCAGCTTCTGTGGAACTTATCAGGATCTGGTCATTGCTGCAGATTCTCCAGCGTTTCAGACTTATCGCTTGATCACGATCTCGGATCAACGAGATCTGGGACCGATTGCCGTTCCCGAGATGCAGGGACGCAAACTGGCCGGCATTGGTCCCTCGGCTGACGGCCGCTTGGTCCTGGCCTATCGAAGCTTAGTTGACAGCGCATTTTCGGATAACAAGTGTCTCAGCGCCCGGATTTCCGATCAGCAACTTGTGGACATTCGTGAGGAACCCTGGGTCTATTCCAAGAACGAAGGTGGGCAGCATGTCATTGCAACACTTGATGGGCAGCTACTGATACGCGATCTCAATCAAACCTCTTCCGGGCGAAGCCTCATGAAGTTGTACGAATTCGCATCGAGAATTGGGTTGGTCAAAGAATGGAGTTCGCAGCAGTATTCCTGGCAAGCGACGGTCTCAGGGTACCCTGTCGGACCACGGATATCCCTGAAGAGTTTCGCTCACCCCACCAAAGATGGTCAATATCTCGTCGAGATCGGCCAACGGTTGGCTGTGTTTCCGATTTCCCGCAGGTCGCGCTGGCCTGAGACCTTGGCTGTCGCGGCATTGCCCTGGCTCTTGGTCGCCGCGTGGCGAACGGTTCGAAAGCGATGCACACGTTCCCCCTCACTGGCAGGCAGCCAGCCGGTCCAGTAACCTCCTCTCTCCACCCACGGATCCCCCAGGAAACAGAGATGTTTGGCAACCGCCGCGCTGATGTCGACAAGGCCCTTGAAGGGGTCGATTTCTCCAAGAACACCTATCAGATCGAGTTCGACACCACAGCTGGGAAGATCGTGCTCGACCTGTGGCCGGATGTGGCTCCGGGGCACTGCAAGAACATCATTGGTCTGACCAAGATCGGGTTCTACGACGGGATCGTCTTCCACCGGGTGATTCCCGACTTCGTGATCCAGGCCGGCTGCCCACAGGGGCGCGGAACCGGCGGTCCGGGCTACACCATCAATGCCGAGTTCAACAAGCGTCTGCACGAAGCGGGCGTCCTGTCGATGGCCCGCACCAGCGCCCCGAACTCGGCTGGGTCGCAGTTCTTCCTGTGCCTGGGACGGGTGCCGCATCTCGACAACTCCTACACGGGTTTTGGCAAGACGGCCGACGATGCCAGTCTGAAGGTCGTGCTGTCGATCGGGAGCGTCGAGACCAACAGCGAGGATCGTCCTCTCAAGGACGTGAAGATCAAGACCGGCAAGGTTCTCGTCACGCCGAAGGCGTAGCTCGCTCGCGACGTAGCAGAATTCGTAAGAATTCTGCCTTCCATCGACTCGACTGCTTCTGATTCGATCAGCGGCGGAGGTCATCGGCATGTCCATCTATACCCGTTGGGCGATTCTCGCTGCGGGTTACGCCGTGACGCTGGTGTTGATTCGCTGGGTGATCCTCTCCCGCAAGCGTCACCCCGTCGCGGCGACGGCCTGGATCCTGACGATCATCTTCATCCCCATCGTGGGGGGGCTGTTGTATCTGGTCTTTGGGATCAACAGCATCCACCGGCGGCGGCAAGGCAAGCTGGCCGCTGCGCGGGACATCGCGACCAAGCTCCCTGATCCTCGTCCCTTGCTGCTGAGCGATCTGGAGCTGACTAAGCAGCAGACCCGTTTGTCGCTGCTGATCGCCAGTGAGTCGGGTTACACCCTGACCGGCGACAATGCGATCGAAGTGATCGCCGATACGCAGCGGACGCTGCAGCGTATCGAAGAGGCGATCACCGGCGCCCAGCAGACGCTTGATCTGGAATACTACATCTGGCAGCCCGATCGCACGGGAACCCGCTTGCGGAACTTGCTGATCGAGCGAGCGCAGGCCGGGATCAAGGTTCGCTTCCTGTACGATGCTCTCGGGTCGATGCGGCTGAGCAACAAGTTCCTTGAGCCAATGAAGGCTGCAGGGATTCACGTGGCCCCGTTCCTGCCTGGCTCGTCGCTGCGGGAACGCTGGTCGTTCAATAACCGCTGCCACCGCAAGATCGTCGTTGCCGATGGAAAGGTCGGCTTCACAGGCGGCATGAACGTCGGCGATGAATACCTCGGCCTGGACCACGAGATCGGCAGCTGGCGGGATACCCATCTGCGGATCGAAGGCCCGGCTGTCTGGCAGCTGCAGCAGGTGTTCGCCGAGGACTGGTACTATTCGACCGGAGAACAGCTGGTTGATCCGGCACTGTTTCCCGTGCCGAGCTGCTGCGGGCGCGGAGTGGCGCAGGTTTTCAGCGGTGGCCCGGATGGGACCCGCGAACCGTTTCACACGCTGTTTTTCGTGGCCCTCAATGAAGCCCGCGAATCGATCACACTGGCCACCTCGTACTTCGCCCCGACGGAACCGCTCCTGATGGCATTGGAGACCGCAGCCAGTCGCGGTGTGAAAGTCCGGCTGATGCTGGCCGGGAAATCGGTCTATCCGTGGACGGTCTGGTGCGGTCGCAGCTTCTACGACTCGCTGCTGCGTGCGGGTGTGGAAATCTACGAGTACCGGGCCGGGATTCTGCACTCCAAAACATTGACGATCGACGGCAGCTGGTCGTTCGTCGGGTCAGCGAACTTTGACTACCGCAGTATGTACTTGAACTTCGAAGTGGCTGTGGCGCTGTACGGAGAAGAACATGCCCGCGAACTGGAGGCTCAGTTCGAAAGCGACCTGAAGCATTGCCGCCCGATCCGCCTGGCTGAGTGGGAAGTGAGGCCTCTACGGCGAGTCTTTGTGGAGAACTGCTGCCGACTGTTTGCGCCGATTGTGTAGGCGGTTGAGGGTCGAGTCCGGGGTGAAACTGCGGGACGGCAGAATTCTGACGAATTCTGCTACGGGGCGACCGGAAAGGTCATTGTGAACTTCGTGCCGCGGCCGACTTCGCTTTCGAGTGTGATTGTCCCGCCGTGGGCTTCCACGATCCGTTTGACGGTCGGCAGCCCCAGGCCGCTGCCATTCGACTTGGTCGAGAAGAACGGCTCGAACGCCTTCTTGCGGGCTCGTTCATCCATTCCCTTGCCGGTATCGATCACGGCCAGCACGGCCTGGTGATTGATCAGCGAGGTCTGGACCTCGATCTGACCACCATCGGGCATCGCCTGCTGCGAGTTGCGGATCAGGTTCGACAAGACCTGCCGGATCAGGGTCTCATCGAGCGCCACATCCGGCAGATCAGCTGCCAGGTGGGGCGAGACTTCGATGCCGCTGGCCTGGGCTTCCGGTCGGTAGAAGTCGATGAACTCGGTGACCACGCGGTTCAGCGAGGTCGGCGTCCGCTCCATCTCGCCTGCACGCGCGAACTGCAGGAACGCATTCAGGATCCCCTCCAGCCGCGTACACTCGCGCCGCATCGTTTCGAGTTTACGCCGCATCCGACCGAGTTTCGGGTCGGTGGCCTCTTCGAGGTCTTCGGCCAGCAGTTCCAGATTCATCTGGATCGTCGACAGCGGATTCCGCACCTCGTGGGCCAGCCCCCCGGCCAGCGTCGCGATGTCGGACGATTGCCGCAGAAGTCGCTCGCGTTCGCTGGAGTCGAAGGTCATGCAGAGGGGGGCGATGAGAGGCGGAGTGGTGGAGCCTACAGGATCAGCCGGAACGCGCTAGCGTCCGGTTCTTTGCGAACACCGCGGGCTAGCGCCCAGCGGCTGATGGTACCGAAGCCGGAGCTGGGGGGGCATCTTCGTTGAGGAACGTGACGACCGCCGACATCTCTGGCTTCAGGTAAACCCCTTCCTCGTCGGCGGGGACTCGCACTTTGACCCGTGTGGGGATTGCCCCTTGAGCCCGGTCGGCGATCGGCATCAGGCGGTCGACTCGCCCCTCATATTTGCGATCGGGCCAGGCATCCGCAGTCACGACGCACCGCTGACCGACGCGGACCTTCTTGATGTCGGCTTCCAGGATCTTCAGCTCGATCTCAAGGTTCGACAGGTCGGCCATCTCGCAAACGCTGTACGAGCCATTGAACGCGACGGGATTGACGATGTTCCCCTCTTCCGAGTTCTTGCGGAGGATGGTCCCGCTGATCGGAGCCCGGATTGTGCAGTTCCCGATCCGCCACTGAGCCCGGTCCAGATCGGCCTGGACCTGCTGGACTTCCGCCCGCGCCGCTTCCACGCGCTCCACTCGCGGCCCCTTCTTCATCAGGTCGAGTGCGAGTTTGGACCGCTCCACTTTTCTCTGTTGGGATTGGTAGTTCGTCTCGGCCTGAGTCAGATTCGTATTTGCACCGGCACTTTGATTCGACAGCTGGACCTGCCGCTGGTACTGCCGTTGGGCTTCTTCCAGTTCATTCTGGGCCTCCGACAGTTCTGCCTCAGCTTGAGAGACCTCTTCGGGGCGTGAGCCGGTTTCAAGTTCCAGCAGCCGCTGTTTCGCCCCGGACAGCAAGGCCAACTGCCGGTCGAGTTCCGCCTTGTATTCGGTCTGTTCGATCTCGGCGAGGATCTCGCCTTTGGTGACTCGTTTGCCCTCCTCGATGTTGAGCATCACGAGCGTGCCGGAGACCTTCGGGCTCACCAGAATCTGCTTCGCCGGGGTGATATACCCGCGGGACTCGAGCGAGATCTGCGACTTGGGAGATTCCGCAGACGATGGTGCGGGCACCCCGCTCGCGGTCGTTCCTCCCGCACCGGTCTCGGAGGAAGTGCTCGCAGCTGTCGCATCGTCCACAGTCTCAGCAGCGTCCGATTTCTTCGGAGCCCCCTGCAGCTGATACCAGAGAAACCCGGTGTAACCGTTCGTACCCAGAAGGAGCAGGACCAGCAGCCACAGCCAGCCCCGCCCGCCAGACCGCTTCTGGTCTTCCGGGATACGAAGTGACTGCACGCGACTTCGCAAGTCGTTGCTGGGCAGGTCACTGCGAGGCGTCGGAGTCGGTTCCGTCGTCACGGGCTGACTCGTCAGGGGCACACACCTGCGACTGGGTGTCGCAGGCATGCCGGGGGCGCAAGAAAAAACCTCTGACAAGACGTCAGAGGTTTCCGGAGCGAGGCGGACGGGACTCGAACCCGCAACCTCTGGATCGACAGTCCAGTGCTCTAACCAATTGAGCTACCGCCCCGTGGCTCGCCTGAGCGAGTCCGAAAGTGTAATCGGAACTTCGTTGTCGTCAACTGAGTCCGTTCACTCATTTTTTTAGGGCCCCTCTGGGGCCAGAAACGGTCAGGCACACACCGAAGAACCGGCAGAATCGGCATGCAACCCGCCTTCCTCAGCGATGGAGATCGAGTGGTCTTTGGCACACACATCCCAGTTCTAGCGATTCTCCGGCCCTGTTGCCGACGCGCTGCGGTATTGCAACATCGATCTGTGCAACTCTTTTCGCTGCGGTTCGTATTGAGATTTAGGTTTAGGCAACGTCTTCGGAGTTCTGCATGTCCCAGGTTCAGGTCCTGTCGCCCAGCGTGTCGCCACAACAGCCGCCGAAAGTGCGGGACGGTTGGGCGATTCGAGTGGTCACGGACCCCGATCAGTTGGCCAGCGATCAAGCTGCGTGGTCTGACTTGGCCCGCCATGCGGTCGAAGTGAACTCGTTCTACGAACCGTGGTACTTCCTGGCTGCGACCCGTTCTCAGGTTGCGACCGCCACGCGCTGGCACATTCTCGTACTCGAGCACACCGAGAAGAGTCGGACACAGTGGGTCGGCTTCTTCCCATTTCGAGTCACCGGCTCGCGATGGTCTCCGCAGGGACAGTCGCTGCAGCTGGTGATTCACGACCAGAGTTATCTCTCATCGCCACTTGTCCGCCGGGGATTTGTCCCGGAGGTCCTCGATCAGCTGTTCAAGCACTTGCGTCAGGACTCAGACAGCCCCGGCGTGATGCACTGGCCGCTGTGTGCGGTGGATGGCCCGATCTACCAAGGTCTGGTCGATATCGTGCGGCGCGACCTGCTGTCGACCTTCGTGCGTGAGTCCTACAACCGGGCTCTCCTGAAGCCCTGGAAAGGGCCCAACACCGACGAGGTCTGTCAGGACTATCTGCTGCAGAGTCTGGGGGGGCACCACTTCCGCGACATTCGCCGCCAACGTCGACGCCTGAATGAGGCTGGCGAACTGGAGTTCCAGACGCTGGAGAATCAGGCCGAAGTGCCGATCTGGACCGAGTGGTTTCTCCAGCTGGAAGCTGGTGGCTGGAAGGGTCGCGAAGGGACCGCCCTGGCTTCGACGGCCCACACACGCCGGTTCGCTCACGAGATGATCCAGTCTGGCTTCGAGCAGGGCCGCGTCGAGATGGTCGGCCTGTTTCAACGTGGCGAGCCACTGGCCCTCAAGCTGAACTTGATCTCCGAATCCGGCAGCTTCAGCTACAAGATCGCCTACAACGAGGAGTTCGCCAAGCTCTCCCCCGGTGTGCAGATGGAGGTCGACTATGTGCGACATTTCCAGACAACCGGTCGCGAATGGATCGACTCTTGTGCGGTCGCTGACCACAGCATGATCAACCGGATCTGGGCCGAACGACGGACGATGCAAGACCTGCAGATCTCAGTCGGTCACTGGAAGAGCGACCTGCTTCTGTCCGCGATGCCTCTCGCTCGATCTGCCCTGCGGACCGCACGTCGCGTGAAGCGGGCCTTAAAGAGCTTCGTCACACGGAAGCCCGAGACCTCTCCTCCCAAGAACTGACCTGCCCCACCATCGGAACCTGCGACTCACTCGTCGCCGCTCAGAAAGAACCGCCATGGCCACCGTCACCACTGCTCCGACCCGGTCGACTGCTCCCTCGACGACTCCCCGGAATCTTCTGGAGATCCAACCGCTCGAGTTCGAGTCGCATTTCACCCGCGAGCCGTTCCTGATCCGGCACCACTTGAGCGATCACCCGCTGTTTCAGATCGAGCGGCTGCTTGAGTTGGCCAAGGCCCTGCCCCCCGAGAACATCGAATACAACGCTGGCCAGCTGCCGCTGAGCGTCGATCCGAACATGACCCCCATGAACGGGCTGAGCGTGGCTGAGACGATCGAGCGAATCCAGACCTGCAAGTCGTGGATGGCGATCAAGTACGTCGAGAACGATCCCAAGTACCGCGATCTGCTGCATGCCTGCCTGGATGAAGTCCGCCCGCACTCCGAGCCGATTGCCCCCGGAATGCAGAAGGCCCACGGCTTCATTTTCCTGAGTTCGCCGAACTCGGTCACGCCGTACCACATCGACCCCGAGCACAACTTCCTGCTGCAGATTCGCGGCGGCAAGACGATCGGGATGTATGACGGACGTGACAAGACACTGCTGACCGAGCAGAACCTGGAAGGGTTCTACAGCGACAAGCACCGCAACCTGAAACTGGACGAAGCCCGTAAGGATGACTGCTGGAAGTTCGACCTGCAGCCTGGTATGGGGCTGCACTTCCCGGTGACCTATCCGCACTGGGTGCAGAACCAGAACGACGTTTCCGTCTCGTTCAGCATCACGTTCCGTACGCCCGATCTCGACAAGCGGCGGGCCCTGTACTCGATCAATCACGCCCTCCGCGAGCGCGGTTATTCGCCGACTCCGGTGGGACAGAACAAGCTGCGTGACTCGATCTACTTCCAGGCGTTCCGCGTGTGGCGCAAGCTGACCGCCCAGCCGGAAAAGAGCTGCCAGCGGACCTGCAACGCCAAGGGGATGTAGCGGAATTCTGGCCGTCGCGCGTTGGCACGTCGGACAAGTCCGACGGCTAAGAAGATGTTCGCGAGTGAGATCGCCGGGCTATTCCGCTTCCGGCGAGTACTCGACCGACTTGGCGAAGGCTTCGCTCCAGACCTTGTCCTTGGGATCATCGAAATAGATCGAGATCTGCAGGTAATTCCCCTCGACGACCGCAAAGGCATAGACCGCGAACCGGCGGACTCCGTCTTCGAATTCGACGAGGCGGTACGCGTACTTGTAGACGCCGTCCTCATCGATCTCGAACAGGTCATCGCGATCGGGAGAGGCCTCGGTCTTGATCAGGTCGATGATCTCCTGGCGGGAGGGTTCATCCCCATCGCCCCAGCAGTCGACCCAGATCGTCCGGCCCGGTTTGGCGAACGCCAAGCTGTCGTCCTCGACCCATGATTCATAGGTCTTGTCGACATCGATCAGCCAGTTTTCCGTAATCCGTTTCATGCTGGAGTTACTGGCCTTCCGTGACCAGTTCGGTCTCGGCATCATCGCCGACAGCGGTCAGGGCCATCGTTTCAATGATTTCCGTCGAGGCGGCGAAGGCCGTACGCGGATCGGTCGACTGCTTGGTCTCGGTGTTGACCTTGGCCGTCCACTTGGCGACGCCGAACGGAGTTTCGTCGGATCGGGACATCTCAGCAGCGGTAGTGGTCTTGAGGGTCGTGGTCTCGGTCACGACTTCGCCCTTGAAGCCCTGCCCTGCGAAGTCCTTCAGCGGCGTTTGAATCGCCTCGTCGGCACCGCCTTCCAGCTTTCGGAAATGCCGCAGGTACGACACCATCGGGTACAGGTCAAACACGCCGCCCTCGATCGGAGCAGCTGGCTCGTCGCCGATCTTGCGGAACCCCTTCACGATTGGAATGAAGGAGACATACATCTGGCGGTCTTCCGACAGCGTTTCAGTCACCGAGCCGCGAATCTCGGACTCCGGGACCAGCAGCTTGTAGATCCGATTGCCGCCCGGACCGGCATCCACGACCCCTTCGTTGACGTGTCCGGTCAACAGCTTGATTTCGATCCAGCGGCAGGGAACCTGAGCCCCCTTGAACTCGCCGTCTTCCTTGCCGAGCGACTTGATGGTCAGGTGCCGGACCCACTCCAGGGTCAGATCCCCTTCTGCGGAGTTCGGGCGACGCATCGTCTGCTTATAGGTGCCTTCGTAGCGGCACCAGGTCTTCTCCCCTTCGGGCAGCTTCCACAGCAGCCCCTGCGCGGATGCGGAGGAGGACCAGAAACTCACTGCCAGAACGAGAAACCCCACAAGGCGCATCATGCACTCCGGACGTGGAAGACCGCGGGACACCGAAAGACCCCGCCCTATTGCGTTAGTCTGACGAACCGCACAGAACCTCGCAAGAGGGCTTGTCCATTGGGCTTGAGAGAATCTGCATGGGGCGGCGGACTTGGAAAATCACCCTCAGTACCAACGCGAGGCCTTTCATGCCTGGCCGCATAGCTCCTGCCACAACTTGCGGTAGTACTTCAGGAAGAACTCTCCCGTCTTCGGGTCGAGTCGCTCCGGGATCTCGATCAGTGTGACCCGGTTGTAATTCACGCGCCGCAGTTCCGAGAACAGTTCGCGATAGGGATAAGAGCTGTGCAGGGTGTTGATGTGGCACGATTTGAGCCACGGGGCCAGCATCTCGAACGAGGGCTTGATCGATCCGCTCACGACGTCATCGCCGTTCGAGTTCCAGCAGATCCCGACGCTGGCGTGATCACAGGCCTCCATGATCGCCTTCATACGGGGTGGCTTGGCTGTCTCGGCTCCGTGGACTTCGACCCAGACTTCGACACCCAGGTCCGCTGCGGCCTGACCGCAGGGGATGAGGGCCTGGCCGATCTGCGTGAGCGTCTGGGCTTCCGGTACGTCTTTACGCAACCCGTTGGGGCGGACCTTCACTCCGCGAGCCCCGATGTCGTGGGCCAGCTGGAGGAACTGCTTGCAGGTCTCGACGTGCTCGGAAACGACCTTGGGGTCGGAGCTGTGGAACTCACAGACTGAGCCCAGGCCCCAGATCGTCAGGCCCGCGTCGGCACAGCGTTTCTTGACATCGGCCCGCTGCTCTTTGGTCAAAGTTGGCTCGACGCCGTGCTTGTGGGTCGTGCGGAACTCGACATGCGTCAGGCCGGTCTTGGGCAGGATCGACAGGATCGTATCGAGGTCCCAGTCGGCGCACAGGTTGTACGTCACCGTGCCCAGTGAGAACGGGACGCTGTCGGCGGACTTCGATGCGGGGGCATCTGCTGCGGGGGTTGATGAACTCAGCGCCAGCGCGCCGCCCGCGGCCACGGTCGAAAGAAATGCACGACGATGGGAGTTCATGGTTCTCTCACAAAAAAGCCCAGGGTTGCGACCTCTGGGCTTTTGAGACTACTTGGCGTTCATTGTGATCGCTGGCGGGTTGGTCACTGGCTCCGGGGCCACGACGATCTGCCGGGCCTTCATCTGGGCTGCATCCCAGATGCGCTGCGGAGCAATGAACACTGCCAGCGTCGCGATCGAGCAGATCACCGCTGCCACCATCGCAGGGGCCGGGGCGTGCATTGTCGTCGGCCCTGTGCCTGGCTTCAGGTAGACTGCAGCCACCATTCGCAAGTAGTAGAACGCCGACACAGCTGCGTTGAACGCCATGATGTAGGCCAGGTAACGCCCCAGCGGAGTCCCCTCGGACCAGGCGGCAAAGAACAGATTCATCTTGCCGATGAAGCCTCCCGAAGGCGGCAAACCGGCCAGACTGAAGAGCATGATCGCCAGCATCAGCGCAGCGGCCGGATGGTGCCGACTCATTCCGCCCAAGTCGTTGAGCGTGCGGATCGGTCGATCCGCGGAGCTGACGGCACACAGCACGGCAAACACGCCGATTGTCATGATTCCGTATGTCACCAGATAGAACAGCAGAGAGGCTGTCCCGGTGGCCATCGTGCCGCGTTCGCCGATCGTGAGTCCCACCAGCATATACCCGGCGTGGGCCACGCTGGAGTAGGCCATCATGCGGTGAATGTTGGTTTGCCGCAGGGCCATCAGGTTTCCGACCAGCATGGTCAGCACAGCCAGCATCGCCAGCAGCGGCATCACGAGCTTGCCCAGGAGATCGAGTTGTCCCGTGAAGTTCGTTGTCGCCACGGAGAGGCTCAGGACTCGCAAGAGCGCCGCAAAGCCGACAATCTTGGGCACCAGCGACAGCATTCCAGCTGCGAACGCCGGGGAGCCCTGGAACACGTCCGGAGCGTAGAAGTGGAACGGCACTGCGGTGACTCGGAACCCGAGTCCCGCGATGATCAGTGCAATGGCCAGCGGAATTAAACTGGAGAACTGCCCTGCTCCGCTGCCATTGAGAACTGCGGCAATTCCCGAAAAGTGGGTGGTGCCCGATGCTCCGTACAGCAGCGAAAACCCATACAGCACGAGAGCCGATGAGAAGGCGCTCAGCAGGAAATACTTGATCGTCGCTTCCTGCGTCTCGCGTTCTTTACGTGGCAGAGCCAGCAGCACATAGGTCGGAATACTGACCAGCTCGAGTCCCAGAAACAGCACGACCAGATCGTTGGCCGCAGCTGTGAAGTTCACTCCCGCCAGGATCGCCAGCAGCAGGGCCTGGCACTCGGCGGCTTTGGAGTCATCGACCTGACTCCAAATCAGAAGGGCCAGCAGCGCTCCGAATGCGAGCGTGGTTCCGCGAATGAAGTAGGCCAGACCATCAAGTCGAAACGGGCCATCATTGACCGGGATCTGAATCGAGTTGACCCAGAACCACGCAGCCACTCCGATCGCGACCAGAGACAGTGCCCCCCAGCGGTGACGGATCCCCGGAGCGGCCACCCCGGTCTCACTGACCAGAAACGGAGCTGACAGAAACATCACGCACATGGTCGCGATGAGTACCACTTCCGGCAGAACCAGATTGACTGCCGATGTGATCGATTCGTAACCCACAACTCACCCCGTGATGACTGACTCGTCCCTAGCGGAATTCGTAAGAATTCCGCCCTCCTCCACTCGTCGCGGAATTCGCCAGAATTCCGTCGCCCACTGTCGGACTTCAGAACTCTTACGAGTTCCGCTACACCGATTCTCTGCTACTTCACCGCCAGCTGGGCTGCGGGCTGCTGATCCGCCTGAACCGTACTCGGCTTCGAGCCATCGTACGCCTGCACGACAGCCTGAATGTCCGGCTTCATGAAGTCGATGAACGGCTGCGGAGTCACTCCGATCCACAGGCACATCACGCCCAGCGGCAGGAAGGCACACAGCTCGCGCGGGGTCATGTCCTGCACCGGATCGTGAATGTCGTGCGGCTCTCGCAGCGGGCCGAAGAACGCCTGCTGAACCATCGTGAGCATGTACCACGCCCCGAGGACGACACCGGCAGTGCCAATCGCCGCATAGATCCAGGCGGCCTTGAACATTCCGGCCAGGGACAGCATTTCGCCAACGAAACCGTTCAGCCCCGGCAGGCCGATGCTGGCCATGGTTGTGAAGACCATCGCGACCGCAATCAGCGGCAGACGCTGAGCCAGTCCACCCAGATCATCCAGTTGCCGGGTGTGGTAGCGGTCGTAAACCATCCCGACGAGGAGGAACAGAGCCCCGGTCGAAAGGCCGTGGTTGATCATCTGCAGCAAGCTGCCGGTTACGCCTTCTGCGTTCAGGGCGAACAGCCCCAGCATGCAGAATCCCAAGTGAGCCACCGAGCTGTAGGCCACCAGTTTCTTGATATCACGCTGAGCCAGAGCACAGAACGATCCGTAAACGATTCCGATCACCGACAGCGTCGCAATCAGTGGCAGGCCGAGCTGCAGGCAGGCATCGCGATAGATCGGCAGGCAGATGCGGAAGAACCCGTAGCTTCCCAGCTTGAGCAGCACACCGGCCAGCATGACCGAACCCGCGGTGGGGGCCTCGACGTGGGCGAGTGGCAACCAGGTATGGAACGGGAACAGCGGCACCTTGACCATGAACCCCGCCGACAGCGTCAGGAACAGGATCACCTGCAGACGGTAGTCAATCGGATGGGCCGTGAAGTGAGCTGCCAGATCGGGGATCGAGAACGGCGAGGTCAGTCCGGCCTTGAACGCCATCAGCACCAGAGCTGCCAGACCGAGGACGGTGACCAAGCTGCCGACCAGTGTGTACAGAAAGAACTTGATCGCGGCGTAGTTCCGCTGTGCCCCGCCCCAGATCCCGACCATGAAGAACAGCGGGATCAGCGTGAACTCGAAGAACACATAGAACAGCAGCAGGTCGAAGGCACAGAAGACGCCGATTAGACCGGCCTGCAGTACGAGCAGGCTGATGTAGAACTCGGCGGCCCGTTCTTTGATCGACTCCCACGAGATCAGCACAGCACTGACAGTTAGCAGAGCCGTGAGCGCGATCAATGCGAGACTAACTCCATCGGCTCCCAGGTAGAACTCGAGGTGGACCGGAGCCGGAGCTGCGATCCGCGAGCCCGCTTCCTCAGCGGTCGCTGCCGGGGCATAGGTCAGCCACGCATGCTTCCACTCGATTCGCGGCTGGACCGGCCGGGTCGCCGTGGTCTTCATGAGGTCGTTGTACTTCGACACAGCCACCACCGCGACGCACAGCGTCACGAGTGAGCCGATCAAAGCCATCCACCGGGCGGTGTTCTGCCCTGCTGATGCGCGAAACAGCATCAGCAGCACGGCAGTCGCCAGCGGCAGGAGCATCAGGGCGAACAGGTAACCGATCATGGGGCGTTCAGGGTTGAGAGTTGAGGGATGAGAGTCAGTGCCGGGGCAAGGTCTCTCGATCAGTCACCAGCGAACAATTGCATCACACAGACAATGCAGCCCAGGACAGCGATCAGCATCGTGGCTGCGTAGGCGGTCGTCAGTCCGCCATGCAGACGCCGCGGGGCCTGACTCAGCAGCCGTGGGATGGCTCCGAATGAGTCGACGATTCCATCCAGGATGTACTTGTCGAACAGCGAGCAGATCACCGCGATCAGTCGCAGCGGAGCCACCAGGATGGCTGTGAACAGCTCATCGAAGAAGAACTTCCCCTGCGACAGGTTGAACAGCGGTCGCAGCCCGCTTTCGAGCTTGGCGGGGATCTCCGGTGACTTCACATAGAACAGGTAAGCCACGCCCATGCCCGCGATCGCAATGATGGCACTGAGCAGCATCAGGCCGATATGCAGGTGAGCTTCCGGAGCTGCGGGCAGACCCGGGGTATGGTTGAAATACCCTGCGAACAGGTGCAGCGGTCCCAGGAGGCCGATGCCGACGGCACAGACAGCCAGAATCCGCAGCGGCCACGCCATCACCGGCGGAGCATCATGCGGACGAGCCTCGTGCCCGTGCCCGTGGTCATGATCGTGGTTGCAGGCCGCTCCGTGATCATGGTCGCGCGAGTGATCGTGAGCATGGTCATCCCCGTGCCCGTGACCATGTCCCGACAGTGCCTCTTCCGGGAACTTCTCCGGTCCCCAGAAGGTCATGAAGTAGGCCCGGAACGTATAGAACGCGGTCAGCAGGGCTGTCAGCACAGCCACTCCGAAGATGACGGTGAAGAAAGTGTGGTGATTCCCCTCGTGCATCCCGGTGGCCAGAGCCGCCAGGATGTCGTCCTTGCTCCAGAAGCCCGCCAGCAGCGGGAAACCGGCCAGAGCCAGCGCTCCGCACAGGAATGTCCAGTGCGTGATCGGCAGAGCATGACGCAGCCCGCTGAACCGCCGCATGTCGATCACATCGCCCATCGAGTGCATCACGCTTCCCGAGGCGAGGAACAACAGAGCCTTGAAGTAGGCATGCGTGAACAGGTGGAACATGGCGGCCATGACTGCGAACGTCGCAAACTTCGGTCCGGCAGCAGCTGCTCCCAAGGCCATGAACATGAACCCGAGCTGGCTGGTAGTCGAGTAGGCCATCACTCGCTTCAAGTCGTACTGCGTCAGTGCAATCAGAGCGGACAGAAGTGCCGTTGTGGCTCCGGTCGCACAGACGAACAGCTGGACGTTTTCGGCCAGCATGAACAGCGGGGTTGACCGGGCGACCATATAGATGCCAGCTGTGACCATCGTGGCTGCGTGGATCAGGGCGCTGACGGGGGTCGGACCTTCCATCGCATCGGGCAGCCAGACGTGCAGCGGGAACTGAGCCGACTTACCCATGGCTCCGATGAACAGCAGGATGCAGATCAGCGGAATCCGGCCGGGATACATGGCGTTGATCGCGTCGAGCTTCTCGCCATCAAACAGAACACTTTGGAAGTCGACCGATCCAAACGTGGTCCAGATTAGGAACACGCCCAGGATCAGACCGAAGTCCCCGATGCGGTTGACGACGAACGCTTTCTTGGCGGCGGCGGCCGCTGCGGGCTTCTTGAACCAGAACCCGATCAGCAGGTAGCTGCACAGACCGACCGCTTCCCAGAAGATAAACAGCTGGAGGTAGCTGCCGGCCAGGACCAGCATGCACATCGAGAACACGAACAGCGATACTGCAGCGAAGAACCGCGGATAGCCGGGGTCTCCATGCATATACCCGGAGGCGAAGATTGCCACGAGGAGAGAAACTCCGGTCACCATGGCCAGCATGATGGCCGAGATCGCATCGGCCCGCAGATCGAGTTGCAGCTGCATCGTGCCGATGTCGATCCACTGGTAGCCGCGGGCGATCGCCCCCTTCTGCGGGGAGACGGCGTTCTCGGGGTTGGTCTGCTTGTATTGAGTGCCGTTCGCTTCAAAAGTCGTCTCTGGTCCGGCACTCGCCTCGAACGTCGCGGGAACAATGTTGTTCAGCAGGGCGAGCGAACAGAGGAACGATACGCCCAGCGCGGCAACGCACGGGACATGGCTGCGCTCGCCCATGAACAGCTTTCCGAAGAAAGCGATCATGGCTGCGGCGAACAGTGGAGCTCCGGGGATCAGCCACAGGATCAGTTCGGAGTTATTGTGAATCAGTTCAGACATGGGTGGTGGTCTCCTCGCGGCTGGCTGGCTTCGGAGGCAGAGGAGTCTTGGGGTCGAGGGGCAGACCGGCGGGGGTCAGCGTAGGCATCGTTGTCGCGGGAGCCTGCACGAACGGATCGGAGCTGGCGTCCATCCCAACGGGCGACGGCAGATCGTCTTCGCGAAGGACACTCCACAGATCCAGGTCGAGGGACTTGGTCCGGTGGTACAGCGACAGAACCAGTGCGAGGGCCAAACCGGCCTCGCACGCGGCAACCGTCAGGACGAAGATCGTGAAGATCTGCCCTTCATTGTTGCCGTGGATTCGTCCGAAGGTGACCATCGACAGACCGACGCCGTGCAGCATCATCTCGGCCGAGAGGATCATCAGGATCAAGTTGCGACGAGTCAAAAACCCAATTGCTCCCAGAGCAAACAAGGCGGCTGACACCAGAAGTGATGGATGGATTGAGCCGTTCATAGCGTCCCCTGCGCCCGACGTGGCGCTAATGCGATGGCTCCGATGCTGGCGATGAGGAGCAATGTTCCGGCGATTTCCACCGCGAACAGGAAGTCACTGAAGAGAGCCCGGCCCAGACCTCGCAGCTGGCCGACCGATTCGCCTTCGATCGGCCGGCTGCTGGGGTGAGCTGGTGGCTGGCTGGCGTTGGCCTTGGAGTCGATCGAGGAGAGTTTAACAGGGGCCTTGAGAGGCTGGGCACTGCCCCAGGTCTGGTAGGTCATCAGCATCAGCCCCAGCAGGGTGAACGCGATGATCGAGGCGAACAGCGGCTGGCGGGACGACTGGTCGTAGCTGGCGCCCCCCGACTGCTGGGCCAGCATGATCACGAACAGGAACGTCACGATGATCGCTCCCGCGTAGACGATGACCGAGGCTGCAGCCAGGAATGGAGCCGACTGCAGCATGAACAGCCCGCAGACGCTGAGCGTGACCACTGCGAACCACAGAGCGGCGTAGACCGGGTTACGGCTGGTAATCATCAGCACCGCCGCAATCAAACAGAACGTCGAAATCACGATCTCGACGATCGGAATGATCTCCTGGCCGCCCGAGACCAGCTGGAAACCGAGAGCCAGCCCGCCCAGCGCAGCCAGTCCGCCGAGCGGCCGGAGGGCACGTTTGCCGGGCATCAGGAGCCATACGCCGATCGCACCCAGTGCGAGCGGCAGTAAGAGCGCCCAGTTGTTTTGGATCCATTGCATGGAGAGTTCTCAGTTTTCAGTGATCAGTCGTCAGTTAGAAGGTTTCAGTTATTCCGCGTTTCACTCTCAGTGACTTCACTGAGAACTGAAAACTGATAACTGACAACCTCTTCTACTTCTTCTCGATCTTGTCGTTGATGTCTTCCCAGGACGACTTCATGACCGCCGTTCCGTGGATCACTCCGGCGGTCACGTCGCGAGCCGACCGATCGTCGCTTCGCACGGATGTCGCCGGAGCCAAAGCGGGCAGTCCTTCGAAGTCTGACGCGGCGCCGAGGCGACCGCGCTGGGTGCGGACTGGGTCATGGCCCGAATCCTTCGTCTGATCGAACACGCCCAGCAGCTTCTCCTTGTCGAAGATCATCTCTTCGCGGGAGAACCCGGTCAGGTCGTACAGGTGAGTCATCTCGATCGCATCGACCGGGCAGGCTTCCTCGCACATGCCGCAGTAGATACAGCGCAATTCGTCGATGACGAACGAAGACGGGTACTTGTCCCGGTCTTCCCAGGGAGCCTGTGCGCCTTCGATCGTGATGCAGCGAGCTGGGCAAGCTGTGGCGCACATCATGCAGGCGACGCACTTGACGCGGCCCTGGTCATCGCGGTTCAGACGATGAACCCCGCGGTAGTGCAGCGGCAGCGTGGGCTTCTCTTCGGGGTACTGCTCCGTCACCGTCTTGTAGTGGGTGACGTGCTTCACCGTGGTCTTGAGTCCCGCGAGGATCGCTGGGAGGAACGTAGCCTCCCAGAAGCCGATCTCCGGCTCTTCGACCCAGGTGACATCTTTGCTCGCGATTGGCATGTGAACCTCGTTAGCCGTCGAACTCGTTCGACGTGCCTTGAACTTAGTGTGCGTGTGCCACGTGGCCCTTGGCTCGGCGGGAACCCTGGTTGAGGGCCACCTGAGCCTGCTGCACTCCGATGAATCCTGCGGCCAGGAACAGGGCGCCCGAGATCAGCGTCAGCCACCAGCGTGACCAGCCGAACTGCAGAACCGTCATCACCGCCACGACATTGGCCGTCGACAGCGGAATCAGCACCTTCCAGGCCAAGCCCATCAGCTGGTCGAAGCGGAACCGCGGGATCGTCCAGCGGATCAGCATGATTACCAGGATGACCATGAAGACCTTGCTCAGCAGTACGCCGAGCTTGAGCAGCATCGCCCCGAACCCGACCGTTCCCGGCTCGGCGATTCCCGGGAAGTGCCAGCCGCCGAAGAACAGAATCACGGTCAGGAAGCTGACGGTGATCACGTGCGTGTATTCGGCCAGGAAGAACAGAGCGAACTTCATCGAGCTGTATTCGGTGTGGAATCCCCCGACAAGTTCCTGCTCGCATTCCACAAGGTCGAATGGCAAGCGGTTCGATTCGGCCAGAGCCGCTACGAAGAAGATCAGGCAGGCCAGCGGCTGAGTCCAGAAGTACCAGCCTGCGATTCCGGCCTCGGCCTGATTCATCAGCATCTTTTCGAGGTTCAGCGTTCCGCCCAGCAGAGCGACACCCAGCACCGACATGCCGAGTGGGATTTCGTAGCTGATGACCTGAGCACTGGCCCGCAGTGAGCCGAGGGCACTGTACTTATTGTTCGAGGCCCAGCCCCCCAGGATGATTCCGTACACAGCCAGCGAACCGATCGCGAAGATGAACACGATGCCGATGTCGACATTCGGAACGATCACGAAGCGGTGGAAGCTGGGAGCGTTATCGACCGGGCCGAATGGGACAACCGCGAACGCCAGCATCGTGGTAAAGGCTGCGATGCACGGAGCCAGCAGGTAGAGCGTGCGGTCGACGTAGGCGGGGATCACGTCTTCTTTGAGGATGAACTTCATGCCGTCCGCGATCGGCTGCAGCAGTCCCCAGGGGCCGACACGGTTGGGCCCGATGCGGTCCTGCATGAACGCCGCCAGCTTGCGCTCGACGTAGATCAGGTACGACACGGCCCCAAGCACAGCTCCCAGCGCAGCTGCGATGGTGATCAGTGTCGGCAGCTGAGCCTTGGCCAGATCGAACAGACCTCCCGAGGCGGGTGCTGCCGTGGCGGCGTCCGCTGCGAGAAGATTGAGGTGAGTGAAGATCGAACTCATGAAGTTGTCCGTTGAGGGACGGTCGAGTTGTACGAGAGGTCAGAATTCTTACGAATTCTGCTACGCGAGAGCGGGCTCAGGCTTCGCAGCGGGGCCCATGACCACGCCGTATTCGCCGAGCTTTCCGTCTCCCAGCGAACCAAAGGAAGCCGGGATCGCCTGCGCGATCTCAGCCCGCAGCTTGGCCGCTGTGAACATCGCTCCGCGTCCGGCCAGTTCCGACAGGATGCGGCCATCCGGACGGGCTTCGAGGGGGCCTTGCAGTGACCGGTTGATCGCCTGCACGAGTCCCGAGTGATTGACGAAGCTGCCGTCCCGTTCGGCGAACGAGCCGCCCGCCAGAACGTAATGAGCCTTCTTCGTCAGAGCAGTGTCGAGCAGATCGAGTACCGCGAGAGTCTTGAGCAGTCCCAGCTTGCTGGCTGTGGCAGCGTTGACTTCGGGATTCGGGTCACCGCCAACGACGAACAGGGTGTCGTAGGAGCCGCCTTCGAGGACCTTGCCCGAGGGGATCACGTCTCCCTGGAAGTGCTTGAGGACAGCCTCCACGCCGGTGCGGTTGGGAGCCTTCTCAGCCCGGATCGTGAACTTCACCGGCTGAACAGGCTTGCCATGGACGTCCTTGGGGTAGGTGTCGTCCTCTCCGCTGACGCGAGCAGGAGTCATCGCCAGCGTGATGTCGGGTGAGAGTCCCTTGAGCCAGCTGGCGAGGAGGTAGGCCTCTTCGACAGTCATCCAAGGCGAGAAGATCGCAGCCACCTTCTTGGGAGCCGACTTGGCTGCGGCCTGGAAGGCTTCGCGAACGCTGGCCAGTACGACGTCCCAGTCGGTGCTGACGGTGCTCGCCCCTTCACGCTTGGCGGGGAGCGACAGGCGGTTTTCGGCGTGGATGTACTTCCAGCCGAAGCGGCCTTCGTCGCACATGAAGCTGCCCTGGGCTTTGGGATTGTAGCGGGGCTTCAGACGGTAGACCGTGTCGTTGTTCTGATCGACGTTGATCGAGCAGCCCGTGCTGCAGTCCGGACAGACGCTCTTCTTCGACTTGAGCCACCAGACCCGCTGCTCGTACAGGAAGTCCTTGCTGCACAAGGCCCCGACCGGGCACAGGTCAACGACGTTCCCGGCCAGCTTGTTGTTGCAAGGCTCGCCCGGGAAGATGTCGATCTCTTCGTGCGACCCGCGGCTGGAGACCTGCAACTCGGCCGTTCCGCTGACTTCGCGAGTGAACCGCACGCAGCGGGTACACATGATGCAGCGGTCGGTAAAGAGCGTAATCTGATCGCCGATGTAGTCCTTGTCGGGCTTGATATTCTTGGGTTCTTGCAGGCGGCTGTACCCGCGACCGTATTCGTAGCTGTAGTCCTGCAGTCCGCACTCACCGGCCTGATCGCAGACGGGGCAATCGAGCGGATGGTTCAGCAGCAGGTATTCCAGAGTGGCCTGCTGTGCTGCCTTGACCTTGGGCGAGTCACTGATGATGACGGTGCCGTCTTTGACCGGAGTCTGACAGCCGGGGACGAGCTTGGGCTGCATCGCGACGGAGCCGTCCGGCTTTTTGTCGCCGACTTCGACCAGGCACATGCGGCAGCTGGCCACGACCGACAGATCGGGATGCCAGCAGTAGTGCGGAATCTCGACGCCGGCCCGATCAGCTGCCTGAATGCAGTTCAGACGCTCGGTGCCGATTTCGACCGGCTTGTTGTTGACGATGACAGTTGCCATGAATCCCGTCCACTGGAAGCGAACTTGTCAGTTCGCTGTTGCTTCGTGTGATGTGTGCGACCTGCTCGTGTGTCAGTGAGCCCCAACGGGGTACGGCGTGACACTCTTCCGGCCCGAGTTGATGTACTCTTCGAAGTCGCCCCGGAACTTCTGGATCGCGTTCTTGACCGGCCAGGCGGCTCCGTCCGACAGACCGCAGATCGTCGTACCTGGGATGATCCCCATCGACGAAGCGACTTCGGTCAGCAGGTCCAGATCCCGCATACTCCCCTGGCCTGACCGGATCCGTTCCAGGATGCGGGTCATCCAGTTGGTGCCTTCCCGGCACGGAGTACACTGACCACAGCTCTCGTGCGAGAAGAACCGGGCACAGTTGTAGAGCACGTCGACCATGTTGGTCTGGTCATCGACCACAACCACAGCTGCGGTGCCCAGGCCCAGGCAGCCGACCTTGCCAGGGCCGTTGAAGTCGAGCGGAGTGTCGAGTTCCTTGTCGGACAGGAACCCCATGCTGATTCCGCCGGGGACGACGGCTTTGGCCTTGCGGCCTTTCCAGACGCCGCCGGCGTGCTCATCGATCAGCTCGCGAGCGGTGACCCCCAGCGGGAGTTCGACACAGCATGGCTTGTTGACGTGACCGCTGACAGTGTAGAGCTTGGGGCCATAGCTGCCGGCATCACGGGGATTGTTCGGGTCGGGCTTCACGCCGATCGACTGGAACCATTCCTTGCCGCGGTCGATGATCTGCTTGACGCAGCAGAGAGTCTCGACGTTGTTGACAATCGTCGGTTTGCGGAACAGACCTTCGATGGCGGGGAACGGGGGCTTGATGCGTGGCCAGGCCCGCTTCCCTTCCAGGCTCTCAATCAGCCCGGTCTCTTCGCCACAGATGTAGGCTGCGGCCCCGCGATGCAGGACGATGTCGAGGTCGAACCCCTTGCCGAAGATGTTCTTGCCGAGGATCCCAGCGGCGTAACATTCCCTGATCGCCGCATCGAGACGACGGTAGCTGAGGCCATACTCGAATCGCAGGTATAGGTACGCCTTGTTCGACTTGATCGCGTGGCAGGCGATCGCGATTCCCTCGATCAGCTGATGCGGATCGAGTTCCATCAGGTAGCGGTTGTTGAAGGTGCCTGGTTCCGACTCGTCGGCATTGATACAGAGGTAGATCGGCCCAGGATGGTCCTTGGGCAGGAACGTCCACTTCAGTCCGCAGGGGAAACCGGCACCGCCGCGACCGCGAAGTCCCGAATCCTTGACGAGGTTCGTGACTTCCGCAGGGGCCAAGTCGAGGGCCTTGCGCAGCCCCTGATACCCACCATCACGCTGGTAGGTCTCCAGCTTGTGGCTGTCAGGCGTGTTGATGCGGGCCAGGAGAACAGGTTCGAATTTGGGCACGGTGAGAAGTTCTCAGTCGTCAGTGGTCAGTTTTCAGTCGTCAGTCACAGAAGTTAGCCGTCGAACTCGTTCGGCGTGCCGCGTTCTGGTGTCAACAACATCCGCTCAGCTTCTTTCGGAGAGACCCATGTGGGTACTCCGTCCTTCCAGACGGCCATCGGGAGTTCGAGACCCTGGTGAAGCCGGATGGCCGACTCGATCGCCTTGCGAGAGGCGACTCGGATCACCTCCGCATCGCGATCTCGCTCAGCTCGTGTTGAGGCCATCTCACTTCAGCTCATCGATCAACTTCGACGCCGAGGCGACGTCGAGCGACATGTGGCAGTCCTCGTCCACCAAGGCACATGGGGCGCCTTCGCAGGCTCCCAGGCACTCGGCGAACTCCAGCGTGAATTTGCCGTCGGCTGAGGTTTCCCCCGGCTTGACGTTGTACTTCTCGCAGACCTGGCCCAGCAGCTCTTCACCGCCGCGCAGCATGCAGGAGATGCTGCGGCAAAACCAGACCCGGTGCTTCCCCAGCGGATGGTGCTCATCCTTGAAGAAGTTGTAGAACGACATCGTGTCGTGGACTTCCGACGGATGCAGTTCCAGCAGTCCGGCGATCTCGCGGATCGACTCGGTCGAGACACAACGCAGAGCGTCATGCACGATGTGCAGCGCGGGCAGCGTGACCGCCCGCTTGTTCGGGTACTTCGGGAACTCGGCCCGAATCTTCTCGCGAAGTTCTTCAGTGAGGGCACTCATCGGTCAAGCTCCGCCGCAATGATGTTCAGGCTGCCCAGCACGGCGACGACGTCGCTGAGCTGATGGCCCTTGATGATGTGCGGGAACACAGCGAAATGGATGTAGGAAGGGGGACGCGTACGAGCCCGGTAGGCCCGCGTGCTGTCCTGCCCCACGATGTAGAAGCCGAGTTCGCCGTTGGGCGATTCGGTCGCAGCGTAGATCTCGTCGTGCGGGACTTCGTAGCCCCGGTTGGGCATGTTGACTTCGAAGTGCTGGATGAGGCCTTCGATCGAGCGGTAGACCGCAGGCTTCGCGGGCAACACGACCCCGGTGGCGGCGTCGACGTTGACCGGACCCGCCGGGACGTTCTCGATTGCCTGCTCGATGATCTGAATGCTTTCGATCATCTCCTGCATACGCACCAGATAGCGGGCGTAGCAGTCGCCTCCAGCGGAGCAGATGACCTTGAAGTCGAAGTCTGGATAGGCCAGATACGGCTCATCTTTTCGAAGGTCGCGAACCACGCCGCTCGCCCGGGCCACGGGGCCGGTGCAGCTGAGGTTGATCGCCTGCTCTTTGGAGAGAACTCCGATCCCCTTGGTCCGGTCGATGAAGATCCGGTTGCGGGTCAGGAGCTTGTGAACCTCGTCGTGCGTCTTGCGGAACTGCTTGGTGAAGCTGCGAACCTGGTTGACCCACTCGTTATTGACGTCGAACATTACGCCGCCGACGCGGGTGTAGCTGGTGTGGAACCGCTGTCCCGAGGCGTACTCAACGATGTTGTAGATCAGTTCCCGCTGCTCGAAGAAGTACAGGAACGCGGTGAAAGCCCCGAGGTCGAGGGCGCTCGTTCCACAGTTGAGCAGGTGGTCATGCAGCCGCATCAGCTCGGCGAGGATCGTCCGCAGGTACTTGCACCGTGGAGTCAGCTCAATTCCCAGCAGCTTCTCAACAGCGTGGTGCCAGCTGATCTCGTTGGCCAACGGCGACAGATAGTTCATCCGGTCGACGATGGTCACGTACTGGTTGAAGTCGAGATGCTCAGCCAGCTTCTCGAACCCCGAGTGCAGATAGCCGATGTGCGGAACGGCGTTGAGTACCTTCTCGCCGTCGAGCGTGAGCACCAGCCGCAGCGTGGTGTGCGTGGCCGGATGCTGCGGCCCGAAATTCAGTGTCCAGTGATACTCCTGGTCGGGAGCATCCGGCGGCATCGTCTGGGCGGCTGTGAGGGGCATGTGGAGAAGTTTGGGGACAGTAAGGGGTAGATCGGACGGGAGCGAACTGGACGGGTCAGGTCGGCTTCAGTCCCAGCTGGACCTTGTCGGGGAACAGTGAGCGCACCGGGCACTTGAAGCCAGGCAGCACCGTTTCGCCATCGAGTTCGTCTTTGGCGGACAGGTGAGCCATGGTGCCATCCGGGCGATAAACGAGGATGGTCTGTGTTTCCGGGTTCAGGACCCAGACTAGCTTGACGCCAGCTGCCAGATACTCGTTGGCTTTGCGTTCAACGTCGGAGAAAAGGTCGTTGGGCGAGACGACCTCGACGGCGAGATCCGGAGCAATCTGGCAATGTCCGGATTCGAACTGAATTAGCGACAGCCGCCCTGCCCTGACAAACGAAGCATCGGGGCGGCGTACTTTGTCGGACTCATCGAAGCACTGGTAGCCGAGCCCATCGCCTGCCACAAAACCCAAGCCACGTGGGAGTACGAACTCGTTCAGCTTGAGGCACAGGAGAGTCGCAATCCACACAGACTCGAAACTCATGACGCCCTCCACCAGTTCCCCATCCACCAATTCAAAACGCTCTCCATCGGGAAGCTTGAGCAGCTCCTCGGGCGTGATTCGTGGGTGGGAGACCGTGGCCATGACGCTAGCTCTCGGATCTCGTGATGACGGGGAAGTTGTGCCGCTCGCCGCGGCCCTTGATCGGGTAGTCCTTGCGTAGCGGGTGAGCCGAGAACTCGTCCGGCATCAGGATTCGTCGCAGATCATGGTGACCCGTGAACGTAATGCCGAACATGTCCCAGACTTCACGCTCCATCCAGTCAGCTCCGAGCCAGAGCGTCGTGACCGTCGGGAGTGAGGGACTGGGATCATTGACAAACGTCTTGACGATCAGCCGCTCGCCGGTCTCCATATTCAAGAGACAGTAGACCACGCCGAATCGATCCGTGGCCCCCTCGTATTCCAGATAATCAACGCACGTAATGTCGACGAGCATGTCGAACCCGTGCGAGGTCTTCAGCGTGGCCAGCAGCGCATAGAGCCGATCCGCTCCCACCGTCACACGGCGGTTGTCGCGGAATTCGCTCTGCGAGAGAGCGAACTTGTCGATGAGTGGCTGAAGGTCGGTCATGAGGGGGAAGTTCTCAGTCGTCAGTGGTCAGGGGGCCGAGAATTCGCGGTTTCTTTGAAAAGCCCACCGGTTGCGACCGGTGGGCTTTCTCTGGTGTTAGAGCTTTGGTGGCTGGTAGATATCAAGCCCTTCGACCAGCGTGGCCTCGCGGGATCGCCGAACTTCTTCGAGTTCGACGGGCACCGGTCC
Organism: Planctomycetaceae bacterium; assembly: GCA_044337025.1. GTDB lineage: Bacteria > Planctomycetota > Planctomycetia > Planctomycetales > Planctomycetaceae > TH-plancto1. The sequence goes on from JBIIOI010000048.1 coordinate 27,426, forward strand.
AGTCGCCTGAGTCCGCTTGGCGAACTCACGACCGTCAAAGGTTCCGGTCTTCATGATCTTTTCCTGCATCTCGATCAGCGCGGCGATCAGCTGTTCGGGACGCGGCGGGCACCCGGGCACGTACAGGTCCACGGGAATGAACCGGTCCACCCCCTGCACCACGGCGTAGGTGTCGAACACCCCGCCGGAACAGGCACAGGCCCCCATTGAGATGCACCATTTTGGCTCTGGCATCTGAAGCCAGATTCGCTGCAGCACGGGCAGCATCTTCATCACCACGCGACCAGCCACAATCATCAGATCGCACTGCCGCGGCGAAAACCGCATCACTTCGGCCCCGAATCGGGCCAGGTCAAACCGGCTGGAAGCGGTCGCCATCAACTCGATCCCGCAGCAGGCGGTCGCAAATGGCATCGGCCACAGGCTGTTCGACCGTGCCCAGTTCGCAGCTGCATCCAGCCGCGTCATGAAGACGTTGTCGGGTAGCCCCGCGTTGGTTCCTCGATCCACCATGACTGACTCCTGTCGTAGCGGAATTCGTGAGAATTCCGGCGTTATGCCTGCTCAACCCACGGCAGAATTCTCACGAATTCTGCGACGCCGCTAACGCCACTTGAAGACGCCCTTTTTCCAGGCGTAAGCGTAGGCGATCACCAGCGTGGCCATGAACACCAGCATCACTCCGAACACGGTTCCCCGTAACTCGACCGGGATGCCGCCTGTCTGGTCTGGTCCGATGTAAGCGCTGACAGCCCAAGGGTATAGGAAAAGCAGCTCCACGTCGAAGACGAGGAACAAAATCGCCACCAGATAGAACTTCACATCGAATGGCTGGCGGGCGTCCCCCATCGGGTCCATCCCCGATTCGTACGGCATGTCCTTGACAGCCGTCTTCTTGCGCGGCCCGATGATGTGCGTCAGGATCATGTTCGTCACGACGAACCCGATCAACGCACCCACATACACCAGCAGCGGAGGAATCTCCACGTCGACACCCTAACGTCTTGCAGGAGCAGAAGTTCGGAATCGCTCATCCCTTGAGCGCACAACCCTTGCCAAGTAGCTGTGGACCGAACCTGATGGGATCGTAGGGGATGTGCGGGTGACCATCAAGGGGATCGCACGCACGCCGCAACTCTGTCTAATGACTGGGAATGCCACAATCGCGGGGAAACAGCCGCGTCAACCATTGGCGGCGGAGTTCTCACGAATTCGGGCTGCTGCGATCTGAAGGCTGATAAGTTTCCCACAGTGAGCCAGTTCGTTTCCGAGGAATTCGCACCATCTGGTTGCCAGAATCTGAGTTCCCGGTCATCCTCCACTCTGCAACTTCCCTGTCTCCTTCACGAGAACGACTCCATGGCCAACGGTTTTGGTATCATCGGCACCGGCATGATTGCGCACTTCCACGCGAAGGCGATCGCCGCCATTCCGGGCGCGAAACTGGTGGGATGTTACGACCGCGTCCCCGGACGGGCGGCAGAATTTGGCAAGGAGTATGGCTGCCAGGGGTATGAGGACTTCGGGGCTTTCCTCAGTAACAACGACATTCAGATCGTAACGATCTGCACCCCCAGCGGGGCCCATATGGAGCCCGCAGTCGAGGCCGCTCAAACGGGGAAGCACATCCTTGTCGAGAAGCCGCTCGAGATCACTCTCTCCCGCTGCGATGCGATCATCAACGCAGCGGCGAAGGCCGGTGTTCAGCTCGGAGCGATCCTGCCGTCGCGTTTCTCGGCGGCGAATCTGGCTCTCAAGCAGGCGATCGACAGCGGGCGGTTCGGCAAGCTGACGATGGGCGATACCTATGTGAAGTGGTGGCGGACTCAGCAGTATTACGACAGCGGCAACTGGCGCGGGACCTGGCAGCTGGACGGTGGGGGGGCCTACATGAATCAGGCGATCCACAACGTCGACCTGCTCTACTGGATGATGGGCGATGTTGCGGAAGTCGTCGGCATGACAGCCACGCTGGCTCACGAGCGGATTGAAGTCGAGGACGTCGGATCGGCCGTCGTGAAGTTCAAAAGCGGAGCCATCGGCACCTTACAGGCGACAACCAGCGCCTGGCCAGGGTTGCTGAAGAAGACCGAGATCCACGGCACACAAGGCTCGGCGATTATCGAGCAGGACGATGTGCTGATGTGGCAGTTCGAGAACGAACAGCCCGGCGATGCGGCCCTCCGCGAATCTCTCGCCAAGAAATCCGGCAACACCGGCGGTGCAAGTGACCCGAAGGCCATCTCGTTCGTGGGCCACCAGAAGCAGTTCGAGGATTTTCTGGCAGCTGTGAAGAGTGGCAAGAAGCCCGCGATCGATGGGATGGAAGGCCGCAAGAGTGTTGAGATCATTCTGGCGATCTATGAGTCGGCCTGGACGGGCAAGAAGGTCTCGCTGCCGCTGAAGCAGGACCCTCAGCGCCCCGCGTAGGGATCCGGTCCGCACTGCCGAAGAGCCCGCGATTGGCGTCCACGTCCAATTTGCCAACACGAACTCTGTTTCGCGGATGACCACTTCATGGCCCGAGGACGCCGTATGTACTGGTGGCTGTTGCTGATTCCCCTGATTGGCTGGGCGCTGCTGGCCCTGCCCTCGTGGCGACGTCCTGATGTGGGCCTCGTGGAAGGGCATTTGCGGAAGTGCCCAACTTCTCCGAACTGTGTCTGCAGCGAAGGGGAGTCCGGCGATCACGCCATCACTCCGCTGGAGTTCCGGGACCCGCCGGAAGCGGCCTGGGCGCGGCTGGTTCAGGTTCTGGAAGAGACACCGCGATCACAGATCGTGACGCGCGAGGAGGGTTATCTGCATGTGGAGTTCGTGACGCCGCTCATGCGTTACGTCGATGACATCGAGTTTCGACTCGATGGTCAGCAGATCCATGTCCGATCCGCATCGCGGGTGGGACGGTCCGATCTGGGAGCCAATCGGGCCCGAGTCGAGAAGCTGCGAACTGCCTTCGCAACCCGCGAGGCGGCGTTGCCATGAGCCAGCTGCACTCCGATCTGGAATGGACTTCTCACAACGAGGCCCAGACCCGTGAGTTCGGTCAGCGGCTGGCTGGCCTGCTGTCTGCGGGCGACGTCATCGCGCTGCAAGGCCCGCTGGGTGCCGGCAAGACGCGGCTCGTGCAATCGATCGCAACTGCGCTGGGCTGCGGTCGTTCGTTCGTGGTCAGTCCCACGTTTACGCTGATTCACGAGTACGATGGAGAACTGCCGGTCTATCACGTCGATGCGTACCGCCTGAAGAACTCGGATGAGTTCCTCGACATGGGGGGCGGGGAGCTGCTGAGCGGCGAGGGGGTCTGCCTGATTGAGTGGGCCGACCGGATCGGTGACCTGCTGCCGCGCGATCACTTGCGGATCGACATTGATGTCACGGGTGAGCAGTCGCGCGTGTTCCACGTGCGGGCCAGTGGTCCCCTGTCGCGGCGCGTGGTGGATCGGCTGGGCTGAGTTGGCCCGTTGGAACAGGAAATCCGCAGCAGCAGATCGGTCTTTTGCGTCAGAGCCTTGCTCCCCTCTCCCACCGAGAAAGGGGTCGGGTGTGATGGTGCTTGAGCGGTGAGTCAGATCGCCGATCGAAGTCGTACAGATTCCGAGCCAGTCACGGCCTCGGAGAATCCAGAGATGGTGAGGGCCTGTGAAGATGCCATCGGAGTGGCCGTGGAGTTCGGCTCGTTGGTACACTGAGGTTCGAACTGTGGGGATTCGATCCAGTGGGTGGACTGATGCCATGTAATCAGAACCTCTTGTTCCGTCGTCACCCAGACATCCAACGCGATGTCTGGGCCACCCCGCCGCCAACCGATGCCACCCAGCGTCCATGTGGATCCCTAAACATTGGGGTCGACTTTGAGTTCTGGCCTATCTCGTTTCACTATGCCAGAAACCTTGCCGGGGAGGGGTGTCAGTGATCCTGCTCGGTGGGTACACGCGAGTTGCGAGGCTTTTGCGTTCAACATCCTACGCACGCGGAGTGTGGATGTCTGATCGCGAAGGATCGTTTGTTCCCCATTCCGTAGTGATTTCTAACATGAGCGGGCTATTCAAGACCAGCGAGGTCACGATTTACAAGACCAAGGATGCATTGATCGAGATATCGCGAGTTGACGAAGCAGGAGAGATGCGTGTTGATGGTCAATATTTCTGTGATTTTGTTATGCAGAGGCGATTCGGTTTCTATTGCGGGACCACTGAGTTGAGGACGCAACACGGAACGATTAATCTCATTCTTCCTGGTGTGGTGTCACAGCGTAGAAGGTCCCTTGCTACATTAGCTTGGCGAGGCAGGCGGTTTGAGATCGGTATCACAACGGACAGGAGAACGGTTGCATCTACTCAGAAGACGTCTGTCGAGGATATCGATTTACTCAGCGAAGAAAATGGATCGACTCGAGTCGAGGAAGCGTATCGTAGGTGTGTCGGTTATGTTGGTGCGATGTTCGGATATCGAGACTATCGACGGTGTTTGTTCGGTCGATTGCCTGGCATCAATGATGTTCCGATACGCGGCCCTGACCTGGACGAGTTGGCGAATTGTGCGGGAGTTGCGGTAGTTGACGCATTGTGCTTGTGGGCAAACGTGTGGGCATACGTGTAAGCGCGGCTCGGATTTCACGTCCAAAGGGCTTCTCGCGGGGTAGCACCGATTACTACCCCGCTGGGGTACCCCAGACGTTTCGGCTCGGGTGGCACGCCCTGAAGGCTTTGCGAAAGGGCGTGGCTTTTGGAAGGTTGCCTGGACCACTGAATCGATAGTGAGCCTGTTCCCACGCCCTTCCCGTTGGTCAGGGCGTGCCACACTCTATGCCGTGTTAATGATTTTATGCCGTGTTTATGATTTCCGGCAGCGGGCGTGGTTGCGGCAACGTGATCTCATCGAATCCGGGAGCCCCCAGCTCGATCGCAGTCTGCCGGAGCGAATGTCCGCTTGGCTCAAGTCGTACGCGCGCCTTGCTCGGACCCCAGCCACTCCAGTCTACGTTGCATGAGAGGACGGGCTTTCGGCCAAAGTTGATCCGCGTGGCGAGCACCCTCACCCCATCCCCTCTCCCGGGGGAGAGGGGAGCCATGCGGCTGGGTGGCGAGCGCTGAACTGGCGTTGGAGTTCAATCAGGTGGTATGAATGGCGGAAGAGTGTCGGGGTTCCGATCCAGTGAGTGAACTGATGCGATGCTGCCAGAACCTCTTGTTCCTGCGTCACCCAGACGCTCAAAGCAGCGTCTGGGTCACTCTTTCAACGACAGATTGCACATGGAGACGTTTCAACGAATGACTTCGAATCCGTGGTTTTATATCACAAGCGAACAGGCGGGCGTGTTGAATACACTTGGGTTGAAGTGGATCGCCAACGCCATCAACCGGCTGTCGCGGCGGATTTTGCCCTTTTGGGGTTTCGGCTTCCGGGCCTATGACGCGGTCTACACCCGACTCAACGTTCCAGTCTGTCCACCGAACGAGTCGGTCTCGACACCGAGCCTCTGCAGGATCGTCACGAAGAGTTTTGACAGCGGCAGTTCTTCGACTTCCGTCTTGCTTTGCCATCCCGCATCCGTATCGATGCCAGCCCCGGCTTGATTGTCTTCATTGCCCTTGCCGAACTTCAGATACCGACCGTTGGTGAAGCCGAGGTTCTTCCCGCCCGCCGTAATAATTGGGTAGTTGCGAGAGAGGTGGAAGCTGCTGGAGGCGGAGCCGTGCATGGCTAGCGTATTGTCGAGCATATTCCCCTGGCCGGTCGGCTCAGGGGTGTCCTTGAGCCTCTGTGCGAAGCGACCGAATTCTTCGGCTTGGTAGCGATTGTAAGTGCCCAGGTTCTGCCACCCGCCGGGCTTCTTGACCTCATGTGTCAGGCCATGCGCGGCTCCCAGCCCCACCGCCAGGGACAACAGGTCGTGGGGACCTTCGCCGTTTTCTCTTCCCAGCTGGAACGTCGCGACGCGTGTGGAGTCGCTCTGGAAGGCGAGATAGATCAGCTCGTACATCGTCTGGAAATAGAGTCTGGCTTCTTTGGGCTCCGCATCGAGATGCAGGTTGCGGGCATCAACCTGAGGGACCGGCGTATCGATCCACTTCTGGGCCTTGGTCAGCTTCAATTCTGTATCGCGCACAGCGTCGAGATACTGCCTGAGCGTCTCTTGATCGCGGTTGGAGAGTTGGCGATTCAGCGAGCGAGTGTTCTCGATCAGCAGATCCAGGGCACTCTTACTTCGAGCCAGCCTCGCAGCTGCGTCTTTGCCGCTGGTCACAAACAGCATGTCGAAGATTTCTTTCGGCTTGTTCATCGCGGGGATCGGGCGGCCTTCTCGATTGAACGACTGAGTCTGAGCGCCACGCGGTCCGCCGACTCCCCCGTTGGTCGACATCACCAGTGAAGAGTGTCGCGTGAAGTCGCCCGCGAATTCCGCATAGACCTGATCCACGGAAATCGAATTCCGATACGGCCCGTGTCCCCCGATGGGAGCCCCCGTCAAATACTGATCCGCATTGGAATGGCCATGGACGGTTCTGGCCGCTGGATGCGACAGCCCGGAATAGACCGTGATGTCACTCCGTAGCGGTTCCAGCACATCCAGCACTTTGGTCAGCCGAAAGTCCGTCTCCCCGCCCTGTGGAAACCAGCTCCAGTCCGTCCACGCGGGATCGGACTTCAGCGGCAAACCCACCCCATCCGGGTGATAGACACTGAGAAATCGCTTCGGTGTCTGGGGCGAGGCGGGCTGACCAATCGCAAACGATTCCAGCCACGGCAACGCCAGAGCCACTCCTGTGCCTTGAAGGAATGTTCGCCGACTCAGCAACTCAGATTTGTCAGGCATGGTCTGTGCTCACGGGTCACTTCGAGTGGAAGAGGTCACTGCTCACGATCAGGTGGATCAGGTCGCCGAGTCGATCATCGTGTCGTCTGAACTGCGCGGTCAAGGTGTCAATGTCCGCGTTGTCTCCAAACGACAGTGGTCGGCCCAGCGCATAGGCTGTCAGCTTGTGGACCATCGCCCGGGCGAACTGATCTTGTCGGTCTAGCAGTAGGTACCGCTTGAGTCCGTCGATCCCCGCCAGAGTCTGTCGATTGAACAGTTCCGAAGCTGCATCGACAGGCTGGTTGTTGACGTGAGTTCGAAAGGCGCCCATGGCATCGTAGTTCTCAAACGCGATCCCCCACGGATCAATTCGAGAGTGACATGAGAGGCAGGCGGGCTTGTTCCTGTGATTGATGATCCGCTCTTTCAGGGTCATCTTCAGAATCTCCGGGTCTGTGAGATCGACCTCCGGAACATTCGGCGGCGGGGGCGGCGGCGGATCGTCGAGGAACTTTTTCAGCATCCAGACGCCGCGTTTGAGGGGATGCGAGTCCTTGCCATCCGAGTTCATGGTCATGATGGCCGCACACGTCAAAAGCCCGCCGCGATGCGTTTGAAAGGTGATCGGCACTCGGCGGAAATGCGGGCCATGGACGCCGGGAATGCGATAGTGGGCCGCGAGCCGTTCGTTCACTACGGCGTAATCGGAATGGATGAAGTCGATCACGCTGTCGTTGTGCTTCAGTGCCTCATTGAAGAAGGCTACGGGCTCTTCCAGCATCGCCGCTCGCAGCGGGTCGTCAGCTGCGATGTGCGTGACGCTGCTCATGCGGTCCAACCCCAACCATTGCTCCACGAAGTTTTGAGAGAATCGGCTGGCACGCGGGTCAGTGAGCATGCGATTGACTTGGGCCGCCAAAACATCGGGCTCATGGAGCGTTCCACGCTCCGCGAGACTCAGTAACTTGTCGTCAGGGATACTGGACCACAGGAACACGGCGAGACGGTTCGCCAACTCAAACTCGTTGATCCTGGCGGGGGATTTCGTCTCGCCCGATGTCGCTCGTTGAGTCACATAGAGAAACTCCGGAGTGGCCAGCGCTGTCGCCAGGACCTCGACCATCGCTTCTTCAAACGTTCCAAACTCTGGCCGATACTTCGCAAACAGGGTCATGAACGGATCGACATCCTGGGAGCTGACGGGGCGACGCCAGACCTTCTTCAGGAAGCGGGTCAGCACCTCGCGGCCATAGATCTGCTCGTCACTCCGGTTGTCGCTGGCGAAGAAGATCTCCGTGTGAGATTTCGGGGGCCACTGCTCGTAAAACGGGGCGCTGATCTCGATGTGGTCAATCAGCACTTGCAGAGATTCTTCACCACCAGAGGCATTGGAGATGTTGCGAATGTGCAGGAACTCATCCCGCCGAGGAAAGGTCGTCTCCAGGTGGCGGAACGGGTTCCGCTGGATATCGCTCAGTGGGATATCGAAGTGAATCCACTGCGGGTCGTCAGCGGCTGCCGTGATCGGAATGTCGCGCTCACTGATGACCTCGGTGAAGTTGGCATCGTTGCTGGTATGAGCACTGAAAATCAGGCGGAGGCTCGCGTACTCATCGGGGTTCATGGACGAGCGACCTGCTCGAATGCGAACTCGCATGATCCCTTCGTCGGGGAGAAAGCGATCCAGATCGAGCTTCAGCTCGTTGTTCCTCGGGAGTACCAGCACCACAGGCGATACCGGCGGTGTTTGCCCGACCACAGCGTCGGGCCGAGGCATCGTCTTTCCAGCGGCGAACGGAATGCTCTCTCCGGTCTCGAGATGGAAAAACTGCTGCTGGTTGCGTGGCTTTCGCTTCTTCTCCGGTTTCCCATCAGCAGCTTTGTCTTCCATTTTCCCCGCCGCTTTCGCAAACTCCTCCGGCATCGAGATGATGTAGGTGACAGCTTGTGGGCGCTCACCACTCACGGTGGCCCGGCGGAGCGCATTCAGCCCGATCTCGCGATAGGTCTGAACCTGCGAGACCGACATCTGCAGCAACTCGGAGCTGTTCTTGAAACCGTCTTCGGAAGCTGTCTCCGGCGGGAGTTTGTTCGGAAGGGAATAGGGCAGGCTGAGCAAGTCCTGCAGCGCGTAGTTGTATTCGTAGTTCGTCAGCCGACGAAACGAGGAATGCTCCTGGCTGTTGCGGCGGACGAGCGACGCGGTATTCAGTTCCCCGCTGAGCCAATCCACAATGCGTCCACGATCGGCATCCGCGAGTGCATCCGATGCGTCCTCGGGAGGCATTTCGGACTTGCTGAGGGCGGCAAAGACCTCGCGCCAGCGCTCCACATCGGGGCCGGTCAGCAGGTCTGGGTTCAGCTGATCAATGCGCAGCCGGCCCTCCGATTTCTCGGGCCCATGGCAGCCCAGACAGCTCTTCTTTAGAACTGGCTCAACCGACTCGTGAAAGAGAGCCACATTCGCCATCGGAACGGCGTCAGTGGCTGTCACCACTGGCCGCGACTCCTTCAGGAACCTCGATTCCGCTCGTCCCTGCGCCCTAGCTGCTTCCAGGGTGATCGGAGTCACTTGATCATCCGCCGCTTGAATCGAACAGATGATTCCGAAGACCAGCAGACTGATGATCGAAAAGTTCTTGATGGTCTGCATCGGGGAGATCGACAGAATCCGAGGGGACAACACAGGACAACTGGCTTCCATCAGAACGGTCCGGGAGCTGACAGCAGGTCGGTTCTTCGCTGGACGAAGTCACAGCGGTGGGTGAACGAGACACTGGCAACGCATCGTTTATAGTCTATGCGTGAGCGTGGCGCAATACGAACTGGACCGTCCGGTCAGAAAGGGCCCGCAGGGCATTCGCCACGCTTGCTGACTAACGTGCGATTCTCAATCATGGATTGACGTACGTTGATGGAACAAACCACAATCGAAACTCGTCCCCAGAATGTCCAGTGTCGCGGCCCGTTCGAATTGACAGATGGAGATCGAATGAACTGCGTGGCTCATGGCCGTCTTGCGATCTGGGCGACTCTCCTATCGATCTGCCTGATTCCTCAGGTTCAGGCTGAAGGCGTTCCGTCGTTTACCAATGATGTCATTCCGGTGCTGTCACGGTTTGGATGTAACTCAGGCGGCTGTCACGGGAAGCTGGCGGGGCAGAACGGGTTCAAGCTCTCATTGCGGGGGTATGCTCCGGATTCCGATTTCGAATCGCTGGCTCGAGAATCGCAGGGACGCCGCATCAATGCCGTTGCTCCGAATGAGAGCCTGTTGATTCGTAAGGCGGTCGGGGCTTTGCCACATGGCGGAGGAAAGCGGATTGCAGTCGGGAGTCCGGCGGAGAAAGTCCTGCTCGACTGGATCCAGGCTGGAACACCGGGGCCGAAAGCAGGCGATCCGGTCGTGGAGCGACTGGAGATTGAACCACTCTCCACGACACTCAAACTCAGTGAAACACGCCCGATCCTGGTGACCGCGATCTACAGCGATGGTCAGAAGCGAGACGTGACCTGGCTGACGCAGTTTGCATCCAGCAACAGCGGGATCTTAGAGGTCTCGGAAGCGGGGACTGTGCAGGCCCTGCGACACGGCGAGGCGGTCATCCGCGCGTCGTTTCAAGGCCAGGTCGGCGTTGCCACGTTCACGATGCCACACGAGACGGCAACTCAGCCCGAGTGGTATACCGCCCGTAACAACGTGATCGATGATCACGTCTATTCGCGGCTCGCGACGCTGCGGATCGAGCCTTCGCCGCTCTGCGACGATGCGACGTTTCTGCGGCGGGCCTCACTGGATGCGATCGGCACTCTCCCGACGCCAGACGAGGTGCGAGCGTTTCTGGCAGACACGACTCCCGACAAGCGATCGAAGCTGATCGACAGCTTGCTCACTCGGCCCGAGTTCATCGACTACTGGGCCTTGCAGCTTGGCGACCTGCTTCAGAACCGCAAAGAGCGTGATCACGATGTGCGGGGTACCAAGGGCGTTCGCGCGATGCACCAGTGGCTGCGTCAGCAACTCCTGGCCAATCGGAGTTGGCGAGAGATCGCGAGCGATGTAATTCTGGCGGAAGGAGCCAACACGCAGAACCCCGCCGTGGGTTACTTCATCGTCACCGTCGGGGAGAAGAACTCCGAAGAATCTGAGGTTGCCGACTCAGTGGCACAGGCGTTCCTCGGCACGCGAATCGGCTGTGCCCGGTGCCACAATCATCCGCTTGAGAAATACACGCAAGACGACTACTACCACTTTGTCGCCTTCTTCTCCCGAATCGCGCTGGATCGAAAGAACCCGACCGAGGGCTCGACGACGCTGCAGGTCGGAACTCGCCACATGCAGAACCTGCAGCGGGAGATCGAGGGACAGCAGAGGAAGTTCGCTGAGCTGCAGGTGGCTGCGGGCGACCATGTTCAGGAATTGGCCGAGGTGGAGAAGCGGATTGCCGATCTGCGACTGCAGATCGATGCAGCGCGAATGGGAACCGTGGAGACCCGCCAGCCTCGCACGGGACAACAGTTGAAGGCGCAGCCTTTGGATCGCTCGGTCCTCGAAAGTCCGCCGGGTGAAGATCCCCGTAAGCCACTGGTCCGCTGGATGACCGATCCTCAGAACGAGCAGTTTTCCGGAGCGATGGTCAACCGGCTTTGGAAGCACTTCTTCGCGGTCGGGCTCGTCGAGCCGGTTGACGACTTGCGGGCAACGAATCCGCCGTCAAATCGCGAGCTATGGACCTACCTGAACCAGGAATTCGTGAGCCACAACTACGACTTGCGACATGTAATGCGGCTGGTGATGAACTCGCGGGCCTACCAGCTGTCGTCGGAGACCCGGCCCTCGAACTTTCGCGATGACCGGTTCTACTCTCACCATTATGCCCGTCGATTGCCTGCGGAAGTGCTGCTGGATGCAATCTGTTTTGCAACCGGTGATCCAGAACAGTTTCCGAGTTATCCACTCGGTGTGCGCGCGATCCAGGTGCCGGACCCGGGGACCGATTCCTACTTCTTAACGCTGTTTGGACGCTCGGAACGCACGACAGCCTGTGCCTGCGAACGCTCCGGGGATGTCACCTTGCCTCAGCTGCTGCATCTGCAGAACAGCGATGGGCTCGCAAACAAGCTGAAGATCTCGACCGGACGATTGGAGCAATTGCTGGCCGCTCAGGCGGACAACGATCGGGTGGTCGACGAACTGTATCTCTCCACGGTGAGCCGGTGGCCAACCGAAACTGAACGAGAGGTTGTGAGGCAGAGTCTCGCGGGGGCCGACCGCCGTGAGGTGTTCCAGGATCTGTTCTGGGCCTTGTTGAACTCGAAGGAGTTCGCGTTCCAGCATTGAGCAGCCGATTCCTTCGAGCGAAACCGGAGACATCTCCGACGCGTTCCAAACCAGGGTCACTCCATGTTCGACTTCACCTTCCACCACAATCGCCGCGACTTCCTGCGAGTCGGTGGGTTGACCGCATTCGGGTTGAGTCTGCCGACGTTGCTCCAGTCGCAAGCTGTGGCCCAATCCCAGCACCGCCGGGCGAAGTCGGTGATCCTCGTCTATCTCGGCGGCGGAATTTCGCACCACGACAGCTTCGATCCCAAGCCTGACGCCATCGAAGAGGTCCGAGGCAAGTACAAACCGATCGCCACGAACATTCCCGGTCTGCAAATCGGCGAGCTGCTTCCCATGATGGCGCAGACGATGGACAAGGTCTGTCTGCATCGCGGTGGATCGCATAACAACGACCATCACGAGACAGCCACGAACTGGGTCATGTCGGGCCGGTTCGGGTCGGCATTTGGCGACTGGCCGGCGATGGGAGCCGTGGCGGCTCATGAGAGCGGGTTTCCCGGGACCTTGCCGCCCTACGTATCCATTCCAAGAAACCCGTCTTTCACGTGGGAGCTCGGGAAGAGCGCCTTTCTGGGAGGACGTTACGAGTCGTTCAAGGCGGGTGATCCGAACGAAGCGAACTTCCGTGTCCGCGATGTCGCTCGTGCCGAACCGCTGGCCCAGGTTCGCCTTGATCGCAGAAAGTCGATGCTGCAGGCCGTTGACGGTCTCTCTCGACAGATGGAGGGGAATGATCAGCTGACGGCTTACGACCAGTTTCAGCACCGTGCAGCCCAGATGGTGTTATCGGGCGAGGCCCGCGATGCCTTTGCCATCGATGCCGAAGAGACGACAGTGCGAGACCGATATGGTCGCACGACATTCGGGCAGAGCTGTCTGCTCGCCCGCCGACTGGTCGAACGCGGTGTCACGTATGTGACCGTGAACTTTGGCGGCTGGGACCATCATGCCAAGATCTGGGAGGGGCTGGAGAAGCGGCTCCCCGATTTCGATCGCGGCTTCTCGGCCCTGATCACAGACATGCAAACTCGCGGGTTGCTGGATGATGTCCTGGTCGTCGCGATGGGCGAATTTGGTCGCAGTCCCAAGGTCAACAAAGAGATCGGCCGTGATCACTGGGCTCCCGCAGCGTCGCTGCTCTTCGCGGGAGCTGGCGTGAAGCCTGGTCGTGTGATCGGAGCGACCGACAAGGACGGCGGCCAGGCGGTCGACTCGCCGATTCGTCCAGCCGATGTCGCCTGCACGGTCTACCGCTCCCTGGGGATCGACCCGGAGAAGCAGCTGCACACGCCCGACGGACGACCCGTGGCCATCCTGGACGAGGGTCACGAGATCGAGGCCCTGTATGCGTAGGCACTTACTCGTGGCAGTCATGATCCTCAGTCCCTGGGTCTTGCGAGCCGAGGAAGCGAAGCCACCCGTCCCGCCCAAGGTGGCGTTGTGTGCCCCGTTGGCGATCCCGCTCGGAACGACGACCAAGGTCACCCTTCGAGGCTGGCAGATCGACAAGGCGACCGCTGTCCGCTGCGACAGCGACAAAGTGACGCTCAAAATCATCTCGCAAGGAGCTGCAGCTGTTCCCGGCAAGCAGGATGCGAAACAGATCGGTGATCAGCAACTTGAGCTGGAGATCAGTGTCGCCGAAGGGGTCTCGCCGGGCCGAGTCATGCTCACGGTCGTGGCCCCGAATGGAGAATCCGCCCCGCACGCCCTGCTGGTCGGTGGGGATCTGCCCGTACTGGCTGAGGCGGAACCTAACGACGGATTCCGCTCGGCTCAGCAGATTGCGCCGTCACAAATCGTCGATGGCCAGATTCACGGAGATGGCAATGTCGATGTCTTTTCGTTTGAACTCACGGAGAAGACCAACCTCGGTCTGGAAGTCCAGGCCCAGCAGCTCGGATCAGGCCTTGATAGCTTACTGACACTCTACAACGCCTCTGGAAGTCTGATCGCTTCGAGCGACGACCAGTCCAGCACGTCCGATTCGAAACTGGAATCGCTGCTGGAACCTGGCCGCTATTTCGCATGCCTCCAGGACGCCCACGACCGCGGCGGCGCAGCTCACCCGTATCGCCTGATTGTGAAATCAGGCGCGGTCAAGTGATGACATCTGTGACATCCGCGCCGTCACTCACCAGTGGGACAAAATGGAATCGGTTGGCATCCGTCAAGGATGCCCTGACGCCTCGGCTGACGGGCATGGCTTTGCTGGCGTCGATGAACGCCAATTTGATCTCTTTGCGCCATCCGGCCCTGATTTGACTGCTTCAACCCCGGAACCTGCCGCCCCTGCTACGTCGGATGACGCGGTGGCCCGTGTCGGAAAGTTCCTGTTCACCGTCGCTCAATCGGACAAGCCGCCCGATGACGAGGCTCGCGTACGGGCTTTGACAGCCTGGCTGTTGACCAACTGGAAATCGGACCTCCAAGGAGACAAGAGCGATGCATCGACTGCCAGCTCACACTGTTCCGTTCTATAACGATGGCCCGGACGCGCCGTGGACGCCAATCCTGGCCGAGGCCGAGCGGGCGTATCGGCATGCGTACTCGATCGGGGCCTGGCAGACGCTGCGCTGGCTGGAGCCGGATGATGAGCTGATCGATCGGCTGTGGCTGGCCCGCAAGGCGGAACGCCAGCTGGCCGAGGTCTATGTGCCGTCGTCGTTCATGTACGGCGATCCGAACATGGACAGCGAGCAGATCGTCTATCGCGAGGGGCACGACATCGACGCAGCCCTGGCTCGCGGCAAGCATCAGGCGGTCGAACTCGCCCGGCAATGCTGGGACGAACTGGCTGACCAGGGCTTTCCCAAGGAAGACATCGCCCCGCTGGTGTTCCGGCCCTGGTACGAGGCGGTCCTGAAGTGGGCCACCGGTCCCGTGGAGCCGACAAAGATCAGTGCGGCTCCGAGGCCGGAGGAGTTTGTGCCGGGTCAAATCGCGACAGCCTAGCCGGCACCTGTGATCCGACGATTGCCTCGTCTGGAGCGATCTGGAGGGCCTGCCGGAGTTGGCCGACCGTCAGCTGCAAGGGCATCGGTTCATTCACGATTGAACCCTCGCAAAGCTGTCTAACGTCCGCGATCACCGGGCCCGCGGGAGACAAACTCTCCATTGGCAAACCGCGCGATCAGCGGCTCCGTGTGCATCGCTTTGTTCTGTCGCGTCATTTCTTCGATAGCAGTCCGCGTTCGAGAAACGCCTCGAACGACGACGCCATTTCATGGATGCCACCGAAGTTGTGGTCCTCGACAAGTATTTTACCAGTCGCGGTCTCAATACCAAACGGATTGCCGGCGCCATCCCATCCAATCACGAACACGCCGTCCATCGTCCATCCGTTTTCGATGTCGGATTCCACATTGAACTTGCGGTGCGTGTTAGCGAGTTGATCAATTCCATCAACCCATTCGCTGCCGATTGTGCCTCCGCCGCACTGCATCAGGAACCAGCGGTAGTCGTCTGGAATTGGTGCAAAAGTTGATTCAAATGCGATCAATTCGGATGCGGTCGCGATGGCGTATTTGCACCCGTCAGGAAGTGCAGCGAAAGCATCGGCAATCTGTTTGCGTTTCGATTCGTCCATGCATCTCGCACAGTGTCGTTAGCGACAGAACAGGTATTCGACCGCCGAAGTGCGGTAGAACATGACCGCAGTTTGGCGGTGTAGCATGGATCAGGCCAGTTTGATGAGACCGGCTGCGAAACGACTTACGCAGAGACCACCAAGTGTCTGTCCTGCTACACCGAACCACTTCTCGTGCTACACCGCTCGAGAGCAACAGGCGAAAGGAATGCCTGTTTGATTGTCCAATCAAATTCCATCGAGGTCAACACGCTGTGCCAGACAGTTCAAACGACACCACCGCCCGCGACCAGCTCCTCAAGCTGGCCCGCGACCTCCCGTACCTGGCCAACGCCAAGTCCAA